>MFIX01000197.1:0-3644 GCA_001780825.1 Candidatus Glassbacteria bacterium RIFCSPLOWO2_12_FULL_58_11 | reverse complement strand
GCCACGGCCTGGGTCAGGAAATAAGGGCCTTTGAGGTTGACCGCGACCAGCCGGTCGAAAGACTCCTCCCCGGCCTCGGTAATATCCGCGCGCACGCGAGGGGCCACCCCGGCATTGTTGACCAGCGCATCGAGCCTTCCCAGCCCGCTCAGGGTGCCGGACAGCAGGGTGTTGCGCTCGCCGGCCACGCCGATATCGGCTTGCAGGCAGATGAATTTCTGCTCTTTATACGGAGCCGCTTTACGGCAGAGCTCGAGCGCCTCCTGCGCGGCGCGCGAGTCCGCGGCATAGTTGAGAGCCACGGAATAGCCCGCTCCGGCCAGGGCCAGGGCGACTCCCCGGCCCAGTCCGCGGCCGGCTCCGGTGACCAGGACAACCGGTACAGTAGATGACATTAAGCAGCCTTTCGATGGCTTGGGTCGATTCCAGCGGGCTAAGACTACCCCGCGAGGGACTGGTAAATTGTGATATTTTCGCGCCAATTATTCAAGTCCTTTGACAGTAACGGCGAAAAAAAACAACGCTCTTTCGAGCACGAAAAGGAAAATCAAAGCGATCAACCCGCTTCGATTTTCAAGAGTCTTCCGCTCCGGCAGCGAGGCAATTATTTTCCGGATAAGACGGTACACGAATACAGCCCGGCCGTTAGAGGTTTTAAAAACTATTATTATATGGGATCATTCTGGAAATGAAAATCGTCGTATTGAACGGCAGCCCGGACAGCCGGCGCTTCGAGCTGGACTGTTACCTGGCGGAGCTGGAGGGGCTGCTGGAGACCCGGGGCCATGTTGTGAAGTCATTCGAGCTGCGGGCAATGAATATCGGCCACTGCACGGGCTGCTGGGGCTGCTGGGTCAAGACCCCCGGCGAGTGTGTGATCCGCGATGATTCGCAGAAAGTCTGCCGGGCGGCGATCAACTCCGACCTGCTGCTGTTCGCCTCGCCGGTGATCATGGGTTTTACCAGCGCGGTACTCAAGAAAATATCCGACCGTCTGATCCCCCTGCTTCATCCGTATTTCGAGATAGACCGGGGCGAAATACACCACCGTAAACGCTATGAGCGCTATCCCGCTGTCGGTTTGCTGTTGGAGCGCGCCACGGATACCGATGAAGAAGATCTTGAGCTAATCCGGGACATTTACGCGCGAATGGCCTTAGATTTTAAGTCTGAGCTGAAATTTACGGGCTTGACCGGCAACCCGGCAGAGGAGGCGGCGGATGCTCTTGACCGTCTTTAACGGTTCGCCCAGGGGCCGGGCGAGCAACACCGCCTGTCTGCTCGAGCCTTTTCTGGAAGGATTTAGCGAAACCGCTGGCAACGCTTACGAGCTGCATTACCTGGCCCGGGAGAAGGAACTAGAAGAGCATATCAGGGCTTTCAGCGAGGCGGAATGCGCGCTCTGGGCTTTTCCGCTGTACACGGATTGCATGCCCTGGGCGGTCAAGAATTTTATCGAGGCGCTTGCGCCATTCTGCGGCCGTCAGAGCAACCCATCCCTGGGCTTTCTTATTCACTCCGGGTTTCCCGAGTCGCTGCACTCGCATAATCTCAAGCGCTACCTGGAAAAGCTTGCCAGCCGGCTGGGCTGCCCGCTAATCGGCACCGTAATCAAAGGCGGGAGCGAGGGCATCCGGGAGCAGCCGCCGGCCATGACCCGCGCCCTGTTCCGGAGGATGCGCGAGCTGGGCCAAGTTTTCGGCCGCTCGGGGGGATTCGATCCGGTGCTGACAGCCCGCCTGGCACAGCCGGTCCGGTTCTCTGTCTGGAAACTGCCTGTCGCGCGGATCGGCCTGAAAATGGCCGAACTGATGTATTGGAACCGGATGCTCAAGGGAAACGGGGCCTATGAGAAAAGGTTCGCCAGACCGTATAGTCAAGATAACGCAGAGGAATGAAGGCGGTTAGAGCAGTCCGGCCAGGAGCAGACAAAGAAAAGATTACGACGTAGGAGTACGACGCACCGTGCCCTTACCAGGACGCTTCTCATAAATGGAATTTTCTTAATTTTGTTGGTCACCTTTACAGGCAGGGCAAAAATGAACCGGAGTCCAAAGCTGGGCACTGACTTAAAGGAAAACAAAATCAGCCGGAGAGAGCTGCTGGGCTCGGCAGCGGCGGCCGCAGCGGCCGGGCTTTTAGCCTCACGGGAAACCAAAGCGCAGGTAAAGGCGCCTTACCCCAAGTCGGAGCGCCAGGTCGGGATCGGGATAATCGGCGGCAATTTCGGCTTGGGTTTCCAGTGGCACGAGCATCCGAACTGCCGGGTCACCGCGATCTGCGACCTGCTGGAGGACCGCCGCCGGGCGCTCAAGGAGACTTATCTCTGCGATACAGCCTATACCGACTACCGCGAGCTGATTAAGGACCCGCGAGTCGAGGCAGTTGGGGTTTTCACCCCGGCGCCGCTGCACGTGGAAATGGCGGTGGCGGCGCTCGAGGCCGGCAAGCACGTGATCAGCGCGGTCCCGGCTGGAGTGAGCGAGGCAGAGTGCGTGAAACTGCTGGAGACAGTGAAAAAGACGGGGATGCTCTACATGATGGCGGAGACCAGCTTCTACCGCTACGAGATTATCAGCGCCCGCGAAATGGCCAAAGCGCAGAAGTTCGGCGAGATATTTTATTCCGAGGCCGAGTACCACCATGACGGGCTGGAGGAGCTCTGGTGGAACGCCGACGGCACTCCGACATGGCGTCACGGTTTCCCGCCCATGCTTTACCCGACCCACTGTATCGGTATGATTGTGCCGGTGACCGGCGAGCGGCTGTCCGAGGTGACCTGTATCGGCTGGGGAGAAGAAGACAAAGCCCTGCAGGGAAACCCTTACAACAATCCCTTTTACAGCGAAAGCGCTTTCTTCAAGACCAGCGGCGGCCATGCCGCGCGAGTGGCGGTTTACTGGAAAGTGGCATCCGGCGGCACCGAGCGCGGGCAGTTCCTGGGCACGGAAATGTCATTCTACATGCCCAGGCCGGGCGACATACCGGCCCAGATTGCGCGGCGGGAAAAAGGGAAGATCGTGCGCAATACTTACGCGGAGAGCAATATTATTACCGAAACGTTCGCGACGCCCGACCACTACGACCTTTTGCCTGAAGACCTGCGCCACCCGAGCGGCCATGGCGGCTCGCACACGCACCTGACCCACGAGTTTGTCTCGGCGGTGCTGGAAAAGCGCCAGCCCACCGTGAATGTCCACGAAGCGCTGGCCTACACAGTACCCGGGTTCTACGCCCACCAGTCGGCGCTGGAGGGCGGGACGCTGAAAAAAATCCCGGACTACGGGAGGGCTTGAAGCTATTTTGTTTCCTGTTCCACAGTCATTTCCGGCGGGCCGAGCACCGGGATGATCTTTTTCTGGAGCGGAGCGCTGAGCGAGATTACTTTTGTTCCGTCGATAAACAGGTTCGCGCAGGAGCGCAGGGCGTAAGCCGAACGGTAGAATCCCGGCTCGAGGGTGAATCCCAGGCCGGGCTCTACCTTGCGCGTATCATGCGCCTCGTGATCATCGAAATTAACACCGAATCTTTTATTCAGGCGATTAATGTTAAAGCCAAAGGGACGGGGCAGCAGCTTGTGGTCGCCGCCGCTGATTTTGGCCCGCGCCGTCTGATCCACCTCGCAGCCCAGCAAGATCTTTCCT
>MFIX01000196.1:4961-5752 GCA_001780825.1 Candidatus Glassbacteria bacterium RIFCSPLOWO2_12_FULL_58_11 | reverse complement strand
GTGCTCGAGCCCTGCGGAAAGAACAATGTCGCCACGATCATCCGCGTGCCTCTGGATGAGGGCTCGCTGACCGGCAAGTTTACCGAAAAGACCACCTTTCCCAAGGGCGATTTCCGGAAACACTTTTTCCGCGGCAACAACCTGCTCGCCACCGTGAAAAAAGTGGCCGGGCTGCAGAAATTCCGCGAGAAGAAATACCCTGAGCGCTCGCTGGCCGAGCTGGCCCTGCTGTTCACCCTGAGCCATCCGGACACCTCGACCGTCATCGTGGGAATGAAATCTCGCGAGCAGCTCCGCGCCAATCTCAAGGTGGCCGGCCTGGACCTGCTAAGTCCGGCTCAGATGAAGGAACTCAAAGCTTTCGAGTGGCAGCGAGAGTTCTGGACCGAAGAGGTAGAGGCCTGAAAGTCCCGCGCTTGAACCTGGCGATGGTTTATCCCATCCGGTGGTTACTTCACGAAAGGTACTAATATTGCCCGCACATCATGTTTCGAGCAAAGCCGCCAGGCGCTGGATAATCCCGGCCCTCGCCTGCCTGAGCGCTGCCGTATGCTCCACCCTGTCCGCCCAGGGTACGCTGCTGGTCCGGCCGGTGGAAACGGATGAAGTCCTAGTTAATCCCGGCATGGGTTTCAATACCTCCCTCTACCTTTCACGACGGCCGGACTCCACGGGCCGTTATAAGATCTCCGAGCGCAAGCTCGGTCCGGATGAGTACCCATCGACAAGCCTGGCCTACCTGCGTTTCGACTGGCGCTACCTGGAGCCTGAAAAAGGCCGCTATAACTGGT
>MFIX01000196.1:0-4944 GCA_001780825.1 Candidatus Glassbacteria bacterium RIFCSPLOWO2_12_FULL_58_11 | reverse complement strand
TTAAAGTACGCCCGCGCGCGCGGCCAGACCCTGATGTTGCGGATCGTGCCCTATGGGAACAATCCACCCGAGGATATCCCCGACTGGCTGCGCGCCGAGATCGGCGAGAGCCGGGATCTGCCGCATTCTTTCTGGCGGGTCAACCATGAGGATCCGCGCTATGTCGCCGGGATAACCGCATTGGCGCGCGAGCTGGGTAAGCGCTATGATGGCCACTCGGACCTGGAGTTTGTCGATATCGGCATCGTGGGGTTCTGGGGTGAGGGAGCCGGCTCCGAGCTGCTTTCCGACAACACCCGTCAGCGGCTGGTCAATGCCTACCTGGAGGCTTTCCACAAGACCCCGCTGGTGATGCTCCTGACTGATGAGCGGACCAACAAGTACGGTATCTCCCGGCGGAATGTCGGCTGGCGGGTCGACTGCCTGGGCGACCTGGGATTTTGGGCCTCGGAGCAAGGCGGCTGGACACATATGAACGACTATTACCCGGAAAGCATAGTCGATTTCGGCATGCGGGATGCCTGGAAAAAGTCCCCGGTGGCCCTGGAGATCTGCGGAACGTTCCCGACCTGGAAAAACCGGGAGGGTTACGACGCCGCGGATGTGGATTATATTATCGACCAGTCGCTCAAGTGGCATATATCCTCCTGCAACGGCAAGTCCTCGCCCTTCCCGCTGGAATGGAAACCGCAGCTCGAGCGCTGGCTCAAGTCCATGGGCTACCGCTTTGTCCTGCGCAAATTCACTTGCCCTTCGGAGGTCCGGCCGCATGGGAAATTGAATTTCAGCACCTGGTGGGAGAACAAGGGCGTGGCTCCCTGCTACCGGGCCTTTCCACTGGCCCTGCGGCTTAAAAACGAAAATCGGACAGAGGTCCTGCTTACCGATGCCGATATCACCGGCTGGCTGCCGGGAGACAACATCTATGACAGCGCGGTGTTTTTGCCAATGGATATGCCGGAGGGCGAATATGAGCTTCAGCTCGGCCTCCTGGACCCGTCCAGCCGCAAGCCGAAAGTGAAGCTGGCGATCGAAGGTCTTCAGCCGGATGGCTGGTACAGCCTGGGTCAAATCCGGGTGAAAGAAACCCTGGGGGAATAGCAGCTTTATATTGCTCGACAACGACCAAGGGAAAATCAAAATGCAAAAAATTCTTCGGTTATTAGGTATTCTGGCGGTTAGCCTCTTTATCGCCCTAGATACGGCCCAGGGTGCCGCCAGCCTGGTCCTGACCAATGGCAAGATTCTCACTATCGACAGTGCCCATCCGCGGGCCGAGGCGCTGGCCATCGAGGGCAACCGGATCGTGGCTGTGGGAAGCTCGGCTGAGATCGCGAAATATGTCGAGAAAGGCGTTACGCGGGTAATCGACCTGCAGGGAAAGCTGGTGGTGCCGGGGTTCAACGATGCCCATGCACACCTGTTTTCGGTTGGCTCGGCCCTGGGGAAAGTCGACCTGGTGGGGATAACCAGCTACGATCAGATGCGCGAAAAAGTGGCCGAGCGGGTGAAAATATCCGGCTCCGGGGAATGGATTATCGGCCGAGGCTGGGACCAGTCGCTCGTCCCCGGCAAGGTCTGGCCCACCAAAGAGATCATCGACCCGGTTTCTCCGGGCAACCCGGTGCAGCTCAACCGGGCCGACAGCCACAGCATGCTGGTCAACAGCTACGTGCTGAAACAGTCCGGGATCACCAAAGACACACCCGACCCGGAGGGTGGCGAAATCGTGCGCGACCCCCGGACCGGCGAGCCGACCGGGGTGCTCAAGGAAAACGCGATGGGCCTGGTCAAACATCGCGGCTCCTATGACCGTAAAAAAGGCGCCGAGGACAGCCGCAACGACCTCGAGCTGGCCCTCGAAATGGCCCGGCGGGTGGGGGTGACCAGTGTCACGCATATCGGCAGCGGCGCGGAAACTTTGCAGGACTTCGCCAGGAAGGGCAAGCTGACCGCCCGCATTTACTACTGCCCGCCCCTGCCGGACAATCCGGAAACTCTGCAAACATACAAGGAGCTGGCAAATAGTTTCGAATCCACCCCGTTGATAAGATTTGGCTTCCTGAAAGCCTTTATCGATGGGACCCTGGGCTCGGGCACCGCCGCGCTGTTCGAGCCTTACAAAGACAATCCCGCGAGCACCGGCACACTGGTGCAGCCTTATGAGAAGCTGGAATCAGATGTAATCCGGGCGGACAAAGAGGGTTTCCAGGTGGGAGTGCATGCAATAGGCACGCGGGGCAATCGCCTGGTGCTGGAGGCATGCGAGGCGGCGCTCCGGGCCAATGGCCGCCGCGACAGCCGTCACCGGGTCGAGCACGCCCAGATCCTGGTCAAGGAGGACTTGCCGCGTTTCAAAGAGCTGGGGGTGATCGCCTCGATGCAGCCCTCGCACTGTATAACCGACAAGCGTTTCGCCGAGGACCGTCTGGGCCACGAGCGCTGCCGCTACGCCTATGCCTGGCGCAGCGTGCTGGATGCCGGAGGAAAGATCGCGTTCGGCACCGATGCGCCCATCGAGACGATCAATCCCATGGACGGGCTTTATGCCGCGGTTACCCGCAAGGACCGCGCCGGAGAACCGGGCGAAGGCTGGATCCCGGAGGAGAAGCTCACTATGGAGGACGCGATCGAGCTATACACCCTGGGCCCGGCCTACGCCTCGTTCGAGGAGAATCTCAAGGGCTCGCTCGAGCCGGGCAAGCTGGCCGACCTGGTGGTGCTCTCCACTGACCTGCTCGAGGCGCCGGAAAGTGAAATCCAGGCCACCCAGGTGCTATATACGATTTTCAATGGCAAAGTGGTCTATGAAAAAAAGCCTTAGCCTGAGCCTGTATTAATTACTATTATTCGCATCTCAACAGGGGAGGAACAATGAAGAAATTTTTTGGGCTGGTTTTTGCGCTTTCTTTGCTCTTGGCGCCGGTGATTTTCGCGCAGGACCAGTTTCCGGACACGACAGTCGTCCGGCCGGTGGAAATCGACAGCGTGCTGAACAACCCCGGTATCGGCTTCAACACCTTCCAGCGCTTCAACGGCGACACGCTCAACAGCGGCAGCGGCTGGACCGAGGGTTTCCCGATCGAATACCAGCAGTTCGACGGCGACCTGACCAACCCGGATCACCCGGCGACCACCACTGCCTATTTCCGGGTTTACTGGAAGTTCCTCGAGCCGGAAAACGGCAAATATAACTGGGACATGCTCGACCACGCGCTCAAGACCGCCGCCGAGCGGGGCCAGACCTTGCTGCTGCGAATCGCCCCCTATGGCACCGGGCCGGAGCGGGATGTGCCGGCCTGGCTGCGGGAGATGTTCGGGCCGGAGGAGCCGGATTCGCTGAAAACCAATGACCGCTGGCGCGTGGATGCCGACAATCCCATGTATATCAAGTATTTCACCAGGATGGTGCACGAGCTGGGCAACCGTTACGACGGCCACCCGGACCTCGAGCTGGTGGACATGTCGATTGTCGGATTCTGGGGCGAGGGCGCTGGCTCCTCCATGCTTAAACAGAGCACGCGTGAAGCCCTGGTGGATGCCTACCTCGAGGCTTTCCCGCACACCGACAAGGTGATGCTGCTCACCGATGAAAAGACCAATAAGTACGGCCGCGAGAAAGGCAATGTCGGCTGGCGCGTGGATTGCCTGGGCGACCTGGGCTTCTGGGCCAAGGACCAGGGCGGCTGGACTCACATGTGGGACTATTATCCGGAGGGTATAATCGATTTCGGCATGGCGGAGGCCTGGAAAACCGCGCCGGTCACCCTGGAAATCTGCGGCACCCTGAAAAGCTGGCTCGGCCGTCAGGGCTACGGCCTTAAAGAGGTTCGCTACATTATCGACCAGTCGCTCAAATGGCATATCTCCACATTCAACGCCAAGTCCTCCGGCGTACCGCCGGAGTGGTGGCCTGAGATCAACCGCTGGCTGAAAATGATGGGTTATCGCTACACGCTGCGGCGTTTCAGCTACCCGGATGCGGTGCGTCCGCATGGCAAGCTCGGGTTCCGCACCTGGTGGGAGAACAAGGGCGTGGCCCCGGTTTACCATGATTACACCGTGGCGCTCCGGTTGCGCGGCGAAAAAAGGACCGAGGTCTTCTATACGGATGCCAATATGCGAACCTGGCTGCCCGGCGATATAGTCTATGACAGCGCGATATTTCTGCCGGTGGACATGCCGGAGGGGGAGTACAACATCGAGTTGGCGGTGCTTAACCCGCGCACCCTGAAGCCGGCAATCAAGCTGGCGATAGCCGGCCAAAGACCGGATGGCTGGTACACCATGGGCAAGATCAACGTGAAAGAGACCTTGCCCAAGTAATATGCTGCTGGCTTTTTTGAAGTGAGTTGGAATAATTTCTATCTGAAGCTTATTTGCTTCCACCGTAGGGGCGGGTTTAAAACCCGCCCCTACAATTTTTGGCATACACGGTACGATTTTCCTGCCCGGCCCTCCCGGCGAATCTTATTTAATCTCGATCGTGTGTCTGCCCAGCCCGGCCGGAATGGCGATTTCCTGCTCGCCGCTTGCGGCGACTTTGCCCGCCGCTTTCCCATCCACCAGGATGCTGCCACCGCCGATTTTCTCCCGCGCCCAGTCCGCCACATCCAGCTTCCAGCTCGAGCTGTTGTCCCGGAAATGCTGGCAGTAGTGCGGGTCATAGTTAAAAATTTCGCCGATACCCGGCGCAGGCTCGGCCTGCCTTCCCGCCTGCATGTAGCCCACAAACTCGTTCAGCCCGATATAGACCGCATCTCTGCCGGCCTTGGCGAATGTCTCCGGGAATTTCTCTGGGTGCTCGGCGATCCCTTTGTCGTGCGCATCCGGCTCGGCCTGGATGGTCTGCGGACTTTCGGCAGTGCCCTCATAGAGCCAGCTCCGGACCGCCATGTCCGGCCCCAGGTAACCGCCGAACCAGCAGAACCAGCCGAAGCCTTC
>MFIX01000195.1 GCA_001780825.1 Candidatus Glassbacteria bacterium RIFCSPLOWO2_12_FULL_58_11 | reverse complement strand
GGGGTTCCGGTGATGATCTACATCAACAGCTACGCCGCGGCCAAGGCCCGGTGCGATGTCTGCTGCACCTCGGCCAATTCGGTGAAAATCGCCCGGGAGATGCCGGGGGAGAAGATAATATTCGTGCCGGATATCCTGTTCGCCGAGAACCTGGCTCAGGACCTCAAGGGAGTCAAGGAGGTCATTTACCCGGGCCGCGACTCGGACACGCGGGGGGCGGTTTGCGAGGTGCACGAGAAATTCACGCTTGAGGATCTGCTGGCCGTGCGCAAATCCTTTGACATGCCCAAAGGCCATCCGAACAAGCTGATTTACGCCCACTGGGAGTGCAAGCCGGATGTCCTGCGGGAGGCCGATTTCTACGGCAGCACTACCCAGATCAGCCGGGATATCGCCCGTCGGGTGGACGAGGGGACCCTTCAGCGGGCCTTTGTCGCCTCGGAGTGCGAGCTGACCTCGAACCTGGCCCAGGAGTTCCCCGGCGTGCAGTTCTCCACCGCCTGCTCGGTGCGGTGCCAGCACATGGCCAAAATGACTCTTGAGGGCATCCTGGATATCCTGCGCCGGCTAGATAGCCGCGGTGATCTGAGCTCCTACGAAGTGAAACTGGACTCGGAGATAATCGAGAAGGCGAGAGAGCCGATTGAGCGGATGCTGCAAATGAGCTGAATCCCGGCGGCAGGGGCGGATTTTTTCACGCCAAGAATTTCACGGGGATAGCAGGGGGGATGCAATACGAAAATAAAGACAAAAGCTTAAATCCCCCCCGCCCCCCTTTGCCAAAGGGGGAAACAGGGGGATTTAATCAGATAATTTGCAGCATGCTGTGAGGCAATTCAATGTGCCGCGGTAGCCGCGTTAACGGCCCAGTCCGGGACTACCGATGGATCGATGTTGAAAACCAGCAGTCCGAGGGTATAAACCAGGCCGGTGACTAGAACCACGCCGATCAGCTCGAGCCAGATCCCGGCCCTGGCCATCTGCGGTATCCGCACCCAGCCGCTGCCGAAAACCACGGCATTGGTCGGGGTAGCCACCGGCAGCATGAAAGCACAACTAGCCGAGATTGTCGCCGGGATCATCAGCACGAGCGGGTGGGTGCCCATCCCGACTGCCGCCGGGGCGAGCACCGGAAGCATCATTGTCGTGATCGCCGTGTTCGAGGTGATCTCGGTCAGGGCAGCCATCATCAGGCAGGTGCAGAAAATCATTACCAGCACCGGCACATGCTGGAACCACTCCAGCCGGCTCCCCAGCCAGAGCGCCAGTCCGGTCGTCTCCATACCCTTGGCCAGCGCGAACCCGCCGCCGTAAAGGATCAGTATCCCCCAGGGCATACCCTCCCGCACGCTTTTCCAGTCGAGAATGAAGCGCTTCCCTCCGGCTTTTTCCCCGGGGATCAGGAACAGCGCACAGCCCATGGTCATCGCCACCGAGGAATCATCGATCAGCGGGAACCAGCCGGTCAGTCCCCAGCTGCGGTAGAAACCCAGGTCAAGCGGGCTTCTGAAGATCCAGCCGAAAGCGGTCAACAGGAATACCGTCAGCACGGCCTTTTCGCCCCAGCGCATCTTTCCGAGTGCCGCAAGCTGCGTATTGATATAGTCCGTGCCTTTCCGGCGGTCGAACGCAGAGAGCCGGGCTAACGGGATTTTCGAGCCTTTTCTGATCAGCAGCAGCCAGGCGAGGGGAACGAACAGGATCACCAGGGGCAGGCCGAGTGCCATCCATTTGAGAAAATTTATCTCCGGCGCGGCAGGGTAAAGTTTCTTGAAAAAACCGGCCATCACGATATTCGGCGGCGTGCCGACCAGTGTGCCGATACCGCCGATACTGGCCGAGTAGGCGATCCCTAGCATCAGGACTAGGCCAAAATTGTCCCGGAAAATTTGCGCCTGGTCCCGGTCCATGTCCGCTGAATCCGACATCTGGAGCACCACCGCCATCCCGATCGGCAGCATCATCATGGCTGTCGCGGTGTTGGAGATCCAGAGGCTCAGGAAGGCCGAGGCGACCATGAAACCCAGCACCAGCCGGCTGGGGCTGCCGCCGATGGCGCGGATTATGTGCAGGGCCACCCTGCGGTGCAGGCCGACATTCTGCATGGCGATGGCGATCAGGAACCCGCCGAAAAAAAGATAGATCATCCGGTCGCCGTAGCTGACAGGAGTCTCCGCCGCGGATTGGATTTTCAACAGCGGGAACAGCGGCAGGGGCAGGAGCGCGGTGGCCGGGATCGGGATCGCCTCGGTGATCCACCAGACCGCCATCAGGGCGGCCACCGCGGCCATCCGCATCGCCGGCGGGTCAAGCCCGGCCGGGGTGGGGGAGAAGACAAGTATCAGGAAAAGCAGCGGGCCCAGCGCCAGGCCGATTTTGGGGCGCAAGCCGCTTTCCTGTTCGCTTTGCTGCATTGCTGAGTGTTCTCCGCCGGGGAGCGCCTGAGCGGGCAGGCGCGGTTTGCCGGAAAAGGCCGGGTCGGGGTACACTTTAGGCCGACCGGGCAGTTCCTGTCAAGGGAAAAGGTTTTTCTCGCCGGAATTGGAAAGTTCATAAATGACCTCTGTTACCTTCTTGAACAGCCGGTCGGAAATTGGTATCTTAAACCGGAGCCTCGGGGCGGGAAAGCCCGGCGGACTAAAACCGGTAATGTGCGAGACCGGGCGCGGCCGAGGCCCGGGGAGAGAATATGACGGTTGAAAAGATTAAAGAATTGAGCCGCCGCCTGCTCGAGGAGGATGACAGCCGCCTGTCGCCGTTCGCCACTCCGAACAGTAAGGCTATCCGCCGGCGTGAGCTGAAAGACCGCGATTTTCGCGGCGAGTTCGCCCGCGACCGGGACCGGATCCTCTATTCGGGCGGTTTCCGCCGCTATGTGGGCAAGACCCAGGTGGTGTATTTTGCCTCCCAGTTCGATGAGCACATCACCAACCGGGCGATCCATACGATCCAGGTGTCCCAGATCAGCCGCACGGTCGGCCGCCTGCTGAGGCTGAACATCGACCTGATTGAGGCGGTGGCCCTGGGTCATGATCTGGGTCATCCGCCGTTCGGCCACGATGGGGAAGCCATTCTGGATGAGCTATGCCGCGAGCACGGAATCGGCCATTTCCAGCATAATGTGCACGGGCTTTACTATGTGGACCGGATCGCCAACGGCAACCGCGGACTGAACCTTACTTTCCAGGTCCGGGACGGCCTGCTGTTCCATGACGGCGAGAGCGGGCGGGACATCCTGGAGCCCAGCCGGGGAAGGCAGGAGAGAGATATCGCGGAGTACCTCGCGCTCTGCGCCGCCGGGGAGCGGCCGGACCGGGCCCCCGCGACACTCGAAAGCTGCGTGGTCCGGATGTGCGACCGCGTGGCCTATGTCGGCCAAGACATCGAGGATGCCGTGCGGATGGGTATCCTGGACCAGGATTCGATTCCGCGCGAGCTGAAAGAGACCCTGGGAGACAGCAACAGCCGGATCATCAACACTCTCGTGCTGGATATCGCCGAGTCCAGCCTGGACCGCGACATTATCCGTCTCAGCCCGCACCTGTCCGAGGCATTCCGGATGCTCTGCGAATTCAATTACCGGAAGATTTACAGCCATCCGGGAATCCGGAAAGAGCGGCAACGGATCAAGCATGCTTTCCGCATGCTGTTCGAACATTTCCTCGGCGAGCTGGAAAAAAAGGCTGGCACCTCGATCATCTTCAAGCATTTCCTGAATAACCGCTCGGAGGGGTATCTCGAAACCACCTCGCACCCGGAGAAAGTCCGGGATTATCTGGCAACGATGACCGACCGTTATTTCACCCGGGTTTTCGCCGATCTCTTTATCCCCCGGATGCCCGGCTGAGCCAATTGAGTGAGTATTTAGCTCTCAGATAAGTTGACAATCCGCACAGGCTTTAGATACCTTTAGAGGGGCGCTGAAAAAAGTTTTCGATGACCGATTAAAATTTTTTGCCGTTCCGGCTGCCAAGGGCAAGACAAGCTGTTTCAACTAATATGCGATAAATATTAAATCCTGTGCTGTTCAGGACTCTATTCTGTAGTATCGCTCTCCTTAGCTGGAAACGGCCGTTGACAGCCTGGGTGCCCGGAATCCTTAATTATTCAGCATGCTTTTAAGGAGAATTTTGAATTCGCCCGCAACCTGGGGCGCGGATTCCGGTTTTTGGCCGGGATTATTACCGGTGAAAGCGCATCTGTCGGAGAAAATTCTTGAAAGTTCCGCTCATTTTTTCAGTTCATCTGCTTCTGCTGGCCGGACTGAGTTTCGCGGCCGCGGGCCAGACTCCATCCGGGGCGGCCAAGTCCATCCTGTCCGGCGCCGCCGACCGCCGGAGCCTGAAACTGGTGGTCTATAACAACGACCTGGCCCTGGTCAATGAAAAAAGGCTCCTCCGCGCGGCCAGGGGCTCTTTCGAGCTCCGCTTCCAGGATGTGGGCCGTCAGATTATCCCCGCCTCGCTGGTTCTGGAGACCGGCGGCCGTCTCACCGTGCTCGAGCAGCATTATGCGTACAACCTGTTGACCAAAGACCGTTTGCTCGAAAGCTACCTCGGCCGCCCGGTGACTCTCGAGCGGCTGGACCCGCGGACCAACACGCGCGAAAGAGTGTCCGGCACGCTGTTGAGCCTGGCCGGCGGGACTGTCATCCGCTTCGAGGACCATGTCGAGATCGACCCGCAGGGAACTTTTATCCTTCCCGAAGTGCCCGCGGAGTTCGTGATTCAGCCCGCGCTGACCTGGCTGGTGAAAGCCTCAGCCTCCGGGGATTGCCCGCTCGAGGTATCCTATCTGACCCGCGGCCTTAGCTGGAGCTGCGACTATGTGCTCACGCTCGAGGGCGGCGGTGATAAGGCCCGTCTCGCCGGTTGGGTGACAGTGAACAACAGCAGCGGCACGGATTACGACGGGGCTGAGCTGAGCCTGGTGGCCGGAGAGCTTAACCTGGTGCAGACGCCTCCAGCGCCCGGCAGGCCGGAAATGACCATGAAAAGCTTCGCACCGCAGCTTGCCGCCCGGGCGATGGGCGATCAAATGACCCCGGAACAAGGCTTCGAGTATTACCGTTACCACCTGGGCCGGGTGACCTCGCTGCCGAATAACGAACTGAAACAGGTTGAGCTTTTCCAGCCGGCCGGGCTGGCGCCGCGCAAGACCTACCGTTTCGAGGGAGCGGGAAACCTCTATTACGGTCCGCTGCCCTCTCCACCGGGGCCCCGCCAGGTCAGCGTGCTTCTCGAGTGGGAAAACGGCGCGAAAAACGCTCCGGGAGTGCCCCTGCCGGCCGGTGTGATCAGGATTTACGAGCGCTCGGGGGATGATGCGCCCTGGTTCCTCGGCGAGGACCGGATCGGCCATACTCCGCTGGAAGAAAAAATCTCGATCCGCGCCGGCTCCGCTTTCGACCTGCTGGCTGTCGAAAAACAGATCGATTACCGCAAACTGTCCGACCGCCTGCGCCAGGTGAGCGTGGAGATCGAGCTCACCAACCGCAAGACCGTGGAGGCGACCGTGGAGGTCGATGAGCCTCTGCCCGGAGACTGGAAAATTACCGAAAATTCGCTGCCCTTCGAGCGCCTGCAAGCCGACCGGATCAGGTTCAGGCCGAAGGTTCCCGCCGGAGGCAAGACCCGGGTCAGCTTTACCGTGCAGGTTCTGTAGGCTTCCGGCCGTCGCACAAAATTGATTGCAAAAATTTCAAGTTCGGGGCGTTGATGGAAAAAGAAAACCATGGCCTGGTGGATGAGATTCTGGAGTTTCTCTGGATGGAAAACCCGGTGGAGGCCACTCTTGCCGGGATCCACCGGTATGATGACCGCCTGGAAAAGCTCGATCTGGTTTCGCGCAGGAACAAGCTGCAGCGCAAAAGAGAATATGCCGAAATGATCGCCGCCCTGCAGAAAAAGGGCGGATCGACAGTCGAGCTGAATCTGCTGCGCTCGGCCCTCGAGGTGGGAGTTACCATGGAGGAGCGGTCGCGGAGCCTGGACCGGGATGCCGGCACCTACCCGCGGCTGGCGCTCTACGGGATCTACCAGCTGGTGGCGCGCAGCAGCGCGCCTTATCATTACCGGGCCCTGCGGGCCGTGGATCGGCTGCGGGAAATCCCGCGCATCCTGGCCGAGGGAAAACTGAACTTGAGCTATGGCGAGAATATCCCCAGTATCCTTACCCTGGGCGGGGTCGAGCTGGCGGCGACCGGCAGGGATTATCTTTCGCAGCTTGTCGGGCTGCTGGTCGGGGAAGTGCCGGAGTTGGAAAATGTTATCAAAAAATACGCCGATCATGCCCTTAAAGCTTTCGAGGATTACCTCGAATTTCTGGTCGAGGAAATTCAGCCGCGCTCCAACGGCGCCAGCGGGGTGGGCGGAGAACTTTTTGAATACCTGCTGAGCCGGGAGCACAATCTCGATCTCGATACGGCTGAGCTGCGCCGGATCGCGCTCGAGGAGCTCGAGAAGGCCGAGGCCGAGCTGGAGAGCCGGGGGAAAAGAGCGGCCGGCTCCGGGAGCTGGCGCGATAAGCTGGACCTGGAAGAAAGCGCGATCCCCGTAGGCGACCTGCTGGCTCACTGGCAGGGGGTGGTTGATGAGGTCCGGCAGGCGGTCCGGAAGGCCGACCTCCTTTCCCTGCCCTCGGGGGGAAAGCTGGAGCTGGTCGAGACCCCGCCTTTCGAGCGGCTGACTATCCCGCTGGCCGGGTACATCGAGGCCCCGCTGTTCGAGGAAAATAGCCGGGCATTTTTCTGTATCACCCCGCCCCGGGCCGTAGCGCCGGGTAGCGAAAATGGGACCGGCCTGGCCAGGCATTCACGGTTTAAGGCCCTGGTAACAGTCCTGCGTGACCTTTATCCAGGGCGGCATACGCTGCTGCAGCGGCGAAGGCGGGCGGGGATCCGGCTGGCCTATCTCGCGCAGGGCAATGTCCTCGAGGAGGGCTGGTGCAACTACGTTCTCTCCATGGCCGCCGAACATGACCTGTTCGAGGAGCCGCGACTGAGCCTCTTTGCCCTTCGCGACCGGCTCTTGGCGGCCTGGCGCGTCCGGATCGACCTGGATTTGCACACCGAGGGCTTCAAAGAATCCGAGGCGGTGAGCCGGCTGGCCGCGGGCGCCGGAATCGATGAGCAGCAGGCCTGGAACCAGGTGCAGAGGCTGGCCGCCGCGCCCACCTCCTCGGTCGGCGCGCTGATCGGGCGGCTGAAAATCGAGTCCTGGCGGGAAAGTTGCTGCGTAAGGGCCAAAAAGCCGTTATCCCTGAAAAAATTCCATGACAGCCTCCTTCACCTGAGCGGCCTGCCGCTCGAAACTGTCGAGAAACGGCTGCTGAAAGCGGCTTCAGCCACGAAGCGCTGAACTGGAGGACCCGGCAATGCAGATCAAATATTTTGCCTCGGTGCCCTACCCCGAGGTGACAGCGCAGCTCGAAAGGATTGCCGCGGCGGGCCTGGGCCTGGAGATCGCCGTGCTCGATCCGCATTGGATACTCAAGGTCTGCGAATTGCCGATGGCCGCCAAGCTGGGCCAGACCCTGAAGGAAAGGGAGATTGCAATCAATGTGCAGGGTCCTTTCCTGGACCTCGCGCCGGGGAGCCTGGACCCCTTTATCCGGGAGCACACGCGGAAGCTATTTCTGCGGACCGTGGAGATCGCCGGGAGCCTGAACGCCCGTAACCTGACCCTGTATTCAGGCTACAACCCGCTGCTGCATTCCAAGGTGCTGGACCAGTGGTACGAGGTCGGCCTTCCGCTCTGGAGGGAGGTCGCCGAGACTGCCGACCGTCACGGCGTGCGGTTGTGTATCGCCAACATGTTCGAGGAGGACCCTGAGCTCCAGCTTCGGCTCATCGAAGGCACCTCCATCCAGGGCACGGTTGGCGCTTGTTTTGACGTGGCCAATGCTTTCGCTTTCTCGCGCAGGAAAATCAACGCCTGGATCGGCGCTCTGGCCCAGTACCTGTACCTGGTCTATCTCGGTGATGCCCGGAACCGGGAGAGCAGGCCTCTGCCTCTGGAAAAGAGCAAAGTGCCGTATAAGGAATTTTTTCAGGTCTGTATGAAAAGAGGATTGGAGCCGGACCTCGTATTCAAGATGCCGGCCGGGGAGTCGCTGGAAGCGCTGCAGACCATCCGCAAACTGGGTCTGGGACAATTGCAGATAGAGCTGCTGTAAAGAGCACCGCGGAAAGACATTTCGTCCTACTCCGGCGGGCAGCGGGAGCGGGGACATGAATAAATCAGGGGGTGAGAGAAGTGGTCAAAATTGACAATAGTGAGCTTCTATCCGGGATGATACGCCGGGCGGCGGAGAACGAGCCGCTGGATGAGGAAAAGATGGCCGCGGGCCTTAAGGCGGGCACGCTGGTGGTCCTGGGAAACACCCGGCGCAGCGGCGTGGTCCGTCCCACGGCGGTCGGGGCGGGAACCCGGACCAAGGTGAATGCCAATTTCGGCACCAGCCGCGATGCGAGCTGCCTGGAGGAGGAGCGCGAGAAGCTGAAAGTCGCGGTCGAGGTGGGAGCCGATGCGGTCATGGACCTCTCCACGGGCGAGGATATCGACCGGATGCTCAAAATGGTCCTCGAGGAAAGTCCGGTCCCGGTGGGGACCGTGCCGATATATGAGCTGGCGGCCGGAGCGGTGTCCCGGGGCTGCAGTTTCGACGGCATAGGTGAGGAGGAATTTATCGAGGTGGTAAAGCGCCATTGCGAGCTGGGAGTGGATTTTATCACCGTGCATTGCGGCCTGACCCTCGAGGGCCTGCGCCACGTGGAGCAGGAGGGCCGGGTGACCGGCATAGTCAGCCGGGGCGGCTCGTTCCTTCAGCGCTGGATGCGCACCAACCGCCGCGAGAACCCGCTCTACACATATTACGATGAGATCCTGAAGATCGCGGGCAAGTTCAATGTCACCCTGAGCCTGGGGGATGGGTTGCGACCCGGCGCGACTGCCGATGCCACCGACCGCGGCCAGACCAGCGAGCTGCTGGTCCTGGGCGAGCTGGTGGACCGGGCCCGGCGGGCCGGCGTGCAGGCGATGGTCGAGGGGCCGGGCCACGTGCCGATAAACCAGATCGAGCTGAATGTCCGATTGCAGAAAGAGCTCTGCAAGGGAGCGCCGTTCTATGTGCTCGGGCCCCTGGTGACCGACGTGGCCCCCGGCTACGACCATATCACCGCGGCGATCGGCGGAGCACTGGCCGGGGCTTACGGGGCGGATTTCCTCTGCTATGTCACCCCAGCCGAGCATCTGCGCCTGCCCTCGCTGGAGGATGTACGCACCGGGGTGATCACCGTTCGGATCGCGGCCCATGCCGCCGATATCGCCAAGGGGCTGCCGGGGGCCGCGCAGTGGGACCTAGAGATGAGCCGGGCCCGGAAAAAGCTGGACTGGGAGCGGATGTACGAGCTGGCCATCGATCCCGCGCTGGCCCGGAAGGTCCGGGGCTCGAGTCAGCCCAAGGACGCGAAGCTGTGCACAATGTGCGCCGAGCTCTGCGCGCTGAAAGATTGAGGGCGGGAACAGCGGAACTCCGTGCCTTTCCGGGATGGAATTTAAGGGCGACGCATGCGTCGCCCCTACAAAGAACGGCACTGATTAATTTCTTGCGTGCCCTGCTTGGAATGCCGGGCGCACGCTGCATTATGAATGTTTTAGGTAAGCGGATTATTCAAAAGAAATAATAAATTCTGACTTCTGTCTTCTGAATTCTTGTTCTTATATCACTTATTGAGCTGGTTTTTTCGAAAATAGCAAATTGAAAGAACCAGCGCCGCGCGCTTGAACTAACCATTTAAGGAGTCCTTTATGGCTGATGAGTGGTCACAACTTCTCCAGACCGATCTGGACCGGCTCTTTACCGGGCGGGAGAAAGCCGGGGGCGAGACTATCAAGCTCAAGAAAGGCGAGCGCCGCAATGTGACAGTCCTGTTCCTCGATATCAAAGGCTTCACCTCGATGTCCGAAAAGCTGGATCCCGAAGAGGTGACCCAGATCATCAACAATGTGTTCAAGGTGCTCACCGGCGAGATAGTGCGCTACGGCGGGATGATCGACAAATACATCGGCGATTGCATCATGGCCCTCTTCGGCGCGAAAAAAGCCAGCGAGGATGATGCGGAGCGGGCGGTCCGCGCCGGCCTGGGGATGCTCGGCCGGATGAAGCAGGTCAACCAGCTGCTTGCGCCGAAGGGGATCGAGCTGGGCTGCCGGATCGGGATCAATACCGGGCTGGTGGTCGCCGGAGAGATGAGCGACCGCGGCGAGCGGGATTTCACGGTGATGGGAGACACGGTCAATACCGCCTCACGGCTGGAGAGCTCGGCCCAGGTAAATACGATCCAGATCTCCGAGAACACGCGGGCCCAGGCCGGAGATATCTTCGAATACGAGGCGCTAGAGCCGATCACGGTCAAGGGCAAGAGCAAGCCACTCAAGGTTTACCGGGTCCACGGAGTGCTCAAGGAGCGCGTGGAGCGCTGGGACCGCGAGACCCTGGCGAAAAGCCGCAAGTATGTGGGCCGCGAACACGAATGGAAGGCGCTCGAGGCCTTTCTGAAGAATTATTTCGGCTCGAAAGATCATCCGCACGTTCCGGTGGTGGGGCTTAAAGCGGATGGCGGCATGGGCAAAAGCCGCATGGCCCACGAGTTTTTCTCCAGCGGGCCCTGCCCAAGCGGTCTTATTTTCAAAGGTAAGACAATCTCCTACGCTGAGGCCCCCTACTGGCTATTCGTCAATCTGATGAAATATATGATGGGAGCGAGCGAGGGAGACCCGGTCGAGACTGTCAGGGAGAAATGGGATGATCTTTTCGCCACCCTGAAAGCCTGCCCGCGCCTGCCCGAACAGACGCGCGAGGAGACGGTTAAAGCCCTGGCCGAGTATGAGGAATACCTGGCCTACCTTCTGGGGGTGGCCCGCGAGCCGGAGCGGATCAAGGCGATCAAGCCGGACAAGCTGAAAGACATTTTTTTCGCCTCCTTCCGGGTGTTTCTCGAGGCCGCCGCGGCGGTGCGTGATGAGGGAGAGGCAGTGTACGTGGTCCTCGATGACCTGCATTGGATCGACGAGCTGAGCCGCGAGCTGATCGATTTTCTGATGGAGAACCTGAATCCGGTCCGGCGCTTACTGTTTGTCGCCCTTTACCGTCCGGACTACAAACCCTCCGGGCGCTGGCAGCCCGGAAAAAACTTTTTCGAGCTGGTAATCCAGCCGCTCAGCCCTGAGCAGTGCACCGCGATGGTCGAAGGCATGCTCAAGGGACTCGTGCTTACCGAAGAGCTCAAGCAGCTGATCTACGATAAATCAGGCGGGAACCCGTTCTACATCGAGGAAATCACCTTTTCCCTGATCGATCAGGAGGTGCTGGTCCAGGATGAGAATGTTCAGCCCGGCAACCCGGTCTGGGTGGTCAACCCGCGGGAGACCGCGGTCGAGCTTCCGGATTCGATCCACGGAATGGTCCAGACCCGGATCGACAAGCTGGATGAGGAGGTCCGCAAGCTGCTGTTCGAGGCTTCGGTGATCGGCATGGAATTCAGCGCGGACCTGCTGAGCTCGCTGCACGGAAAAGCCGGCGGTGACCTGGGCCGCGTGAATGGATTCCTCGAGGAGCTCGATGTGGCCCGGATGATCGTCCGTAAAGGAAGCGGTTCGGCGGCGGGCGCGGACGGCGAGCATTTCGTGTTCGCCAATGTCCTGATTTCGGAAGTGAGCTACAATACACTGCTGAATTTCAACAAGACCCTGCTTCACGGCCTGTTGGGCGAGTGCATCGAGGAGATTTACGAGGGCAATGCGGTGCCGGAGGATGAACACTACCGTCTGGCCTACCACTTCGAGAAGGGCGAGAAGGCCGACAAGACGATCCGCTATCTCGAATCCGCGGGGGACCAGTGCGCGACCCGTTTCAGCAATAAGGCGGCGATTGACTGTTACCGCAGGCTGCTCGAGCAACTGCCGAAGAGCAAAAAAGACGAAGCTGAGATAAGCCGTATGCGCTTGCGCAACATGTTCAAGCTGGCCCAGATCGAATACCTGGTGGGCGAGCTCGACCAGGGCTATGAGCATTTCGCCGAATGCGGGAGGATCGCCCAGGGACTTAAAGATTTCGAGATGCTCTGCGGTGTGCTCACCAGCGCCGGAGAGATCGACCGGATCAGGGAGCGGCCGGAAAAAGCGATGCGCTTTTTCGAGAAGTCTCTCGAGCTGGCCGAAAAGCTGGGCTACGATTCACAGGTGGCGGACAACCTGGTGAATATCGGGATCGTCCACGAGGAGAAGGGTGACTACGCCGCGGCGATGGAGTTTTTCCAGAAAGCCCTGGCCCGGGCGGTCACGGATGATCAGCGCCAGAATATCTCGTACTATATTTACCAGCGGATGTAGCCGGCCGCCAAAATTATTTCAGCAGGCTGGATAGCTGTAATTCTCAGTTGCCGGAACTTTGACGGTTCAGCCAGCGGGAGTGCCCTATGCCGGGAACTCCCGCTTTTACCTGCTATTAGGTCGATATCAAGGGACGAATGGAAATAAAACAATACAACCGGATAACGCTCTACGGTCCGCATCCGCTGGAAAGGGATGAGCGCGGCCACCTGAAAAATTACATGGCGGACTTTTTCCCCGCCTTCAGAAGCATAATTGTCGGCTCGGGCCTGCACGTGGCCCTGGCCCTCGATTTTATCGAGGAATCCGGCCGGCAGCGCGGCCATCCGCTGGATGAGCGCGAGCAGCAGGAAGTCTACGACGATCTGGTGGCCCTGATCCTGCGCGGCGAGCACGTGGTAATCCGCTCGATACCGGATAAAATGGAGAAGTGTTTCCGCACCGCCGAGCTGCTTGAGGACCTCGTCCCGGCCGAGCTGCTGCGTTTTACCGGGGTCCGCGATCCCCAGGTCCGCCGGGCTTTCAAGCTGCGCGGCGAAAGCTGGAAGATGGCACCGCGCTATTTCACGGTCGAGGAAATTATCCGGCAAATCAACCTGTCGGTGGTCTCGGTAGGCACGCGCAACCGTTTCTACTATAAAGTGGAATCCGGGGGCCGGCTGATTACCCCGGACCAGTTCGCCGCCATAATCGAATCACTGGACGACCTGCAGGAATTCAGGAGCCGGGTCTGCGAGGTGGCGGACCTTTACGCCAGGCGGAACCAGAATTACGTGCGCGAGCTGGATTTTTTCGGCGTCGCTGCCGAAACATTCGACTTTTCCCTGTTTGAGAAACTGGCCGCATATCTGCAAAGCTGCAAGGACTGGACCGAGACCAGGAAGAAAAAGGCCCGGAAACTGTTCGAGCAGGCGCTGGAGAACTTCCGGCGCGCCGTTCCGCCGGACTTGCAGCGTGATGCCCCCAACAATCCCGCCTGGCGCACCCATTTCTACTCCGAGCTCAACGAGATTCCCCCCACCGAGGAGTCGATCCTGGGGATCAGCGATGAGTTCAATATGAATATCCGCTGGCTGCCGGGCTGCCGGATCACCGGGGGCAAGGTGGTATGGGACCCGCATATCGAAGACGCCGTGGCCAGTCTGCTCAAGGATTTTTTCCGCTTTTACGGGCCGCTGGAATATATAAACCTGGGCCGGCTGATGCGAAGCCAGAGCACAAAGCGCGCCGCCGGGAGCTACCGGGAAGTCTTTATCGCCGTGCTTAAACAAAGGAACAACGCTACCGAACAGATCAGGATCCTCCGGAAAGTCTGGCGCAATATCCTTTACTACCTTAACCGCGGCTATCCGCTGGAGCGGGCCCGTGAGCTGGCCGCGGGCTACCTGGAATATACCTTTGACCGCCGCGAGATACTCTCCCTGCTGGGGGTCAACACTCCGCCGGTCAACTATCTGACACGCGAGGAAGAGCTTCCCGGCATCGGGGTCATACCTGTCGCCTTTTTCAACCGGCCCTATATCAGCGGGCTGGCGACGGATAAGGTTTCCGACTATTACTACGAGCACGAGGGTTTCGTGCGCGCCCAGGCCGCGCTGCTGGGTTACGAGGCGGGGCTGAATCTGATCATCGGCAGGTGCGACCCGGATTCAGGGCTGGTCTTTTTCGGGGATGGAGATGAGCTGCTGCAGTTCGACAAGGACAAGATGATCCCCTCCAGCCTGGTCCTGGCCGATTACACGGGCGCTTTCGCGGATGTGGTGAGCCCCCTGGAAAAATTCCTGCCGGAATATTCCGATTACCTGGCCGGAATGCTCTCCAGGATCAAGGTCCAGGGACATGGCGTGGCGGAGCGGCTCGAGGTCGGGAAGATATTCATTGCCGCCATGGAACAGCGGATTGTCGAGACCCGCAGGCTGCTGACCGAGGTTGGGGAGGTAAGCCGGAAGATTGGAGAGATGGCCGCCTTGCGCGATCCACAGGTCAATCCGGTGGGAATCAAGTGGGAGAGGGTGGTCGCCCGGCTTAAAGACTCGAACGTGCCGGAGCTGATCGGCCAGTTCGGCGAGGCGCTGCGCAAAAAACTCGGTTATTACTGACCGGAATCGTTCGGGATATGCCGAAAACAGAGGCAGCGGACCTTCGCGCACACCCGGAATAAAACGCAGGGGCGACGTCCCGATAAAATCGGGATCGCCCCTGCAGTTTTTTGTGCTTGGGAATTTGAAAGCCGATCAATCTAGGCCTTGCCAGCCGGGCTGCTTTTCAGTGAATCTTCACGGTCCGCCGCGGCCAGGGCATCGATAAGCTCGTCGAGATCGCCGTTCAATATCGATTCCAGCTTATGCAGGGAAAGACCCACACGGTGGTCGGTGACCCGCGACTGCGGGAAATTGTAGGTGCGGATTTTTGCGCTCCGGTCGCCCGAGCCGATCTGGAGACGGCGGTCGGCGGCGCGTTTCTGCGCGGCTTCCTGGACTTTAAGGTCCAGCAGGCGGCTGCGCAAGACGCTGAGCGCCTTGTTTTTATTTTTCAACTGGCTTTTTTCATCCTGGCAGGTGACCACGAGCTGGGTCGGAAGGTGAGTGACCCGTACCGCGGAGTCGGTGGTGTTGACGCTCTGGCCTCCGGGGCCGCTGGAGCGGAAGACATCTATTTTCAAGTCCTCCGGGTTAAGCACGATGTCGATTTCCTCGGCCTCCGGCAGCACAGCCACGGTGGCCGCCGAGGTATGGATTCTGCCCGAAGCCTCGGTGGCCGGAACCCGCTGGACCCGGTGCACGCCGCTCTCGAACTTCAGCCTGCCGTAAGCTCCCTCCCCGCGTATCAGAAAAATCGCTTCTTTCAGGCCCCCCTGCTCGGCGTAGTTCATCGAGATCAGCTCCTGCCTCCAGCTCTGCGATTCCAGATAATGGCTGTACATCCGATACAGGTCCGCGGCGAACAGGGCCGCCTCCTCGCCCCCTGTCCCGGCCCTGATCTCCATGATAATGTTCTTGGAATCCAGCGGATCGGGCGGAGTGAGCAGCTTTTCGAATTTGACGCATTGCAGCCGCTCCTCCTTTTCCAGAGTGCGCAGCTCCTCAGCCGCCAGTTCCACCAGCTCGGTGTCCGGTTCGCTATCGATAATCTGTTTGTTCTCGGCGATCTGGTTGCGGAGTCTTTTCAGCCGCGACCAGCTTTCCACTACCGGAGCCAGGCGCCCATGTTCCATGGCCAGCTCTTTCAGACGGTTCGGATTGGCGATCACCTCGTTCTCCGACATGAGCCGTTCCAGTTCCTGATAGCGGGCTAGTATTTGACTTGTTTTTTCGTCCATTTTTCCAGGGGGGATGATGTTATTAAAAGGATAGTCTGGCGCTGGAGAAGGTCTGTTTGCCCGGCGCGGCTAACCGTGGGAGGCCGAAAGCGCGAGTGCCTCCTCCCGGGAGCTTCCTTCGTTATCCAGCGCCGCGTTGAGCGCCGCCGCGGCAACCTCAACCTGGCTGCTGTCAGGCCGCCGGGTGGTGATCCTCTGCAGCCACAGTCCCGGGGCGACCATGATCCGGGTCAGGAGATTCTCCGGATAGCGGTCGCCCAACTTGATCAGCTCGTAGCTTATCCCTCCGATCAGCGGGATCGCCAGCATGCGGGCGAATCTCTGGCCCCAGTCCGCGGGCTTGCCGAAGAGCATGAAAATGAAAATGCTGATAATCAGCAGCACCAGCACGAAGCTCGTGCCGCAACGGGGATGGAAGCGGCTGAGTTTCCGAATATTTTCCCAGTCGAGCGTCAGACGGCGCTCATAGGCGGCGATTGTCTGGTGTTCGGCGCCGTGGTATTCGAAGACCCGCTGGATATCCTTCCACTGCGCTATGATAATCAGGTAAGTCAGGAATACCGCGATGCGCAGAGCTCCATCCACGGCATTGAAGAGGAAGGGGTCGGCGATACCGAGGGTTTCGGTCAGCCAGAGCGGCAGGTAATAGAATACGGCGAGGCCCACCAGAAGCGAAAAGACGACCGTCCCGCCCAGAGCAAAAGCCTTCCAGAAGCCCTCTTTCTGCGTATCCTGTTCCGGGAGCTTCCCCGGTTTTTCACCGGTTCGCGGCTGATCCTCGGCTGAGGCGATCTCAGCCGAAAAATTCAGGGCCTTGACTCCCAGCACCAGGGTTTCGATCAGGATTACCGCGCCTCTCAGGACCGGTAATTTGAGTATTTTGATCCGGGAACCAATCGAGCGCCAGGGCTGCTTCCGGACGACGATCTCTCCGGAGGGCGCACGCACCGCCACCGCCCAGCTATCCTCCGAGCGCATCATCACCCCCTCGATCACCGCCTGTCCGCCCATTTTCAGTTCTTTGCCCAATGCCCGCATGAGGCACTCCGCTAATCTGAAGCGCAAAAACACGGCGAGGTGGATATATTTATCCCGCCGTGTCAGATGCCACGAAAGTTTAGCCCGGTGCCGCTTTCAAGCCTGGGTTGCGCTTTCGCTCTCCGCGGCTGCTTTCTTGCCCTTTGCACCCGCCTTGGCCTTAGCGGCTACCTTGGCGACTTCGCTCTTGGCCGCTCTCTCCGCCGCACTCTTCTGCATGATCTGGCTTTTCTCGAACTTGCGCTTGAACTGCTCGACCCGGCCGGCGGTGTCGACAAGCTTCTGTTTGCCGGTGTAGAAAGGATGGCAGGCCGAACAGATATCCAGCCGCAGTGAGGGCACTGTCGAACGAGTCTCGAAACTGTTGCCGCAGGCGCAGGTTACTGTACATTTGATGTATTTTGGATGAATATCCTTTTTCAACTCCAGCTCCTCTCTTGAAGCACAGGGCTTACAACATAATAAAAACCGCTGGCAAATTAAAACCAACGGTGCATGGTTTTGCCGGGCTGATCCTCGGGCGGAATAAACCCGGGGTTCAAAGTAAAATAAAAACAGTTGAAATTCAATAAAAATACTATAAATTGAATAAGATAAGGCCTGATAGCAAATATTCAAAAATCCGGACAACCATTTAAAATAAAGATATTTTTAAAAAATGGCAAGTCAGGAACAGAGCTCTTTAGATCTGCCCCAGAACGGCGGCGCTCAACAGAAATCGACGGCGGGTCCCGTGGAAGGATTGTACGCCGCAGGCCGGGAGCTGTTTGCCGGCGGCCGTTACGTCGAAGCCGAGTCGCACTTCGAGCGGGCGCTGCAGCTCGACCGCAACCATCTGGAAAGTCTGAAATATCTCGGAATGTGCCTGTTCCAGCTTGGCAAACACGCCAAAGCCGCCGAACGATTCCGCCAGGTGCTAGCGGTGGAGCCGGACAACGAGGAAGTACTGCTGACAATCGGTACGGCTTGCCTTTCGCTGGGCCATTACGATGAGGCGGAGCGTCATCAGCGCAAAGCGGCAGCGGTCAATCCGAAAAATGCCCGGGCTTTTCTGGGTCTCGGACAGAGCCTCTATCGCAAGGGCCTGTACGGCGAGGCGGTGAATGTTCTGCGGCGAGGGGATGAGCTGGATAAGCAGAACCCGGATATCCTGTTCATGTTGGGCGAGGCCTACAATAAGCTGGACCAGATAGACCTGGCGATCTCCTGTTTCGAGGCGATACTTGAGTTACAGCAGGAGAACCCGAAAGTTTTCTATAATCTGGGTATTCTCTACGATAAAAAATCGATGCCCGACAAGGCGAGCCTGATGTACCGCCGGGCCAAGGAACTCTCCAGTCCCCGGACCCTGGGAAAGATCACGAGCTCGATATCCTCTTCCGGAGACAGCGAGCTGTTCTTCTCGCGCTCGCTGACTGTTGTCGGCCAGCCGGAGCCGAGAGGCAAGGAAAAGGCCTTGAACCGGAAGCGTTTCCAGAAATTTAAAAAGACCCAATTGAACCGTAAGCCGCACCGTGTGATCGAAGAGACTGAGCAGCCGGAAAAGATCGGCACGATGGATTTAACCAAGGCCAGTCTGAAGATTAACGAGGCGATCAAACTGATCAAGGAAAACAAACGTTAACCGGCGCCCGAGAGGTGTTGAATTTGTCCGGCTCCTTCAGGTCTTTCCTACCTGTCAATATCCTGAAATTTCATGGTTAAAATAGCCATTATTACTTCCAAAGGCGGTACCGGTAAAACCACCACCGCGGTGAACCTCGGCCACGGGCTGGCGCTGAGCGGCAAGCGGGTGATGCTGATCGATTGCGACCCGCACGGCGACCTGGGCCTGGTTTTCTCAGTGGATGCGGAAAAAACCCTCTCCGATCTCTTGCGCACCGGCAAGACCACGGTGAACCAGGTGCGGGACAACCTTTTCCTGATCACCTCGGGCGGGCGCGAGCTGAACTCCACCGAGCTGGCAATCGCCGGCCGTGACGGGCGCGAGTTTATCATGCGCAATGCCCTGAGCGATCTGCGCAACGTGGATTACCTGATCTGCGACTGCGCGCCCAGCCGCAACCTGATTAATATCAACGCCCTGGCTTTGGTGGACAAGGTCATAATCCCGGTCAGCATGGATTACCTGGCGCTCAACGGCGCCCGTCACACCATCGAGCTGATGCGGGAGATCAAGCGCTATACCCGGGCCAACCTCGAGCTGATGGGTATCCTCTCCACCCAGTACGATGTGCGCACGAACCTGTCTCAGGAAATTTACAAAGTCCTGCTCAGGCACTTTCCGAACAAGGTTTTTGAAACTGTCATCCGGGTGAACACCCGCCTGCGGGAAGCTCCGAGCTATGGGCAGACCGTATTCGAGTACGCGATAAACAGCACCGGGGCTGAGGATTATTTCAGTCTCACCAATGAAGTGCTCAGGATGAACAGCTGAACTCACCCGGAAAGGCCCGGTTCCACCTCTCGATGAAAGCCCGTATCTTTCATATCGCTCTGTTTCTGATGCTGTCCCCGGCGGCGCTCTTGCGGAACGCCTTAGGTCAGCTGGAGATTGTCGAGCCGGCCCGGGATGCGGCGGTTTACGCGGATGAGAACACGGCGTTCGTGGCCCGCTGGCTGAGCTCCTCCGCGCCGGATAGCGGACAGAGCGCTCTGCGCTATGTCTGGACCTCGGATGCGGATGGGGAGATCGGCCGGGGGCTGCGCGCGAGCCACCGGGGATTGAGCTACCGAACTCATCGAATCACCCTCCGGGCCTTCAGCGGCGAAACGCCGGTCGCCACGGCGGAGACCTCGGTGGCGGTAGTTATCCGGCCCGATCAGTTCACGCTCTCGGAGCGCACCGACTGGGAGGGTGAATTTTCTCCCTCCGGCAACCGGGTAGCCTATACCTCTTACCGCAGCGGCGACCCCGAGGTTTGGATCGCCACGGTAGCCAATCAGGCTGCGGTCCGGATCACCTACAAGGGGGGAATGTCGCCGACCTGGTCGCCGGATGGACAGAGGATAGCTTTCTGGAGCGAGCGCGCCGGCAGCCGTCACCTCTGGCTGGTACATGTCAGCGACGCGGTCCGGACTGCGGTCCAGATTACCTCCGAGGATGGCTCACAGTGGATGCCTGCCTTCAGCCCGGTGGACCAGCGGCTCGCCTTCATCTCCAAGAGCGGCAGGCAGACGAGTCTCATGGTGCTGAGCGCCGACCAGCCGGACGCCGGTGCTGAGCTGGTGGTCGGCCCCGCGGACTTTCCGCTGTTCCCGCGCTGGTCCTCCGATGGCCGGAGCCTTCTTTTTACTACTTACCGCGATACCGTTCCGGCAATCTGTGTCATCGACCTCGAGCAGAAAAGTATTGCCCGGATCAGCAACCCGGACGCCGAGGATGCGGATATCAGTCCGGATGGAAGCCGGCTGGTTTTGGTGCGCAACGGTGAAATCTGGTTGCAGAGCCTTAAAAGCGGATTGGAAAGACCTTTGACCCGCGAATCCTCTGTCGCCCTGTCCCCCCGTTTCTCCCGGGATGGAGAAAAAATTATCTACGCCTCCACGCATAGCGGCAACTACGATCTCTGGCTCCTCGACCTCCCGCCGGAGCAGTGAACGCCGGGCCCGGCTCCCCGGCCGGCTGTCCCTCACCATTGACCGGATAATTCATGTTGCAGACATTCCCCGGCCTCCCGTACAGCGCGGTCCGGGATGTTTTTCTTGACGGCAATTTATCTCTGAGGTATAGTAAATCAAAGAATGCTAAGAGTAATCCGGGTAGAAAGCGGTTCTCCGGCGCAGGCCACTGGCATCCGGGCCGGGGATCAGATAATCAGAATAAACGGCAGAGCGGTCCGGGACTATATCGATTTCCATTATCACGCCGCTGATCCTTTTTTGCGGATAAGCCTGCTCAGCGCGGCCGCATCCGGGAAGCGGCGGCTGATCAGCCTGGAGAGAGAGCCGGAGCGCTCTCTCGGCCTGCAGGTCGAGGAACCGCCGATTCAAAGGTGCCGCAACCGCTGCGTGTTCTGTTTTATCGACCAGTTGCCCAGGAGCCTGCGGCGCTCCCTGTATATCAAGGATGAGGACTACCGTCACGGTTTCCTGCGCGGCAATTTCATAACCGGCTCGAACCTGTCCCGCGGGGACGTCTCGCGGATCATCCGGATGGGGCTGGGTCCGCTTTATATCTCGGTCCATGCCACCGCTCCGGAGATCCGCCGGCGGTTGCTGGGAGGGTGCGCCCGGGCGGAAATCTTGCCGCTGCTGGAGCGGCTGACCCGCGGCGGAGTGGGCGTACACGGCCAGGTAGTTCTCTGCCCGGGAATCAATGACGGGCCGGTGCTTGAAGAAACAATCCGGGAATTCGAAAGGCTCGGTCCGGCCGCCCTCTCCCTGGCGGTTGTTCCCGTGGGATTGAGCGCGCACCGCGGGAGGTTGACCCCGCTAGTGCCGGTCGGCGCAGCGAAAGCCGTGGAGGTGCTCGGAGCCCTCCGCCGCTGGCAGAGAATCTGTCGCGCCAAGCGCGGCAGCCGGTTTGTATTCGCCGCGGATGAGTTTTACCTGCTGGCCGGGGAGAAAATCCCCTCCGGCCGCTCGTACGAGGGTTACCCGCAAATCGAAAACGGAGTGGGGCTGACCCGGCGCTCCATAGATTCGTTGGACCGGCTGTTGAAAAGGGGCGGACCACTGCCCTCGAAGCCCGGACTGACCTGCCGGATCGCCACCGGAAGGTTGTACGCGGGGGTCCTGGCCAGTCGGCTGCTGCCGCGGCTCAAGGGGCGGGTTCCTGGAAAAGTCGAGCTCAGCGTCGTCCGCAATTCGCTGCTCGGAGAATCCATAACTGTCGCGGGACTGCTGCCCGGCAGGGATATCCTGGAGGAACTGAAAAGAGCGCCGAAAGCGGACTACTACCTTGTCCCGTCAAGCGCGGTAAATGCCGACGGGTTGTTTCTCGATGATTTTCCTCTGGCCGGGCTTCGCGAAGCCCTGGCGCCGGGAGTGGTAATCGCCGCCGAGGACCTTGCCGGAAGTCTGAAAAAAGTCGCCGAACTGGAATCTGCCGGTCCGGCCGGACCGGTAATATAGTGGTTGCCAAAAGTCCTTACGCATTGGATTCGACCAGGCAAGGCCGGGCTATCCGGAAGAGTTGTCCCGGCAGCATTTTGCATGCGCGGCATAGTAAAAGCCGTCACAGTTAATTGAATCTCGCAGTGGAAAGCAGGCGCTCACCGGGTTTGCATCCAAGTTATATTGTTCTAGGGCAATTGCCGGGACGCGGAAGCCCATTTGTGTTCT
>MFIX01000194.1:1874-17975 GCA_001780825.1 Candidatus Glassbacteria bacterium RIFCSPLOWO2_12_FULL_58_11 | reverse complement strand
GGTCCCTTCATTTGAAATAGCGGTTCTATCCATAATTGATCATTTCATCCCACATGACCTTCCGGCCTTCCCGGATCGCCCGGTTGCCAAGCAGTGAGGTGGTCGAGCTCCGGCGGCCCTCCTGGACATCGATCGCCGGGTGGCCGTTTTCGCGGACACAGTTGAAGAAATTCGCGATCATGCTTTCCCGCCGATCGTCTTCCTCCCCGGTCTCGATTACCTTGCCCGGCGATTCATCGGGGGTCTCGTCATCCTTGAGCGACTGGCCGAGCTGCACCTTGAAATGCTCGGCGCTCACTCCCAGGCTGTCCAGGTGACGGGTCTCGGGTTCCCAGTAGATCCTCGAGCCGCGGCGGTCCATGACTATCGTGCCGTGGGTGCCCATGATGGTCATCGAGTAGCCGTAGCGGGCATTCGAGAGGATCGCGGTGGCATCTAAACGCACTCCGCCCGGATAATCATAGACCACATTCACATGGTCCCAGGTCTCGCGCTCGTGCTGTGTATACAGGTCTACTCCACCCGAGCCGACAGCCGATAACGGGTGGCTGTCCAGCAGCCAGTTGAGCGCGGTAAGCTGGTGGCTCACCAGCTCGGTCAGCAGCCCGCCGCAGTACTCCCAGTAGAGCCGCCAGTTCAGCGGCTTCCACCACTCCGGCTCGGGCACCTCGCGCTCCCAGGTGCTGTTGCGGTGGTAGTGGCTGAAAATCTGGGTCACCCGGCCGATCGAGCCGGTGGTGAGAAGCTCGCGGATTTTTTTCTGCCTGGCATCGTGCGGGCCATAGCCGATCTGCACCACCTTGCCGCTTTTTCCCGTAGCCTCGACCAGCCGGTCGCATTCTTTCACCGTGTAGCCCATGCTTTTTTCGCAAAAAATATGCTTGCCAGCCTCCAGGGCATCCAGGCACTGCGGCACATGATACACCAGCGGGGTGACCACGAAAGCCACATCGATCTCTTTCATCTCCAGGAGCTTGCGATGATCCTTGTGGGTCCGGGCCTTTCCGCCGGCTTGCTTCAGCCCCTCGGCCAGACTGGGCGGATAGATATCGCAGACATCCGTGATCTCGACCCCCGGAACGTTTTTCATCCGGTCGATCAGGTAGCAGCCGCGCGACCCGGTGCCGATTACGCCGACATTGATCCGGTCGTTCGCACCCTGAGCTTTGAGCAGAGTGGCCGAGGCCAGGGAAAGCGTGGCGGCGACAGCGCCGCCCGAGCGTTTGACAAATGTCCTGCGGTCGATATTTTGCATGCTCGCTCCTGGTTACAGTTGAATTTTATCCAAATTAAAAGGAAAGGGTCCGAATCACAATGATCGGACCCAATCCTGGAGCGGAATCTGGTAAGCAAGTGGGCCGTATCCGCCCGGACCAGAGGAGTGAAGATCAGGCGATATTGAACAGCTCGGAAATTTTCACCCTGCGCCCGGTTTCGATGCTGGTATAGGCGGCGATCCCGATCCCCGAGCTCATCAGGCCGGCCCGCATCCCGGCAAGCTGGCCCAGCGGGTCTGGCATGCCGGGCTTGAAAATCATTTGTTTGATCCGGCTGTCCGCGCCGCCGTGCTCGAAGAATTCGCCGGCCTGGCGCTCCAGCTTGACCAGCTCCGAGCCCTTGAAATTGCGGGTCAGCCGCAGCTCGGACTCGTAGGGGACAGTCCAGGGCTGCGTGTTGTAGTTGCGCAGGTCGATCCGGCCCTTGCTCCCGTTGAAAACGACCAACTGCCCCTCGAAGGGTACAGTGGCGTTGAGGCTGTAAGTCACCAGGGTCCCGTTTTTGTACTTGATCTGGGCGCTGTAGGTGTCAGGGATGTCGATGTCATGCCGCCACAGGCAGCCATCCCGGTAGTAGCCGTCCGCGCTTTCGCAGCCCGCGTAAAGCTCCATGAACGCTTTGTCCGTGGTCATGTCGTAGTACAGCTCGCACTGTTTTTTGTAGGGGCACGGGCGGCAGTTGGCGTGACGGATGCTGCTGTTGCTGCCGTACTTGTTCAGCCTGCCATAGGCCACCACCTCCACCGGGTCGGAGTCGATCCACCAGTTGAGCTGGTCGAAATGATGGCTGGCCTTGTGGCAGAGCAGAGTTCCCGAATTGTGCTTGATCCCGTGCCACCTGCGGAAATAGGAGGCCCCATGGTCCAGGTCGAGGAACTCGGCATAATCCACCGAGTAGAGGTCGCCGATCTCGCCGGCCAACAGCAGCTCTTTGACTTTCATCTCGGCCTGGCCGTAACGGGCGTTGAAAGTGACATCCAGTTTGCGGCCGGTCCGTTTCTGGGTGTCGATTAGCTGTTGGGCCTGCTCGGCAGTGGAGCAGAGCGGTTTTTCGCTCATTGCATCATAGCCCAGTTCCATCGCCCGGCAGACATACTGAGCGTGGTAGCAGTCCATGACTGTCACCATGACCCGGTCCGGTTTGGTCTGATCGAGCATTTTGTCGAAATCGGTGAACGTGGGAATCTTGCCGCCCATCCAGCGGTTGGCTACCTCGACCCGCAGGGGGTTGATGTCACAGAGGCCCACTATCTCCACATAATCGCCAAGCTCTTTCAGCAGCTCGGTGCCCCAGGTGGTGCTGCCGCGGATCCCGGTCCCGACCAGCGCCATGCGCACTTTCTTGATCTTCTGCTGAGCCGCCAGCGCGGAGTAGGACCCGGCCATAGCCGCGGCCCCCAGGGCCGCCGCGGATACCGTGGAATGCCGGATGAATTCCCGGCGGGATATGTTCTTGTCGAGCCTGTCCATAAATTCGTCTCCTCGGTAAAATCAGGCTGTGATTTTGTTGCGAGCAAGGTTGAAAACGATGGGCTGACTTTATTATCGGAAAGGCATCGAGCTGACAATTCGAGGCCTTGGGTATGTCTGGAGAAAACTGGCTGGAATATATTATTAACCGGGAAAATATTCGGGTTTGAAACTATATTGTCAAGCATTTAACGCTAATATCGGAGCAAGGTTTCCCAGTATTCGCACAGGGTGGCGCGACGGCCTGCCTTGCAATTTCACCGTGAGCCGTTATCTTTTTAAACAGTTTAGCGGGACGCTGAATTCATTTTTCAACGCCCCTCCGGAACCCTATCACTCATCTTTCCGGCAACACCCGGTAATACACCAGGCCGCACAGGCCGGAGATGCTGGAGGAGCCATGGATCGAAAATTATTACTGCTGTCCGCCGCTGTGCTGTTCGGCTTCCATTTGCCCCTGCAAGGCCTCTCGAGGTTTGAAAAAAGCACCCTCGAAAAACAGAAAATGGCCGAAAATGCGGTCTGGCCCAGCCATGAGCCCTTGCAGTTCACTCAGCGCAAAGGCGGCGGTGCTGAGGACTGGCCCGGCCGCTACGGCCGGCAGGATTCGCCGGCGAACCTGCGGCTCCTGGCCGGACTGGGCGCGCGCTACGAGCGGCTCCATTTCTACAAAGGCTTCGGCCTGCAGTTCGAGATGCCGGAGATCCGCAAGAGCATGAAAGCCGCCGGTCTGATGCACGGGCTGGGGATGAAAGTGAGCCTGTATGTGGGCGGCACGATGTTCATCGAAACTTTTTACCGCGAAACCCCGGAGGCAGTCAATTGGGAGCAGCGGGACCAGTACGGCCGGCCGGTCCCTTATATCGTCGATACCCAGACCTTCCGCCACTTCGCCTGCCCCAATGAGCCGGCCTACCGCAACTATATCAAACGCGTGCTGGATATCGGCATCGACTCGGTGAAAACCGACCAGTTCTTTTTTGACAATTACCTGCTCCAGGCCGAGCCCAAGTCCTGCCGCTGCGAGCGCTGCATGGCCGCGTTCCACGATTTTCTCAGGAAAAAGTACCCTACGGAGGAGGAGGTCCGGAAAAGGTTCGGCTACCCGAGCGTGGACTGGATCAAGGTCAGCGAATGGGATACCTACAACCGGCCCGAAGACCTGGCCAGCATCGATGACCCGGCGCTCCAGGAATGGATCGCTTTCCGCTGCGCCAGCCTGGCCGACCAATGCGGCGAGTACTACGAGTATATCAAGGGCCGCAACCCGCATATCTCGGTGGGCTTCAATCTCAAGGGGCTCTACAGCCAGAACCGCATCTGGTACAATGCGGTTTACCATCCTTTGTACTCCGGCCACTGCGATTTCTTCTGCTTCGATATCGACGGTATGACTCCGGGGCTCGACCCGCGGACCGGCGCGCTGGTCGGCGAGATTCGCTCCTACAAAATGGCGCGCCGGCTGGATTTCGCCTGCGAGGATGGCGATCCGGGGATCGAGCTGGCCGAACAGATGGCTTTCAGCAACCAGAAATACGTGGAGGGTTTCGGTTTCCACGGGGCCGGGTACAACCATTACGCTCAGCGGGTGTTCTCTCCGCTGGCTGAGTTTTTCCGCGAGTACAATGACCGCTATTACACCGGAACGGACAATATCACCGACTGCGCGGTCCTGCGCTCCTGGCCCTCGATGGCCTACAGTGTCGGCGCGGCCTGGGTGGCCGCCACTCTGGCCGAGCAGGTGCTGATCCAGCACCGCGTTCTGTTCGATATTATTTCCGATGAGCAGACCGCCCGGCTGGAGCGCTACCAGTGTGTCATCCTGCCGGGGCAGGAAAGCCTGTCGATGGAGATAATCGACCGTCTGGCCGCCTTTGCGCGGGCCGGCGGGACTCTGGTTTTTACCGGCAGCACCGCAGATTACAACCAGTACCGACAGCGGCGAACGGCCAACCCGCTGCTGGCTCTCATGGGTCTCGAGCGGCCGCCCGCGGTCACCACAGTGCGCAGTTACGAAAAGGGCATGCTGGTCTATATCCCGGAAATTGTCCCGGCCTTGCCGGTCACGCCTCAGGGACGCTGGGCCCTGCCCTGCGAACAGTGGGTCCTGCCGTCAAACCATGGCGAAATCTACCAGACCTTGGCCGCCAGCCTGCCTCGCGGCCTGTCTCTGACCGCCGGGGCGCCGCTCACCACCGCGGCGGAGATGTTAAACCGCAAGGAGAGCCGGGAAACAATCCTGCATTTTGTCAACTATGACCAGCAGTACCGTCTGGCGCCTTTCGAGGCACGGCTTACGCCACAGTTCAAGGGGGTGGTCCGCTCGGTGGAGCTTTTCAGCCCGGAATTGGATCAGCCGCAAAAACTCGAATTCAGCCTGACCGAGGGCAAACTGGCCTTTACCGTCCCCGGCATGGGGATGTACTCGATGATTGTAGTCTCTTATGGGTCCCTCTGAAACTCTCGGGCCGGGAAACCGGAACTGGCCGGGGCAGCGGTTTTGTCGCCCGGACCGCGAGACGGCAAAGTCTAATCGAAAATAATTACCCGGAGCTTGCTCCGGGGTAAACGGATAGGGGAAGTGTAGGGGCGACCGGCCGGTCGCCCGCCTTACTCGAGAGGGGAATGAAAAATCCGATCCGGCGACTGAAAATTCAGACACCTGGTGGCTTACCGCGAGGCAGTTCATTTTCTGAAGCTGAAAACTGTTTGTCTGGAGGAGGAATTTGAGCCGCAACCTGAAGCGTTACGGCGATTGGGCGCTGGTTACCGGCGCCTCGGCCGGCATCGGCATGGAGTTCGCCAAGGCTCTGGCCGAAGAGGGCCTGAACCTGATCCTGATCGCCCGGCGACGGGTGCGTCTAGAGACCCTGTCCGCCGAGCTGATTGAAAAATACGGGATAGAGACGCTGGTGATCGAGCAGGACCTGGGACTGCCGGATTCGACCGACTGGATCAGCGGTGCGGTGGGAGAGAGGCAGCCGGGCATGCTGGTGCTCAATGCCGGATTCGGCTATTATGGTCGATTTGCCGAGATGGAGGAGGCGGCCTTGCGGCAGATGGTGGAGGTCAACTGCACCTCTGTGGCCCTGCTGGCCCGCAGGTTCGTTCCGGATCTGATCGAGCGCCGGCGCGGGGCGCTTATTATCGTCTCCTCGGTCCTGGGTTTTTTCCCCGGCCCCTGGATCTCCGCTTACAGCGCCACCAAGGCTTTCGATCTTATGCTGGGCGAGAGCCTCCGGCCGGAGCTTAAATCCGCCGGCGTCGATGTGCTCAACCTATGTCCGGCCACCACCGATACCGAGTTCCATCAGATCGCCAACCCACGGAACACCCCCCGCGCCCATGCGCAGGTCACCGGGCTGGCCGATCCGCGGGCCATGGTGAAGCTGGCCCTCGAGGGCCTGGGGCGCAAGGCGACTGTGTTCCCCGGCCCCGGCTATGCCGCCTCGCTCCTGACCCGGCTGCTGCCCCGCAAATGGACGGCGAATATCGCCGGACTGGTCATGGCCCGGGACAAGGGCGTCGAAAGACAGGCGGATTAATCATCAGCTTCATGGCCAGGCAATTCGTGCAAGACATATCAGGCGGCTGTTGACCCGGGGGAGTGGTCGTTCTATATTGGCTCCTCGTTTCTACGCACCACGGGAAAGATGTGAAAATTTTTTAAAGATTCAGTCAAATTGAGTGAAAATTTATTTCTGATTACCAATGATGACGGCTTCCGGGCGGAGGGGCTGGAGGTGCTGAGCGAGCTGCTCAAGCCCCTCGGCCGGGTTGTAATCGCCGCTCCGGATATCGAGCAGAGCGCCTGTAGCCATGCGATAACACTGGCGCGCCCGCTGCGGACCAACCAGTTTGCCCCGGACTGCTGGTCCGTGGATGGGACCACCACCGACTGCGTGCTGCTGGCCTCGCAGAAACTTCTTCCCCACCTGCCGGATGCGGTGTTCAGCGGGATCAACCACGGGTCGAACCTGGGGGATGATGTCACCTATTCAGGGACCGTGGCCGGGGCTTTCGAGGGCTGCCTGCTGGGCGTGCGCTCCCTGGCTCTGTCCGCAGGAGATCAGGAGAGGCTGAAAGACCCGGCGTGCCTTGAATTGCTCGGCAAACTGATCGGCAATCTTCTCCGGATGGACTGGCCGAAAGATGTGCTGCTCAATGTCAACCTGCCGCCCTCCGGGGTGGAGCTGCGCGGGATCCGGCTAACCCGGCTGGGCCGCCGGCACTATGCCGAGAGTGTGATCGAAAATACCGACCCGCGTGGCAAGGTCTATTACTGGATCGGCGGAGTGGACCCGCGCTGGTACGGAGATGCGGACTCGGACTTTCAGGCGACTGCCGAGGGTTTTATCTCGGTGACACCCCTGCACCTGGACCTTACGCATTACCCGAGCCTGGAGCTGTTCAGGCGCTTTGAAAGCAAAATCTGAGATTATTTCGCGGAGCGGCGGCTTGAATCTGTACGAAAAACAACGGGAAAGGCTTGCCGCGGAGCTGCAGGGGAAAGGCATCCGGGATGAGCGGGTGCTCGCGGCCATCCGGAAAATTCCCCGTCACCTCTTCGTGCCCGAGGCTCTGGCCGGGCAGGCTTACAATAACACCAGCTTGCCGATCGGAGAGGGACAGACTATCTCCCAGCCCTTTACCGTGGCCCGGATGCTTGAGCTGCTGGCCCTGGAAGGCGGGGAAAAAGTGCTCGAAATCGGCACCGGCAGCGGCTATCAGGCAGCCCTGCTTGCCATTCTGGCCGGCCAGGTCTTCACTATCGAGAGGATCGAGTCCCTGGCCCGTCAGGCGCGCAAGGTGCTGGACCGTTTGGACATCTACAACGTCAATATCCGGATCGGGGATGGGACATTGGGCTGGAGCCGCTACGAGCCTTTCGAGGCAATCGTGATTGCGGCGGCCGGGCCCGAGCCGCCTCCGGTTCTGCTGCAGCAGCTTACGCTCGGCGGCAGGATGGCCGTGCCTCTGGGAGACCATGAGGGAGCGGAACTGGTGCTGCTCAGGAAAACTGCCGGAGGCCTGGAGAAACAGGTGGTGGACCCCTGCCGTTTCGTACCCCTGATCGGAAAGGATGCTTGGCCCGGATGAGCGAACCGTCTGTTGAAATCCAGGAAGCTGCGGCGCGGCGGAAAGGACTGCTGCGCCGTCTTTATGATTGGGTCCTGCACTGGGCCGAGACGCCATACGGGGGCGCGGCGCTCTTTGTTAATGCTTTCGCCGAATCCTCCTTTTTCCCCATCCCGCCGGACGCGCTGCTGATTGCCATGTGTATCGGCCAGTCGAAACGCTCCTACCGCTTCGCCTTCTGGTGCAGCGTGGCCTCGGTGCTGGGCGGAGCGGCGGGCTACTGGATCGGCTTTACAGCCTGGGGTGTGGCTGGCCCGCTGTTTTTCAAATATGTGCCCAGCTTTACTCCGCAGGCCTTCGCGCATGTCGGCGAGCTCTATGAGAACTATAATTTCTGGGTTGTCTTTACCGCCGGATTCACGCCGATTCCCTATAAATTGATCACGATCGGCGCCGGGGTGTTCGAGATCAATTTCGGGATATTTATGGTGGCCAGCGTCCTGAGCCGCTCGGCGCGCTTTTTCCTGGTGGCGGCACTCATCCGAAAGTTCGGCCCGGTGATCAAGAGTTTTATCGACCGCTATTTCAATCTGCTGAGCGTAATTTTCATGGTCCTGCTGGCGGGCGGATTCCTGGTATTCAAGTATGTGGTGCGCTGACAAGTTTGCGGCGGGCAAATTAGGGCTTGCCAAAGCGGGCAAAAATCCTTATTTTTCAGACCCTTTAACAGCTCATCCAGTAAAAGCTAGTCCAGAGTCGGGGCGTAGCGCAGTCCGGTTAGCGCGCATGCTTCGGGAGCATGAGGCCGGCGGTTCAAATCCGCCCGCCCCGACCAGTTTATTCCTATTGCCTACCAGAAACTCCATATGCTTTTGCCGCTTCATATAGCCAGCTGGCCCACTCTCTTTTTAGTTTCCGTCTTTTAAGAACAAAATGAGTTGGAGAGAAACAATAAAACCGCCCGGAGGCGGTTTTATCAATATCGATATATATAATTCTTTATAGGAGTTTCAATATTGTCTTTAAAGCTTGATCAACTTGTAGCATTAGCGGGCATGATCCAATTGGTTTTTTTATTTCTCTTTCATCAAGGGTTGCAATTTTATCAGCCACAATAACGGAATCGGAAAGTATACGCATTGATCGGCCAGCAGTGGATGTTTTTGCGACGGGTATTCTCGTTATTCCTGTCCTACTTGTGTTTGATGTAATCTGTACAACTATCCACTGGTTAAAGCCAGTATTGATTGTTTCATCCTGTATAACCAACGCAGGACGAGATATTATTCTGGAGTTGTCAGTATAAGGGAAATTAACTAATACAACGTCCCCTCGATTATAAGCTGTCATACGCTTCCATCCCAGGGGCATTCCAGTCTTCTTCAAAAGCCGCTAATTTCGCTTTCGTTTCGAGGGTTTCCTGCCTGCTCCACCCGATATCTTTAGGTCTTAAAAAGTCTCGTCTTGTACGAGGCAAATCTATAATATCGGCACAAGGTTTATTACTTCCTTCACTCCCCCAATCTTGATAACTGGGCATAAGCAATTGTCGGATACGCGTCAAAACCGCTGTACCCATTCTCGAAACATAAACCACCGTAGTGGCTGTCGATGTCATATCAAGAATTGCTCTCATGCTTCACGTTCTCTTCTACAATAATCCCTTTTTCAATAATTCTCTTAATGTTTCCGCTGATTAGAGTTCCGAATCTACAATAATGGGGGATTGTTAAATAAATACGTGCCAAAGGGATGGCTTCTTTCGTGGGATGATCATAGTCTCTTCTACAAAACGTAAGGATTGCTTCTTCTCCCGAAATTCTGCTTTCTATATAATCGGCAAAAAATGTTGGAATATCAGTCTTTTTTGCCAATGGCAGCATATTCGGATCACGTAGTTGATTTTGGCTGGTTTTTGCCATAGTTTCACCTTTTTCAGTTCTACAATACTTGTAGAAAATCTTACTACGATTCCACACTCAAGTCAATACTTTTTGGCAAACACTATGCCAGGTTTCTTAAGTTTATTCCTGCCGCGCAATTATTCGGCATCAGCCCCAGTAGCTGGCTATCAGTAGAAAAATCCCGTAACAATACGTGGCAAAAACCATATCTTTTCACTTCAAATATGGCAATTATGGCAGGAGAGCGCAAGAGTTCAAATGCAGGAAGTATGCGCTTTAGCTTTGATTTTCAATGAGTTTAGAAAAACGCCTAAATCTACTTCGGGAGCATGAGGCCGGCGGTTCATATCCACCCGCCCCGACCAATTCTTTCACTTCTTGCTCACCTGCTCAATCCGCTCTACCTATCACTCCTGCAGCTCTACTCGCCAAAGCTCCAGGTCCGCCTGGTAGAGGATAGTATTGGGCGCCACCTCGAATATGGTAGGATAGGCGCTGCGGTTGTCATAATCGGAAATATCCAATGTCTGCCATTTCTCCCCGGTCTTGTCTTCGCTGATCGCCAGACGGCAGCGGCGTCTCCGGTCCCCGATAGTCTCGAACTCCCGCCAGTAGCTTTGCCGATCCGCGGGCGGCTGCGCCATCTCCCCGTAAGCCAGGGCCAGGCGGCCATCCCGGAGCTTGAGCAGGCAAGGGTCCACCCCGGCCGGCCCCAACCCCAGAGGAGTAATCGGGGAGGTCCAGGTGCGGCCCTCATCCGCGCTCCAGACCGCAACCAGGGGCGTAAAATGCCCGGTGCGTATGATCCCCAGGAGACGGCCATCCTTCAATCGTACAATCGACCACTCGTTGAAACCCTCGCTGTCATCCGGCCGCTCGGGATCCGGCACAGCCGCACTCGCCAGGTAGCGCCAGGTTTCCCCATGATCGGTCGAGCGCACCGTAAAGGCCCTCAGCTTGAACTTGGATTCTATTTTGCTCTGGGGGTTCGTAGGAGGGAGGGTGTCCTGCTCGAAATTGCCGTACATGGCCGCCAGAAGCGAACTGTCGGACAATTCCACCACCGCCCGGTGGAAAAAAAGGCCGGCCCAAAGCTCCGGTGTCCCGAAATCGACTTTTCCCGCTTCGGGTATGATAAGGCGGGTTTCTTCTTCCTGAACTGTCCTAAGCTCATCAAACGACCGCCACATCCGGCCTGTGTATGTCCCGGGCGAGCGGGGAGCGACTTTGTTCAGCAGTCCCAGGAAAAACCCCGGCCGCGCATGAATCGTATTGATCTGCGCCTCGCTAAGATTTGTAAGGCCCAGCTTAAGCTCGGACATGTCCTCGACCGACACTTTTCGGCCCTGATCGGTAACCTGGAAAAAGCCCAGAAGATGGATGATACCATCTGAAGTTTGAAACGAGCGGGCGTATCTCGCAGGCCTCGACTGATCGAGCCGCAGTGGTGTGACCTTCACTGCCGGAGCGGCGGCGAACAGCCGGCTTCCGTCAAATGTCAAATAGCCCACAGCGATTATTATCATCTGCGTAGCTCTGGCTGCGGCGCCGAGCCTGAAAATGATTCTTAGCATTGTCGAATTCTCCTTTTACAGCGGCGCTGTTTTTCTGAATGATCAGCGGAAGTACGGTGTCCGGCGGTTAGAGCCCGCCTGCCCTGTCCGCATCAAATCTCCCGGCCCGGAACTCAGGCGGCGCGGGTTTCCCGGTGGAAAAATTGAGGTAAAAATAACAGCAGGGCCAGCAGCAGCAGGATTAAATAGGACAGCGAAAAATAAGCCAGTGAAAAGGCGATCGCCCTCTCCGGAGAAATGCCGTAATTGCTGAAACAATAAATTACCGCCAGCTCGCGCGTGCCAAACCCGGCAACCGTAATCGGGAGCATGTTGGCGATAGAAATAAACGGCGAAATAAAAATAAAATGTAAATACGGAATATCGATGGACAGGCAGCCGGCAAGCAGAAAATCCGCCAGGCCCAGTCCCAGAAGATAAATCAAGGTAAGAAACAGCGGAAAGAGAAGACCCCGCGCCGGGTAGTGATGCAAGCCTGATAATAATCCCCTTAAATTACGGATCAGCCAATTCAGCATGCGCGGCACCCGTTCACCCTGACGGTCGAGGAACTGAAAAATTTTGCCGCTGTGGAAGGCAAACAAGTATGTCATGCTGGTATAGATGGCTATAAGGATAAGTAATGAATAAAGCAAGTTCGAGTGATTCCGCTGTCCAAGGATGAACAATACTCCCACCAGCGCGAACAGCATGAACAGCCCGTATTCCATCAGCCTTTCGATCACTACACTTACACCGGTCTCTCCTATGGTGAGAGATGACTTCTTTTCACTGTCCGCAGTCGTGCCGAATCTCTTCAAAGAATAGGCTTTAAGGATATCCATAGCCTGACCGAATGTCACTGCGGCGATCAGCGAGCTGTAAACATAAGCTTTCAGGGATTCCAGTTTGCCCATCCTCAATCCCTGGAAGCGAAAGACGCTTATCCAGCGCACCAGCTTTAGCGTTAACAGGCAATAATAGACCAGTATTATGGCGGGTATGAAATAAAGCCTGGAGTCCAATAGAATGGATACAATTAGCCTTGCCTGAAGTCGGTACAGGATGAAGAGAAAGATGACAATACCGGTCATCCTGATCAACAGAATCGCTTTCTTCCTTTTTTGACCCTCGGCCATCAAAGCAGAGCTCCTTTAGCGAATTTACTCACATTGAAATTGTGCCTTGAATTATCGTGCCCGGACACATAGTCCATTCCTGTAAGAATTGCCTTACCCTTATTTAGTGGATGGCTTCGCACACCTTCAGTGCAACGATCCGTTAATTTGAAGCCCTGAAAAGTCTTATTGGACAAAGACAATCAGATGCGTCAGGCGCGGGGCTTACGCGCCTCGACCAGACAGCCGAAACAGATCAGGGATGAAAATGGTAATTTTTCGATGAAGCGGTCCAGCCGGACGAGCAATTTTGCCAGGCCGGAACCGCGGGCCAGCCAGCGCGTGAACGAGACCAGGCCAGTCTGTCCGAGGGCCGCATAAGCCACATTTTCGATATAACGGAATGAAATAATCTCAAATCCGCTCTTTTGCAAGTGGCCGGTGAGAAATTTCCGGGTCAGGACTGTTTCGTCATGCTCCCTGTCGCCGAGCTCCTCCAGGCGCGGATAGGCGATCTTTCGGACCAGACTTATCAGAAAAGAATCATCGACCGCCTCCGCCATTACAAATGAGCCGCCAGGTTTCAGGCAGTCGCGGATCTCTTTTAAAGCCACGGGGAAGTCCTGTTCCCTGAGGTGATGTAATCCTCCACAGACAACGATATTGTCGAAGGCTTCCGGTTTGAAAGGCAAGGCGGCGGAATCACTGGCGACATTGGCGGAAAGAGTGCTGAAACGAAGCATCTCCACATATTTATCCGCTGCCACCACGGTACAATCCTCGAATGTATCTCGAGCCAAGGCGCCGAGGTCGCTTTGGCCGCTGAATATGTCCAGCAATGTTGTTCCCGGCGGAGGATTCAGCACATCGAGAATTTTCTTGTTAAGGTACTGGTAATATATTTTGGCGCCGTTCAGGACCCTTCGGGCGCTGACATATTCATCCGCGCGCTTGTCGAATAAAATTTTTCACCTCCGCCTTAATTGATAAGCTATTGTTCAGCCGGCCTTTCTTTGTTGCACCTGCCAGCGGACGAGCTTTATAGATCCGGAAGTCCGGGCGTAGCCCATTCTCCGATTTGTTCCCGCTGCCCGACAACCTGAGACAGGTCCGCATTTTCCGTGCCCGCAAGCTACTGTACTCCCGGCCAGATCGGAGCCAAGGAAGGCTGTCGCCGGGAAAATGAGCAGATTTAAGGCCGGACGGCAGCAATCCAATCCGGATTCCGCCCGAAAACATTTCCTTCCTGCAAACGGGCTTCTTTTCAGCCTGGAGGAAACATATGGATTTCTGCCGCTGAGGGAAAGGGATTAAATAGCACGCTGAAGTACTTTCCAATGCGGTGTAAGTCGGGCGCGAAAAATTGTACTCCTCCCGCAAACCCGCGTGTGACGCGATAATGGTATAACTCTTGGGGGGCCAAGCCGTTGTCATGAATAAAAAAACTTGACAAAACCCTGTTCCGCTGCTTACATTTTTGCAGTTATAAAAAACTGATATACTAAAATTTTATGTTCGATATTTACAGTCGCCGGGGATAGGATATCGAATCAAAAAATCTCACCTTTCAGCACTGAGGTAGGATTGCACAAAAGCCTTTTCAGAACCCTCCGCTACTATTTTTACCTCAGTGCCGGCCGTCATCTCATCCGCAGATCTCTTTTCAACCGCATTTCCCTCGATAAATGCTACCCTGCCTGGATCATGATTTTCCTCAGAATCTGAGCACATCAGCTTATTCCTTTTTTACAGCTTGATCCGCCGGTCTTACATAAGAACTTCCAAGGTTCAGAGAATGAATTTTCAGCTGGCGCCGGTATGAGCCCCGTGAAGGGGTTAGTACATTTATTCCCGGAGCGGCGTTCATTCTGCTGAAAGTTTTTCCGGCCGGCAGAGCCTAAGCAATTTATGGATGCAACTTTTTTACTTCGAAAAGGCTGGATTGAAGGGGCCAGGGCAGCCGCCGGGCGCTGATTCCTTCGATCCTTGATCTTTTACCACAGCCAAAGGTGGTGGAAATGAACAAGGCGACAATAGTCAATCGGTCATTCTCGATCGATTGCCCGCCGAAGGACCGTGTCTGGAGCGCGCTGGCCCCCAGGATTGAAGAAGCGGTCCGCAGAAATGGAACGCTGATCCGCTTGATTCTGGTAAAAGCCCGCGGCGCCGAGCTGGTATTCGAGGGCTCCTTCCTGCAGACCGACAGGGAGCTGGCCTGGCCCTCCCTGCTGGATTACCGGCCCGCGGTCTCCCGTCCGGGCAACAATCCTTTCGTGGCCCTGAGCATTATTCCGACCGGAGTCCGGGCCGAGATCGGCGGGTTCGCCGGGGATGCCACGCCAAGCACCAATCTGCTGGCCCGGGCCTGCGACTACCTGATCACCAATCCCAATTCGGTTACCGCCTCGGATATTTACAATGCCGGGGAGAATATTTTCTACCTCGAGGGGAACCTGATCACCCATTTCCTGCTCGGCCATCTCGACCTTCAGCTCCAGGGCCCGAAATCCATCGGCGTGCTGATCGAGCAGCCCCGGGAGGAGCGGTTCCTCAACAACGTCCTCAATGCCCTGAACGCCCAGCGGGCCACCGGCGGACTGGCTATCGACCCGGTGGTCGTGACCGAAAAGAGCCTTTCGGCGGAGTGCCGCTTCTCCGAGTTCGGCCATGCCTCGGCCAGTTTCAACCGGATGGACGAGCTTGTACGCGGCCTGGATATCATCTACGAGCGGGGAGCCGGGGCGGTGGCCCTCTCCAGCACGCTGGTCCTGGATGACCGCATCCGTCAGCAGTACTACAACCAGGAAATAATCCCGAATCCCTGGGGCGGGGCCGAGGCGATCCTGACCCACACGGTCACCAACCTCTTCCCGCTCACCGCGGCGCACGCTCCGCTGCTGGCCGAGCTGTCGCATTCGATGTTCGGCACGCTGGGCGACCCGCGGGACTCGGCCGAACTGATCTCGACCGCGTATATCTGTTCGGTGATCAAGGGCCTCAGCCGCTCGCCGCGGCCGATCGTGCCCGGCTCGGTGCTCTCGAACACCACCCGCCAGGTGGCGGCCGGCGATATCAGCGCCGTCGTGATGCCCGCCAATGCGGTAGGCAATGTCGTTTTCTTCTCCGCCCTGGAGCAGAACATCCCGCTGATCCTGGTGCGCGGCAACCATACGCTTGCCGGTATCGACCCGGAGACCTTGGGGATCAACGGTAATCTGGGGACCATTTATTACGTGGACAGCTACCTCGAAGCCGCCGGAGTGCTGCTGGCCCTGAAATCGGGCTTAAGCCTCGAATCCCTGAGAAGGCCGCTGGCTCCGCTGAGCCCGATTTATCTGGGTAAGAAACTGGAAGATGAGCAAGAGTTCCGTTTACAACTTGATCAGCTCGTACGCGCCTGAAATCGACCTTCGCCTGCACACGCCGGCCCACCAGGGCACGGCGAACGGCGATGGTTATTTCCCGGAAAAGGTCTATCTGTACGACCGGCCGTACCTGACGCCGGACAAGCTGGTCGAGACCGAGCTGGCGTTTTCCCGCGCCTATGGCAGCCGACAGACATTTTTTCTCACCGGAGGCACGACCCAGGGAGTACTGGCCACCTGCAGCGCTCTGGCCAGAAGATGCTCCCGGGTAGCGCTGGGCCGGAACTGCCACGTCTCGTTTATCAACGGCATAATCCTGACCGGCCTGGAGCCGG
>MFIX01000194.1:1568-1729 GCA_001780825.1 Candidatus Glassbacteria bacterium RIFCSPLOWO2_12_FULL_58_11 | reverse complement strand
GACATTGTCCTGCACAGCCTGCACAAGTACCTGGGCAGTTTCGTCCAGACCGGCCTGCTGCACCTGCCCGAAAACTCACTGTTAAGCCCCGAAGAACTGAGAAGCAGCCTGGAGCTTTTCGAGAGCACCACTCGCAGCAACCTGCTGGTATTGAGTATTGA
>MFIX01000194.1:0-1545 GCA_001780825.1 Candidatus Glassbacteria bacterium RIFCSPLOWO2_12_FULL_58_11 | reverse complement strand
GCCCCGGGGGGCGGGAACTTTTCAGCGAGGCCGCCCGAAGGTGCGAACTGCTGCGCGAGAAAATCCGGCCCTGGGGTAGCTGCCTGTCTTTCCGCGAATCTTCTGCCGCTGCCGACCCGCTGAAATTGTTCCTGACCAGCGACCGCGCCGAGGGGAACGAGATCGGGGACCTGTTTTACAGCCGGAGGATCGACAACGAGCTCTGCAATGCTGAGGGCACGCTGTTTCTATTCTCGTTGCGCAACGGCGAGGAGGATTTTTCGCGCTTCTCGGCTGCGCTGAATGAAGTGCACAATGCATTATCAGTAAGAAAGCCCCTGGAGGGAAAGAGGAAGAGCACCCGGTTCAATTTGCCGAAAATGCGCCGTTTGCCGCGAGAGGCTTTTTTCGCGGCCCGTCAGACCCCGCTGCAACTGGGCCAGGCCATTGGAAGAATCAACTGCAGCAACTATGTCAAATGCCCGCCCGGCATCCCGGCGCTGATACCGGGCGAGGAGATTACCGCCTGGCATCTCGAGGTCCTGCCGAAAGACATGCCGATCCGGGTGCTGGAAGAATAGTTAGTATTAGTTTAAAAGCTTGTCGTAGTATTTCCCATGCGGCTAATGATATCCAGGCACCGTAGGGGCGGGTTTCAACCGGAGCTATGCAATGCATGGCGGAGATCCGTGCGAAGCACGCCAACCCGCCCCTACAAAGACAGGGAAAGACCAGCCGTATTGGAATTATTTCAACACACTAAAGAAAGATTGTATTAAAAATGTAATTGAGAGGTTATAAAAATGGCAAAATCAGAAAATGAAAAAAAATGCTTCATTATCATGCCAATAACAACCCCTGAAAATATTATTGAAAAATACAATAGTGATAGAGATCATTTTGAGCACGTACTTAATTGTCTATTTAGGCCTGCTATTAAAGATACAGGCTTTGAAGTTATCCCTCCTAAAACTACCGGGTCAGATAATATACCAGCAGAAATAATTAAACATTTATCCATGTGTGAATTGGTACTATGTGATATGTCGATTTTGAACCCAAACGTATTCTTCGAATTAGGGATCAGAACGGCACTTAATAAACCTGTGGCTCTTGTTAAAGATAATATAACTACTCAAATACCCTTTGATACAAGTATAATAAATTTTCATACGTACGACAGTTCACTTAGCACTTGGGATATTGAAGCGGAGAAAAATAAATTATCTGAGCATTTAAAAATAGCATATGAGAAAAATCCAGACCAAAATGCATTGTGGAAGTATTTTGGAGTTGCGCAGACCGGAGTTTTTAGACCTGAGGCATCTACTATCGATGAGAAGATTGATTTGATACTTAGAGAAATCTGTAGTCTTAAGGAAGATGAACGCAGGTCTATAAACGAGGCAGTTAATTATAGTGATGAACAAAATGATGAGGCCATTTTGGCTGCTTATCTAAGTGGATACAAAAGACTTTCTGATAAACCCTTCCGTTCTGGAATAAATGATTTTTTTAAGACTTATAAAGATCATATGAGGAAAAAAGATCCGGAGATTCCTCCAA
>MFIX01000193.1:6192-13465 GCA_001780825.1 Candidatus Glassbacteria bacterium RIFCSPLOWO2_12_FULL_58_11 | reverse complement strand
GGGAATCGCAAAAGGTGGGGGCATTAATGGACCATTCTTGAGGGAGCAAAAGGTATTAATCCTGTCTTTTTGAATCAGGCAAAGTTTTTAACCGGGATTATTCGTAATAATTACACTCGTGCGCCCCTACCGGAATTTGCGGAATTATGTAAATAATATTGGATTAAGCTCTTCAAGCTTCGATGCCAAGTATAACCAGAGGGACCGCCGGTACGCCCCGGCCCTGACGTACGACATTATAGAACTCTCCCTCATAATAAGCCACACCAGAGCTCATCTGACTTTGCAGGGTTTTCATTGGCAGAATCTCGATCCCTACGTCAATTTTGTCGCCGATATAAAAAGCCAGGTGTTTGACGAACAGGTCATAAGCGACAAAGGAATATTTTCCGAACTGGACCTCTATCGCTACCCTGTCCTTTACAAAATCAGTCTGGTTGTAGCTGAAAATCGCGACTTCACCGCTATTTTCTATCTCTTTTTTTTGCTGATCGGGTGGCAGGGGGAGAGATTTTTTGCCTAGCTGTTCTCCATTTGTATCTTCGAATCTTTCGCGGCTGCCTTGCCACCCATGTTGCTCAAGAAAAACCTTAAAGGCGGAATTCATGTCGACCGGACTGTAAAGGAGCTTGCCTTGCGTGTTTTTTTCTTTGGATATTTTAGTTTTGCTTTTTTCCACATCAATACCGGCGATGACCTGTTGTATTTCCTTCCAAAGAACAGGTTTATGAACTAGCAAGAACTCAAGGCCGTAAAAGTGAGAATATGTTTCGCGGATTTGCATATTAAAATCCAATTGAGCAATAAATAATTACCCGCGAATGGGTAAAATTGCAGCCTGCTGAAAATGTAATCTGCTTTCTTCAGATTTAAAAGGGTCCGGCAATATTGGAAGGGTCTTGGGCTGAAATTATTTCACCAGCCGGGAGATCTGCCGGAACTCCTCGCTGCCCGCTTTCTCCAGCAGCTCGAACAGGGCGGACTCGGTGCAGGTGATTACCGCTCCGGCCCCGGCAAGCCGCTCCAAAGCCACCTGCTTGTTGGCGGGCGAGCGGCTGGAGACCGCATCCGCCGCCACCTGCACTTTGTAGCCCTCGCGCAGGGCATCCAGTGAAGTCTGGAGCACGCAGACATGGGATTCGATCCCGCAGACCAGCAGGGTATCCCGGCCGGTTTGCCTGAGCCTCTCGGCCAGGCCGGGGTCCCGCAGGCAGGAGAAAGTCAGTTTTTCCGCGACCGCGGCTCCCTCCACCAGCTTTCTGAGCGGCTCTACGGTGGGCCCCAGGCCTTTGGGGTACTGCTCGCTGACAATCACCGGCACGCCGAGGATTTCCGCTCCGCGGATCAGCCGCTCAATATTGCGCGCGACCATTTCGTTTTCGTGGATTACCGGCAGCAGCCGCTCCTGGACATCCACCACCAGCAGGCAGGTCCGGCCGCGGCTGAGCAAATCGTTTTTACTCATCTAGACCTCGAAAAGATCCGTTTAATCGAAAAGAATTCCTCAGAGCTTGCTCCAAGGGTAAGCGGGTAGAGGCAATGTAGGGGCGCACCCGCGTGTGCGCCCGACTGCGGTCGAGAAATTTCTGAACAACGGGCGGACACATGGGTCCGCCCCTACTGGGTTTCCGGTATTTAGTGAATAATCCGAGTTTAATGGCGCGCCGGCGGAGCGGCCTCGTCGCTCTCAGATTACCCGGCCCGGCTGGATAGTCACGCCGCGGGGGATAATCACGATCCCCGAACGCACATAATAGCCTTCGCCCTCATGGTCCGGCTCCCCGGCCTTGGAGCGGATCACCACGCCATCCCCGATCCGGGTGTTCTTGTCGATAATCGCCCCTTCAATCTCGACATTGTGGCCGATCCCGGTCGGTACCTCGCCATCGTTGCGGCGGAACCCCTCGGCCAGTTTACCCGGGGTATCATAGTAATCGGCGCCGAGCACCAGGCTGTCGCGCAGACGGGCGCCGGAGCGGATGACCTGGCGGATGCCGATCACTGAGCGCGTGATCTCGGCATCGCTGACAATGCTGCCCTCGCACAGGATCGCCCGGTCGATCTTTCCCCGGACCACCTTGACCCCCGGCAGGGAGCGCGGATGGGTGAATATCGGCCAGTCCTCATTGTAGAAATTGAACGGCGGCACCGGGTCGGTGAGCGAGAGATTGACCTTGTAGTAGGACTCGATAGTGCCGATATCCTCCCAGAACCCGTCGAACACATAGGCGAAAACTTTTCGGCTGTGAGTGGCCTCCGGGATCACCTCGCGGCCGAAATCCGTATATTTCTGTTCGCCGAGCATCTCGATCAGGGTGTCCCGGTTGAAAACATAGACGCCCATCGAGCCCAGGTGCTTGCGGCCGCGCGCCTCCACGCCGAACTGTTTCATGAATCCGGGATCGGTCTCCAGACGGGCTTGGACCTCGGGGTCTTTCGGCTTTTCGACAAAGTTGACAATCCGCCCCACTTTATTGATCTGCATGATCCCCATGCGATAGACATCCTCGGGCGGGGCCGGCAGAGTGCTGACAGTTACCTCGGCCCCCTTTTCCTCGTGGTAGCTGAGGAGGTGACGGTAATCCATCGAGTAAAGCTGGTCGCCGGAGAGGATCAGCACGTATTTGATATTCCACTCGGCGATATAGCGCAGGCTCTGGCGGATCGCATCGGCGGTGCCTTGGAACCAGTTCATATTGGTCGGAGTCTGCTCGGCGGCCAGCACCTCGACAAAACCATCGGAAAAACGGTCGAACCGGTAGGTCTGGAAAAGGTGGCGGTGCAGGCCGGCGGAGAGGAACTGGGTCATGACAAATATCTTCAGCACCCCGGAATTGATACAGTTGGAGACCGGGATGTCGATCAGACGGAACTTTCCGGCCAGGTTAATCGCCGGCTTGCAGCGGGCCAGGGTGAGCGGAGCTAGGCGGGTTCCACGCCCTCCTCCGAGGATTACCGCCAGGGTGTCTTTCGTCTCCATGGAAACCTTCCTGTCGGCTGAATTGGGCGCGGCGGCGCCGGGCCAAAGCTGAAGAAGATGGACTTAAATTTACAGTTCCGGGGTATTCAGTCAAGGCTCATCGAGAAAGGATAATAATTTAAATCTGCTTGATTTATGCGAGAGCGGCGTCTATTTTTTTTCTTAAAGTCGGGGGGGGCTGGAAAGGCGATTGCGAAGAGAGATTGTCAGGCAGGACCGCCTGTCGAATAGTCACGGAGAGTAAATTGAAACGAAGGGACTTTATTGCCGGAGCGCTGGCCGCGGCAGGGGCTCTGGCCCATCATTCGGCTGCGACCCCCGAGAAAGACCTCCTGCTGGCGGCGGCCAAAGGCCCCGATCCGGCGGCCGCGGCCGGATCGGCGGTTGCCGCGCTGGGCGGGATCGGCCGCTTTGTGCGGCCGGGCATGCGGGTGATGCTGCTGCCTAATCCGCAGGGGAGACTGAAAGGAGCCAGCACCCGGCCGGAGCTGGTCGGGGCGGTAGCCCGGCTCTGCCTTGAGGCCGGTGCCGCGAAAGTCGAGATTTGTTCGATCCACGAGCGGTTCCGCTGGAGCGGCACCGGGATCGTGGAGGCTGCCGAGCGGGCCGGAGCCGCTCTCTGGACTCCCGGACCGGGCGACTGGAGGGAGTTCGCGGTGCCCGGAGCCCGGCGACAGAAAAAGTTAAGGGTAATCGCTCCGGCGCTCGAGGCCGACCTGGTGATCAATATGCCGGTGGCCAAGCAGCATGAAAGCACGCGCTTTACCGGAGCGCTCAAAAACCTGATGGGAGTCAATGAGGGCAACGCGGGCTGGCACCAGGGCCCCGCATATCTGGTGGACAGCATCGTGGACCTGGCCTCGGTGGTCCGGCCCCGGCTGGCCGTGGTGGATGCCACCGAGATGCTGGCCGAGAATGGCCCCTTCGGGCCGGGCCGGACGGTCAAGCCCGGCCTGGTGGTGGCCGGTACCGATCCGGTGGCCATTGATGCCTTCACCTGCGGCCTGCTGGGCCTTAAGCCCGGCGAGGTTTCCACGATTGTCCGGGCCGCCGAAAGAGGACTCGGCGCGCTGAATCTCGTATCGGCAGGCGAAGAGGGTGGGGTTTCCGGTTATCGAGGCGCCTGAATGAATGAGGATACCAGCAAAGCTCCCGGCGAAATCCCCGGACCGTGGAAAGATATTGTGGTTCGCTGCCTGCCGAAAGCGGAGGACGCCGTTTTCCTCCCGCTTTACGGGGATGCCTCAACCCGCGCTTTTTACCGGGTGAAAAGAGCCGGAAGGCCGGCGGTCCTGCTGGTAAATCCGGCCCCGCCCGCCAACCCGGCGAGCGGGGTGAATGAAAACGATACTTATGTCTATATCGCCGGACTTCTCTCTGAGGCGGCTCCCGGAGCGCCGCCGGAAATTTACGGCTACGACCGGGCGGCGGGCCTGATCCTGATGGAGGACCTCGGCGACCGGCATCTTCAGACCGAGGTCCTTTCCCGCGGCGTAGGGTCCCCCTGGACCGCGGAAACTTACCTGACTTTGATCGAGCTGCTGGCCCGGGTCCAGGTGGAAGCCGGCAAAAAATTCGACCCGGATCGCAGTTTCAACCCGCGTTACGCTGCCGCTTTCATGTACGAGGGGGAGGGACTTTATTTTTCCCGTTTTTTTGTCGGGCGACTTTGCAAACGGGACACGGACAGGCTTGAAGCGGAGCTGAAAGAGCTTTCGGAGAGGGCCGGCAGCCTGATCGGCCAGGAGGTGCTGCTTTACCGGGACTTCCAGAGCCGCAATATAATGCTCGGCGATAACGGCAGGCTGCGCCTGCTGGATTTTCAGGGCGCCCGCTCAGGCCCTCCGGCTTACGACCTGGCGAGCCTGCTTTACGACCCCTACCTGCCGCTGCCCGAAGCGCTGCGCGAGCGCCTTGTCAGCCGGTACCCGGGGGTGCTGTCCGCTTTTTCAGCGGCAGCCGCGGAAATGTTCACGCCCCAGTGGCCGCTTATCGCCGCCCACCGTCTGATGCAGGTCCTGGGCGCCTATGCCAAGCTCGCCCTGGTGGATGCCAAAAAGCAATACCTGCAGTATATCCCCCGGGCTTTGAAAGATTTTAGCTCGCTTCTCCGGTCTCCGGAATTCGAGCCGTTCCCCCTGCTGCGGGAGACAGTCCGGGAGCTGGAAGACAAGAAGGCTTATCAGGTGATTGGTGATTGAGAGATTTGCTTGAATTGGAGGCTTTGAAGTACTAAAGGCATTGCAATAGTAATGGCACAGTCTTTTGTAGGGGCGGGTTTTAAACCCGCCCCTACGGTACATGAAAATAAGCGACTGCCAAGATATTATTTCAAAACCTTTTAAAGCAGCGGATTTTTTTAAACAGGAATCTGAATAGATGATACTTCTCATTCGACTGGTTGCCTCTATACTCCTCCTGGTTTTATTTTCCTGCGGCGCGCCGGGCGAAAAACCCGGAGAGAGTTCCGCGGGGCCGGTTCCAACCGCCGGGCCGCATCCGACAGTGGCCTGGATACTGGCCTGCCGCGCGCCGCAGGGCGGTTTCGGCTGCTTCCCCGGAGATTCGGCGTTTGTCAGCCGCACCGGCATGGCGCTGGAGGCGCTCGCGGATCTCGGCGCGCTGGAAAGCCTGGGCGACAGGCAGGCCACGGTCGGCTGGCTTATGGGGCAGCAGCAGGCGGATGGCGGTTTTCTGGAGGCCCGTGATTTTTACAACGGCAAGCTGCTGCCCTGGGGCACGATGAGCGCCCTGGAGCCGACCTTCTGGGCGCTGAAAGCCCTCCGGATACTAGGCACACAGGCCGGCCGGCCCGATCGGGCCCTGGCTTTTATCCGCGCCCGCCAGCTCACAAGCGGCGCCTTTTCAGCCCGGGAGGTGAGCTGGGGCGGGGCCGAGGAGGCCCTCTACAGCACTTTCTGGGCGGTTGCCGCCCTGCGGGAGCTTGGCGCGGCAATCCCGGATTCGGCCCGGCTGGTGCAATGGGCGCAAGGCATGCAGGATACCAAAGCCAGGCGAGGCGGATTCTGTCTCAGCGTGGATAATTTCAACTACTCCTCGACGGCCGGCACCTATTACGGGGTGCGGACTCTCGAATTACTGGGCGCGAGTCCCAAGAGGCCGATCGAGGTGAAAAAATTCCTGCTCTCCAGCTATGGCCAGGAGGCGGATGGCGGGTTCGAGATCGGCCATGGGGACAACTGGAACAATTTCGACCACTACTCGCTGATGCAGGATACCTACATGGCAGTGCACTCGCTCGCCCTGCTGGGTATGCCGCTCTCCGACAACGATACCTCCCGCGCCGCCCGGCCTGCTGCGGACTGCGCCCGCTGGATCGCCGCGCTGCAGAACCCGGACGGCGGCTTCGCGCGAGTCGGGGTGACCGGCCAGACACCGCTCGCCTCGCCCAGCGAGATGCGCTCGACCTGGCAGGCGGTCCGCGCGCTCAAGCTGCTGGGCGCGCAAATCCCCCGGCCCGGGAACCCGGTCCGGCCCGCTCCCGAGGTAGTGCCGCATGTGCCGCTGAACAGTCACCCGACCATCCACAATGCTGATCCGGCGGAGGTCTGGGCCTACCGCAGGATCGCCCTGCCGATCTACGAGCATTTTCTGCAGGAGACCGGCAGCCGGATAGCCGCGCTGGGCTGGCTCAGCCGCTGGGTCCGGGCGGTGACCGGGCCGGAGAATGCCATCTATCTCACCGGCGGCCGGGGCCTGTTGATGCAGGGCTGGGGCCAGTGCGGCGAGATGAGCCTGCTGCTGCAGCAATTGGCCTCCAGCGTGGATCACGCCGCCCGCTACAGTTTCGTGATCGGGGATGTCAATTGCGAGATTCAGGTCCGGGAAGATACGTGGAAGTCGCCTCACTGGTGCCTGTTCATCCCCTTTACCAATGAGTACCCCGATCCCGGGATCCCGGCCCCGGATGGCGAGCTGAACGGCTGGAGCGTGCTGGACCTGATTATCGACTGCAATGCCCGGCGCAGCAACCTGAACTATCCCTCGCGCACCAGGCTCGGCGACCAGCTTTTCAACAGCGTGCGGGTCGAAACGATCGATTATGCAAAGGGGGCCTGGGGCAGGGAGGTGAAGATGGACAGTACTGCGACTTACGAGAGTCCGGCCGCGGCCGAGCTTTATCCCGGAGGAAGCTGGTAGACAGTGTTGCCGCGGGCGGACCGGCCCCGGCTTGACTTTAGCCGGCCTGCCCCGTAGAATGAAGGAATATTTTTCTGTCTAAAGGCGAGTTGAAATAATTATCCATATAGGCAATAAACATGGGTTGTAGGG
>MFIX01000193.1:1093-6003 GCA_001780825.1 Candidatus Glassbacteria bacterium RIFCSPLOWO2_12_FULL_58_11 | reverse complement strand
TCGAGGAATGAGGCGTACTTAATGGTACGCCGCAATGACGAGATATGCCGCGCAACGAAGTAGATGGACTTTTTACGAAGCTATCAAGCTTAAGTAATCGAAGGTGGATTAGCCAAATGCTTATGACTCTAATCGAAGATTTCAAGGCGATCAAGGCCAATGACCCGGCGGCCAAGAACTGGGTCGAGACCCTGCTCTGCCATACTCCGTACCACGCCATAGTGATACACCGTATCGCTCATTTCCTGAACGATCTGCGCATCCCGGTAATCCCGAGGTTCATCAGCGTGCTGGGGCGTTTCTGGGCCGGAGTGGAGATCCATCCGGGAGCTAAAATCGGCCGCAAGTTCTTTATCGATCACGGCACCGGGGTGGTGATCGGGGAAACCGCGGAGATCGGCGAGGGTTGCGTGCTGTTCCACGGCGTGACCCTGGGCGGCACCGGCCACCACTCCGGCAAGCGCCACCCGACGCTCGGCAACAACGTGCTGATCGGTACCTCGGCCACGCTCCTGGGACCGATCAAGGTGGGCAATAATGTGTTGATCGGCGCGGAAACCGTTATAATAAACCGTGATGTTCCGAATGACTGCACTGTGGTTGGCGCGCCTGGGGTGATTGTCAAGCGGGATGGGAAAAAGGTCAATGAAAAGCTGCCGCCCGCCCATTACACGGTGGATGAGGAAGCTTCTCCGCAAAAGCAGTCCACTCCGCCGGGCGACTGAGAGGGGGCGAAGAAATTCGTTGCTTACCGGGAGACCCCAAATGGACAGTTCCTCAAGCCCCCTTGGCGTTTTCCTGTTGGGGCGGCCCCCCGTGGCCGCCCGAATGAGTAGGGCAGGCACAGGGGCCTGCCCCTACGCGCTGATTGTTATTTTAAAGCCGTTTAAAATAGGTAGAAAATTGACCTCGCCTGCCGGTAAGAGGCAAAAAAGCGGGCTATCCCTTTTGGGAAAGCCCGCTTTTTAATTTTTTCTTAAACGGCCGGTTTGCCCACAAGGCCGCGGCCCGCCGGGCCCGTAATATCTTACAGCAGCTTCTTGATCTGGTCCTCGAAATAGCTTTTCGGCCGGTAGCCGATAATCTTCTCCACCACATGGCCCTGGCGGTCGATCACGAAAGTGGTCGGAATGCCGGTATAGACTTCGTAAGCGTCCACCACATCCATCGAGGCCATGGCGATCTGGTAAGGCACGTTGTTCTTCTCGATAAACTTTCTCACCACCTCGGGGCCGCCGCGGTCAACCGAAATGCCGATAACCTCCAGCCCCTGGTCCTTGTAAGTCCGGTAAAGGTCTGAGAATTCCGGCACTCCTTTGACACAGGGCGGGCACCAGGTGGCCCAGAAATCAACAATCACCACCTTGCCTTTCAGACCCCCCAGGGAAATCTGGCCGCCGCCCACCCCTTCCAGGGAAAAGTCTGGAGCCAGGGCCTCGCCGGAGCTCTGCGCGGCCGGAGCCGCTTGGTCCGGGGTCGTGGCCTCCTCCTTGGCTGAGGCGGTCTGGGGAACGGAATTGCCGGCTCCGCAACCGACCATAAATGCCAGAAACAGAATGGCTGTCCAGGCCCGGAAGATTTTCTGCAAAAACATCCACGTCTCCTTTGTCAAATAGATTTTAAGACACTGTTTATAGTCAGCCAATTTCGGTGAGTCGCGGAAATAATTGGATCAGCAACCCGCTTAATATGGAGAACATGTCGAAAAAGATCAATAACCCTACGGCTAATAAAAATATACCGGCGATTATCTCGATTGTTCGTAAATGTTTGCGCATCTTCTTGTAAACGCCCAGGAAACCGTTCAGGGCCAGGCCGGTTGCTATGAACGGCAGACCGAGTCCAGCCGAGTACACGGCCAGCATCAGCATCCCCCAGCCGACCGTGCCCTCCTGGGCTGCCAGGGCCAGGATCGCCGCCAGGATCGGGCCGATACAGGGAGTCCAGCCGAAAGCGAAAGCCGCGCCGATCAAAAAGATGCCGATTGCCCCGAAAGGATTCTTCCGCACCTGGATCCGTTTTTCGTACTCCAGAAAACCGATCCGGAAAATTCCGGTCATGTGCAGGCCCAGCACGACAATCAGCGTGCCGGACACCCGGCTGAACCAGACCCGGTAGGTGAATAGCAGTTTCCCGATGATCGAGGCGCCGGCGCCCAGCAGTATGAACACCGCGGAAAAGCCGAGCACGAATATAAGCGTGCTGGCCAGGACCCGCAGCAGTTGACGTTTGCGGTCGGCGCCGGCCTGTTGCAGCTCATCGATCGAGATACCGGAGACAAAAGAGATATAGGCGGGAATCAGGGGCAGCACGCAGGGGCTGATAAAGGAGAATATTCCTGCGCTGAAAGCGGTCAACAGCGATACGCTTCCCATTAATTTTACTCGCCGGATTAAAGTGTGGTGGATTGCCGACGCTTGAACACTCTGGAGCACATGGACTTAGTCCCGTTCCCCAGATCGTCGAGCAGCGAATAGATGGTCGGAGTAATAATCAGGGTCAGGAAGGTCGAGGTGGTCATGCCGCCCAGGATCGCCAGGCCCACCGGCCCCCAGTAGGCCGAGCGGCCCTCGGAGGGTCCGAAGATCGAGGGGGCGATCAGCGGCGCGGTCATCGGCACCAGCGAGAGAACGGTGGTGGAGGCGGTCATCAGGATCGGCCGCAGCCTTTTCTGTACCGCCTCGATTATCGCCTGGCCCCGGGGCAGACCGCGCGAGCGAAGCAGGTTTATGCAATCGACCAGCAGGATTCCGTTATTGACCACCAGCCCGCAGACAATGATTACGCCGATATAGGCCATTGTTCCCAGATTGGTATTGGTGGCGACAAAGATCAGCGCCACGCCGAATATCGCAAAGGGCACCGAGAGCAGGATCGTAAACGGATAGATGAAAGATTCGAACAGAGCGGCTAGCACGATATAGATCAGCAAGAGGGCAAAAATGATCGCGAAACGGGACTGGCCCTCCTCCTCCATCATGTTGCGGTAGCTGCGGCCGAGCTGCCAGGTGTACCCCGGGGCCATTTTCATCTGGGACATCCGCTGGGCGATATCCTGGCTGAGCATGAATATGCCGCCGCCCCCGGTTTCCATGCTTACTTCAACCTGGTAAAGGCGGTTCTCTTTTTCGATCTCGCGTGGGCCGCGGCCGGTTTCGATCGTGGCGATATTATCTAGCTCGGTGCGCTGGCCGCCTTGAGCGTACATTTCCATGGTTTCCAGGCCCTGCAGGCTGAGGCGGTCCTCATCCTTGAGGCCGAGCATGATATCGATTTCCCTTTCCGGGGCCTTGAAGCGGCTGTTCGGACGGCTGGTCAGCTGCGAGTTCACCGTATAGGCCACCTGGCTGGCGGAGATACCGCTGGCAGCGGAACGCTGGCGGTTGACCACTATTCGCACTTCCTGCTCGCCCTCCTCAGTGCTCAGGTCGATATCCCGGACCCCCGGCAAGCTTTTCATCATCGCTTCCACTTTCTTGGCATAACCTTCCAGCAGGTCCATTCGCTCGCCGATCAGCGCCACCTCGATATCTCCTCCCCCTCCACCCTAACCATGCCCCCGGCTGACCCGGAATGCAAAACCGGGTTTGACCGGCAAAAGCCGTCTGACCGCCTCCTGCAGTTCAATTGTGTTGCGGCCGCCCTTTTTGGCGTCCTCGAAGTAGATATCCAGTTGCCCGTTGTTGCGCCGGCCCATGTTCAGCTCCACCCCGACCGAGGATATCTCGAGCTCCTTCTTGCGGCTCAACAACTCGGTCTCGACATCGGTCATGATCCGTGAGGCTTCATCCATGCTGTAATTGTGGCTGATATCCACATGGATATTGAGACGGCGGTCCGCCTGCCAGCCGCCAGGCTCTTTGTCGATCATCCCGTAGAGCAGGAACACCGCCCACATCATCCCGGCCACGATCAGCATGGTCAGCAGGCGGAAGCGCAGGGCGTGGCTGACCAGATTGGTAAAAAATCTTTTCAGGCCCGGGAAGTTGCGCTCCTTGTTCGGCTGCAGGTTGTGGATCAGCTTGCCGCTCAGCAGCGGCACCACCGTTATGGCGATTACGAAACTGGACATGCAGACCACACAGAAAGTTATCCCGAAGTCCCGCATGAAACGCATGCCGCCCTGGCCGCCGCCCATAAAGATCAGCGGGACGAATACGATGATATTAGTCAGGATCGAGGCCAGGATCGGCATACCGACCTCCTGGCTGCCCTCGATACTCGCCTGAATCGCGCTGACTCCCGTCTCGCTCCGGATGCGGAAGATATTTTCCAGCACCACGATCGCGGGATCGATTACAATTCCGATAGCGTAAATCATCCCCATCATCGAGATGATATTCAGGGTAAGGTCGGAGTTGAACGGTTCCAGCCGAATCAGGTACATGAAGAACAGGGTGCAGACAATCGAAACCGTAATCGCGACCGCGATAACCATCGTGTTGCGCAAATTCCCCAGGAAAAACAGCAGGACGCCGATGGCCAGGAGTCCGCCGATCAGACCGGCTTTTTTCAGGTTGCCGATGCTCTTGAGGATGTCCTCGGACTGGTCCCAGTAAATCTGGTAGTCGAGATTGGCATACCGCGGGTCGGCCTTGATTTCAGCCATAGTCTGTTTAACCCGGCGGTTGACATCGATGATACCGCCATTGGCGGTTTTCAGGATACTGATCGAAACCGCATCATGGCCATTGAGATGGCGGAACCAGCGCCAGCGGGTCGGGTAGTCGAAACGGACATCGGCCAGCTGGTCCAGGCGCAGGCCGCGGTTGTTTAAGGGCAGCCCGGCGATATCCTTAAGCGAGCCGAACTGCCCGATTACCCGCAGGTTGTATTTCTTGCCGCCGGTGTAAACGAATCCGGCCGGGAGGTTCTCGTTTTCATTATTGATCCGGGTGGACAGCAGGCGG
>MFIX01000193.1:0-973 GCA_001780825.1 Candidatus Glassbacteria bacterium RIFCSPLOWO2_12_FULL_58_11 | reverse complement strand
AGCAGGCGGGTGTTGATATGCGAGGAGCGCAGGAGGTTTTGGTCCAGGTCGATCCAGATACTCTTTTTCCGCAGTCCCCCGATATTGACATTGGCCACGCCTTCCACGGCCAGCAGCTTTTTTTCCAGCACATTCTCGACAATGCTCTCGAACTGGTCGGGGTCGCCTTTCCAGATCACGCCGAAATTCAGGCAGGGCCAGTCGGTGGTAGACCAGCGGGTGACCCGCGGAGTGTCGAGGATATCGTCGGGGAGCTGGCGCCTGATCCGGTCCAGCCTCTCGCGGACCTCCATCGAGGCGATATCCATGTCCCGGCCCTGCTCGAATTCCAGTCGCACCGAGGCGCCGTTCGAGGAGGAGTTCGAGTTGATCGACTTCAGCCCCGATACCGTGCCCATCACTTCCTCGATCGGCCGGGTGATCAGCCTCTCGACCTCCTCGGGATTGCTGCCCTGATAGTTCGCCTGGATCCGCAGGAAGGGACGATTGATATCCGGCAGAAAAATCAGCGGGATCCGGCTCAGACTCAGCAGGCCGAGCACTATCACGGATAGTGTGACCATGGTCGTGGTCACCGGATTATTGATCGCGTACTCGGAGATTTTCATTGCGGCTTACGCCAGGCTCCTGCTTTTCCGCCCGTTTTGTTTTTCCAGTCCGGTTGCGCCTGGGGCGCCGCCGGAACCTCGGCCGCTGTGGAATCCGCGCCTGCAAAGCTGATCCGCGTCCGGGAACCCTCGTGAATATTCTCCTGGCCGATAACTACCACCTGGTCGCTCTCGGACAGCCCCTTGAGCACCTCCAGGGTGTCGCCTTGGGAAATCCCGAGGGTCAGGCGCTTACGGTGGACCACGGCGGAATCATCCACCACGAAAACCTCGGGAACCTCGGTCTCGGGGATTAAAGCCCGCCGGCTGATCACCAGTGCATCCTGATGCGTCTCGATCAGGATGTAAACCGAACAGAACATCCC
>MFIX01000192.1:33271-33345 GCA_001780825.1 Candidatus Glassbacteria bacterium RIFCSPLOWO2_12_FULL_58_11 | reverse complement strand
CAGTAAAACAGGGATTCGGGATGACCAGACAGGTGGAATAACCTCTAATTGGAAAGAAAAAACCCGGGACCGAT
>MFIX01000192.1:4623-33233 GCA_001780825.1 Candidatus Glassbacteria bacterium RIFCSPLOWO2_12_FULL_58_11 | reverse complement strand
CCATAATCGGCCAAACCCTTGCTCTTATTGGTAGCGGAGGAGGGATTCGAACCCCCGACACGCGGATTATGATTCCGCTGCTCTGCCAACTGAGCTACTCCGCCCTATCTTTTATTCCGGCACGTCAAAAGGGCCTTTAAGATAGGTTTTGCAGACCCCGGTGTCAATATTAATTTTGCGCCGGACAAGGGTTTGGGGATATATTGAGAACAATTTTTGCCGTGCTCTATAATGCTTATATCTTTGAAAAATGTAATGCAGGGGCGATCCCGATTTTATCGGGACGTCGCCCCTACGGGACAATCGCAAATATCCCGTGGCCGCCCGTACGGGATAGGGCAGGCACAGGGGCCTGCCCTTACGGGTGCTGGCATCCCGGGTTTAGCTGTAAAAGGGAACCAACGCTATCGTAGGGGCGGCTCCCCGTGGCCGCCCGTTACACGGGTGCAGGGCGACGCATGCGTCGCCCCCCCTGGATAATCACAAAATATCCCATGTCCACCCGGCGTGGATGGGGCAGGCACAGGGGCCTGCCCCTACATTGTGAGTGCGGATTGAATAGAGGCCTTACAGCTTGCAAATCCCGGAAGAAGACCGGATAACGAGCCTCGCCGGAACAGGCGAGGCCGAGCTTAAAATCAAGGGCAGCCGTTTCCTCGGCCTGGCCGCGCCTGCCGCGGACCGCGAGGAGGCCGGTAAAATTGTCCTGGCGGAGAAGAAAAAATATCACGCCGCCACCCACCATTGCTGGGCCTGGCGCGGCCTGGAGAACCCCTCAAGCGAGTTCGCTTTTGAGGATGACAGGGAACCCTCGGGTACGGCAGGCGCGCCCATACTCAAAACGCTCGAGCGAGCGAATTTGAGCGGCGCGGTGGTAGTAGTAACCCGCTGGTTCGGCGGGATCAAGCTTGGAACCGGCCCACTGGCGCGGGCTTACTCCCAGGCGGCAACCGAGGCCCTCGAGGCCGCACCGCGAAAAGAGGGCATGCTGGCCCGCGAGTTTTCGCTTTTCTTTGATTACACCCTGCTGGGCGCGGTCAACCAGCTTATCGGCTCGAACCCGGTCATTGTCACCTCGCGAGAGTTTACCGAAAAGGCCGGTCTGAATATTGCAGTCTCTTCCAGCCGGGCCGAAAGCCTGATCTCCCGGCTCACCGAGACCGCCGCGGGCCGGATCGCCATCCGGGACCTGGGCCCTCGGACCGTGTTCGAAAAATAAACTATCGTTAACAATTCGCCAGGGATGGTGATAGATGAAAGCTGCCGAAAGATCGGACCAGCCGCTCCTCCTGATTGACGACCTACCCTCCTCCCTGCCTCTGCTGCCTCTCGATGACCGCGTCGTGTTCCCCAATGTCGTGGTTCCGGTGATGGTGCCGGAAGGCTCCTTCTCCCAACTGGTCGAGGAAAATATCTCCGACAGCCAATTGGTGGCCCTGGGATACTCGACAGCCAGCCCGGAGACAGAGCGTGGCGGTGAGCGCAATTTTCTCCCCTTCGGCACGCTCGGCCGGGTGCTTAAAATGCTGCGGATGCAGGACAACTCAATCCGCCTGCTGATCCAGGGCTTGAGCCGGATCGCCCTGGGGAAAGTTCGCCGCGAGGGCGAGCTGTTCATTTGTTCGCCGGAGCCGCTGGAGCAGGCCCGCGAGCCGCAGATCCAGCTCGTGGCGCTCAAGCGCGCCCTGCTGCTGCTGTTCCACGAGATGATCGACATCAGCCCCATGCTCGCCGAGGACCTGCGCGAGGCCTCGGACAATATCGAGAGCGCCGGGGCCCTGGCGGATTTTGTCGCCGCTAATATTGAGTTGCCCCTGGCGGAAAAGAAACAGATTTTCCTGACCGTGGTCCCCCGGGACCGCGCGCAACTGGTTATCGACCTGCTGGTGCGCGAGCGCAACCTGATCGAGCTGGGCAAGCAGATCCAGAGTAAGGTGAAGAGCCAGCTCGACAAGGAGCAGCGCGACTATTACCTGCGCGAGCAGCTCCGGGTGATCCGCCGCGAGCTCGGCGAGGAGGACTCCCACAAGCGGGAGATCGAGGAGCTGACCCTGGCGGTGGAAGCGGCCCAGATGAGCCCCGAGGCCCATGAGATGGCCGGCCGCGAGCTCGACCGCCTGCGCCGCATGCCGCCATCGGCCAGCGAATACCATGTCTCGCGCACCTATCTCGACTGGCTGATCCATCTCCCCTGGAATATCAGCAGCCGGGAGCCCGTGGATATCGCCGCGGCGCGCAAGGTGCTCGACGAGGACCACTACAGCCTGAGCGCGGTCAAGGAAAGGATCATCGAATTCCTCGCCGTGCGCCAGCTCAAGCAGGACTCGCACGGACCGATCCTCTGCTTTGTCGGCCCGCCTGGAGTGGGAAAGACCTCGCTCGGCAAATCGATCGCCCGGGCCCTGGGACGCAAGTTCTGCCGTATCGCCCTGGGCGGGATTCGCGATGAGGCCGAAATCCGCGGGCACCGAAGAACCTATATCGCCTCGCTGCCCGGCCGCCTGATCCAGAACCTGCGCAAGGCCGGGGAAAACAACCCGGTGATCATGCTCGATGAGATCGACAAGCTGGGCTCGGACATGCGCTCGGACCCGGCCAATGCGCTGCTCGAAGTCCTAGACTCGGCGCAGAACCACTCTTTCGCCGACCATTACCTCGAGGTCAGTTTCGACCTTTCCAATGTCTTTTTTATCGCCACGGCCAACCTGGTGCATGAGATCCCGCCGGCCCTGCGCGACCGTCTGGAGATAATCGAGATCGCCGGGTACACTCCCTCGGAAAAGCTCGAGATCGCCCGGCGCCACCTGGTCCCCCGCCAGCTGGAAGAGAACGGCCTGGCCTCAGGCGGACGGCTCAGGCTGAGCGCCGAGACCCTGGCGGTCATTACGGACAGCTACACCCGCGAATCAGGCGTGAGGGAGCTCGAGCGGGCGATTGCCAGCCTGGCCCGCAAGACCGCCCTCAACTTGCTGGAGGGGAAATACCACTCGACGATCCGGCCGGAGGAGTTGGCCGGGTATCTCGGACCGCCCAGGTATCTGCCGGCGACAGCCGGGCGCAGCCCGGAGGTCGGCGTGGCGACCGCCCTGGCCTGGACCGCCTATGGCGGGGAAATCCTCTTTGTCGAGGCCCTGAAAATGGAGGGCCGGAAAAACCTGGAGCTCACCGGGCAACTGGGCGAGGTAATGCGCGAATCGGCCATGGCCGCTTTCAGCTACCTCAGGGCGCACCGAAGGGATTTCGAGATTGAGGAGGATCTTTTCGCCAATTCCGACATCCACCTTCACGTGCCCTCCGGGGCGACGCCCAAGGATGGGCCCTCGGCCGGCGCGGCAATCCTGACCGCCCTGGCCAGCCTGCTCAGCGGCCTCCCCGTGCGCCACGACCTGGGGATGACCGGGGAAATCACCCTGCGCGGCAAGGTCATGGCTGTCGGCGGGATCAAGGGTAAAATCCTGGCTGCGCACCGCGCCGGCCTGACCGAAGTCCTGCTGCCGGAGGAGAACGAGAAAGACTTGGAGGACCTGCCGGATGAGGTCAAAAAGGAGCTGAAATTCAAGCTTGTGAACAGCGTAAGCCAGGTCTTGGAGACGGCTTTGATAAAAGATTGACAAATCGCCATTCAACGCCCCGGCCTGGAAGCACAACCGCTTGTCCCGCAGGGGCGGCGGGGAATGGGAAATGAGCCACAATCCCATTGACAACTGACCGCGGAGTCCTAATATTTTATAATAGTAGCTTGAGGTTGCAGTTCAGGCGTCGCCCAACGTTAATCGACGGTCAACGGCCATGTGGGACTTTCCGGAAAAATACGATTTCCTCGATGAAATAATCGAGAACGATCCGCGTTACGCCAGGGAAGCCTATGTCTTTATCCTCGATTCCCTGCGCTCGCTGATCGAATCGCTCCAGGAGGCCCGTCATGTCAGCGGCCGGGAGCTCAGCGACGGCTGCCGCAGGCGGGCGCTCGAGCTTTACGGGCCGCTGGCCCGCACCGTGCTCGAATACTGGGGCATCAAAGCCACCGAGGATTTCGGCGAAATTGTTTTCCGCCTGATCGAGGCCAAACAGCTTACCAAAACCGACCAGGACAGCAAGCAGGATTTCAAGAACGTCTTCAATTTCGAGGAAGCCTTCGAGAAAAACTACCCCTGGGGCAAGGTGAGCTGAGCCTTTCCGCATCCCCGTCGCCACTCGAACCGTAACGCCGCCCGCCCATATTTTCCACAGGATTTCACCAGCTAAAGCTTGCGTATTTTCCAGTCTATCCCTAATTTTCTCTTTATTTCCTGCGACATTCACATAATTTCCAGATTTTTTCAGGGAGGCCTCTAATGAAAATCACGGTTATCGGTGCCGGAAATGTCGGAGCCACCACCGCTTGCAAGCTGGTCGAGAAAGAGCTGGGCAATGAGGTCGTGATCCTGGACATTATCGAGGGCGTGCCGCAGGGAAAGGCGCTGGACCTGTGGGAATCCGCCCCGGTGGAGGGTTTCGACACGCGCTGTACTGGGACCAACAGCTATGCGGACACGGCGGGGAGCGACATCGTGGTGGTGACCGCCGGACTGCCGCGCAAGCCCGGAATGAGCCGGGACGACCTGCTCGAGGCCAATGCCAGGATCGTCGGTGACGTAGCGAAAAATATCCGCAAGACCAGCCCCAAGGCCATTGTCATCGTGGTCTCGAACCCTCTGGATGTCATGACTTACCTGATGATGAAAGTCACCAAGTTCCCGCCCAAAAAGGTGTTCGGCATGGCCGGAGTTCTGGACACCGCCCGTTACCGCTCCTTTATCGCCCTGGAACTCGGGGTCTCAGTGCGAGATATCTCGGCGATGGTGCTCGGCGGACACGGGGACTCGATGGTCCCCCTGCCCCGTTATACCACGGTTTCCGGAGTGCCGCTGACCGAGCTGCTGGACCAGGCGGCAATCGACCGGCTGATCCAGCGCACCCGTGACGGGGGAGCGGAAATCGTAAAACTGCTCAAGACCGGCAGCGCCTTCTATGCCCCGGCCGCGGCGGTGGTGGAAATGGTGGATTCGGTTGTCAATAATAAAAGCCGCGTGCTGCCCTGCGCCTGTTACCTGGACGGCCAGTACGGCCTCAAGGATGTTTATGTGGGTGTCCCGGCCAGACTGGGCTGCGGCGGGGTGGAGGAGGTCATCGAGCTGAAGCTCTCGGCCAGGGAAAAGAAAGCCCTGCACAGCTCGGCCGAGGAGGTCAAGGCCAATATCGCGAAATTGAAGTTTTAAATAGCCGCAGATCCGGGAGGATTCGGTGAAAACTGTCGATTTGAACGAGGTGACCGGCCGGGTAGCGGACCTCTGCGGCAAGGCCAACTGCCTTCTCGGAGAGGATGTTATCGCCGCGCTGGAAAAAGCCCGCCGGGCCGAGCAGTCTCCCACGGGGCGGAAGATCCTCGACCAGATTCTGGAGAATGCCCGGCTGGCCAGAGATAAAAACGCCCCTCTGTGCCAGGATACAGGGTTCGCGGTATTTTTTGTCGAGCTGGGCACGGAAGTGCGCTTGCAGGGCGAGGGTACGCTGGAGGAGGCGATCAACCGGGGAGTCGCCAGGGGATACAAGGAGAACTTCCTGCGAAAATCCATAGTCCGGGACCCGCTGAACCGGGTCAACACCGGGGACAATACGCCGGCCGTGGTCCATCTCACGCAGGTCCCGGGAGACCGGCTCAGCCTGACATTCGCGCCCAAGGGCGGCGGCAGCGAAAACATGAGCCGGCTGGCGATGCTCAAGCCGGCGGATGGCCTGGAAGGGGTCAAGCGGTTCGTGATCGAGACCGTACAGATCGCCGGCGCGAACCCCTGCCCCCCGATTATCGTGGGGCTGGGTATCGGAGCGACTTTCGAAAAATGCGCCTGGCTGGCAAAAAAAGCACTGCTCAGGCCTCTCGGCAGCCGCCACCCGGTCGCTTTCTACGCCGACCTGGAAGAAGAATTGCTCGATCTGGTAAACCGGACCGGGGTCGGCCCCCAGGGACTGGGCGGGACAACTACCGCCCTGGGCGTGCTGATCGAGACCCATCCCTGCCATATCGCCAGCCTGCCGGTGGCGCTCAATATGCAGTGCCATTCGGCCAGGCATCTCACGGCGGTTTTTTAAGTGCCTCGTTATTCTTGAATTTTGTTATTGTATTTACAATAGCAGGTTATAGCAAATTCCAACGCAGGGACACAGCATGCTGTGTCCTCAGAGCGATTTTCTTAATTACAAAACCTTGAGATTATTACTGCTGTTTGTGAATAATTCGGACTAAGTACTGCGTGGTCAATACAAGTTTCAGGGGGAGAATTCAGCCCATGAGCCAGATAATTTCTCTCACGCCGCCGCTGTCCGATAAGACAGTCCTTGAGCTGCGGGCGGGCGACCAGGTAAATATAAGCGGCGTGATATACACCGCGCGCGATGCGGCCCACAAGCGGCTGGTCGAGCTGATCGGCAAGGGGGAACCGCTGCCATTCGAGGTCCGCGGCGCGATAATCTATTATGTCGGCCCGACACCGGCCAGACCCGGCGAGGTCATCGGATCGGCCGGCCCGACCACCAGCTACCGGATGGACCCCTATGCGCCGAAACTGCTGGCCCTGGGCCTTAAAGGCATGATCGGCAAGGGAAACCGCGGGAAGGAAGTTCTGGAAGCCCTGCAGAGAGAGAAAGCGGTATATTTCACCGCCGTCGGCGGAGCGGGAGCCCTGATCTCGGAGTGGATCACCTCTTCTGAGGTTATAGCCTATGAGGACCTGGGCGCGGAGGCGATCCGCCGGATCGAGGTCAAGGATTTTCAGGTGGTGGTAGCGAACGATGCCCACGGAGGGGATCTGTTCAAGGAAGGGATCGAGCGCTACCGGAGTCTTTAAACACGCACTGACAGAGCGGGCGCTCAAAACCTCTCCGGCAAGTTCTCAAGTCTTCTTTTTGCGTGAGGGATTTTTCTGGCCGTGCCGCTTACTGGCTTTGGTGGCGCCGGAGGTGTCCGGCTGACTCGCAGATGGAGTTCCCTTAGCCGGTTTTTTTTCTGCCGGCTCTTTCTCTTTACCCGATCGTTTTTCCTGATATTCTTTTATCGCTTTTTCCCGGACGGTCCTGAACGACCGGAATTCATGCAGCACTATCTGCTGGTGTTTCATATAGTTGATTGAAGCGGCGATGATAAACCCCATTAAAACCAGGGCCGGGATGAAAATCAGGATCAGGTTAAAGCCCATCTGATCCTCGAGTGCCGCCGAGACGCCCGCCGAGAAAACCATATAGCTCAGAGTGCCCATTATCGCCAGGCAGAGCACCATTACCGCAATTCCCCCCCCGATTACCGAGTACTCTTTGCGCTTGATGTCTGCCATCTTCTCGTAGCCGGCCTGCTCATATTTGTCTTTGGCATATTTGGAGGCCTGGCCTTTCGAGCCCGGTATGAGCGCCCGGATAAGCCAGAAAAACAGCACCACGAGGAGGATGATAAAGGGAACGGTGATCAGCAGGTTTTTAAATTCGGTGGGCATATATTACCACATCCGGTTCAGGGACATCAGGCGGGATAAGGTGAGCGCCCGAAAACAGCGGCGGCGGAAGAGCCTGTCCGGCGGATCATTCCACGGTACGGCCCAGGCCGAGTTTTACCCGCTCGATGTAGCTCAGCAGCTCGGTCAGCCGAACGGCGAAGTTATCTTCTACGACCAGGACTTCTCCGCTGGCAAAACGGACCCCATGGACGAAAATATCCACGTTCTCGCCAGCCAGCTTATCGAGGGTGACTATTGCATCCCTTTTCCAATTAAGGATTTCCCTGAGCGACACTTTGGATGTGCCGAGTACCGCGCGCAGCTCCAGCGTCACATCGTTCAGCTGTTTGAGCTCCAGGGGAGTTTCGATCTTCTGGGAGCTGTCGAAGCTCTCGAATTCCAGCTTGCTGACTCTCGGCTGATCGGTCTTTTCAGCCATGGGAACTCCGTTACTTAAAGTTCAGCTGACAGAATCACCCGTTAAAGCGGCGCACTCAAACGGGTGTCCACTTTTGCTACCCGCCAAGTCAGCAATATTCGTACCATTATCCACCATAAGGAGTTATCCCTGAGCCGCTTTACTCATGCCGGAAACCGCATCGGCCAGGGCGATCAACTCGGCTACAGGGAATTCTTCCGGACGGCGTGTCAGGTCCAACCCGGTAGCCCGGGCCAGAAGCTCAATATCTTCCGCGGAAAGGGCGAACCGGCCGTTATTGCGCAGAACCTTCTGGACCTGCTTCCTCCGCTCCTCGAACAGCCTGCGCACCAGGAATCGGAATGCCTTTTCATCCCGTGCCGCGGGACTGCACGGCCGACTGAAATCCAGCCGGACCACCGCTGAATCCACTCCGGGCACCGGGATAAAATTCTCCCGTCCCACTCCGAACAGGTACTCGGCGGAAGAATAATAGGAAAGCAGCGCACTCAGCATGCCGAAGGGCTTTCCCCCGGCGGCGGCGGTCGCTTTCCGCGCCACCTCTTCCTGAAGCATCAGCACCGCCGCCTCAAGCTCCCGGTGCGCGTCAATCAGCGCATGAAGCAGGGCATGGGTGATACTGTACGGGATGTTACCTACCACCAGCGGCCGCAACGAAGCGCAGGAGCGCGCCCAACCGCCGATATCGAAATTGAGGACATCCTCCCTTAGAACGGCCACTTCAGGCTTTGCACCGAAAGTACGCTGGAGGTAATCGGCGAGCTTCCTGTCGATCTCGAGCGCGGTCAGCCGCCCTGCCGCCGCGGCAAGATGCTCAGTCAGGACTCCCCGGCCGGCGCCGATCTCGAGCACGTGCTTATGTTCCAGCGGCCCGAGAGCGGAAATTATCCGCTCAGTGACTGACCGGCTGACCAGGAAATGCTGGCCGAGGACTTTCTGGCGGTAGCCGGAGCGGGAGGCTCCCGGAGTGTTAGGACGGCTCACCGCAGCCTTTCTTTATGAGCTTTTTCAAAAGGAGAAAGCAAATCCGGCCGGACAGCCCACCGTGGCTGCCCGTTACGGCGCGCAGGGGCGACGCATGCGTCGCCCCTACATGAAACGCAAATGAATTTTTTTCAGAATCGGTTACCGCTTTTGCCTGAATTACCTCAAGTTTCTCCGCGGCCTGATTAAATATATAAAGAAAAACCCCGGGGAGAAAGTCTGCCCCGAGGCATGGGAATTCGGCCGGCGGTTTGGGTCATGGCTCAGCCGTGATTCGGACCCAGCGAGACCGAGCAGATGCGCCGCGGATCGAGGATCAGCTCCGCCACCCGGCGGATATCCTCCGGCCCGGCGGAATTAATCTTTTCGATTACCCGGTCCACCGGCTGGTAACCCTCTCCGTTGATCTCGAAATTCGCCAGGCGGAACATCCGGGTGGTAGTGCTTTCCAGGCCAATCAGCAACTGGCCCTTGAGCTGGTTTTTGGCGTGCAGCAGCTCCTCCTCGTTCACCCCCTGGTCCAGAATCTTTTTATATTCCTCGTGGACAATGGCGATGGTGCGGTCGCGCTGGGACGGCTCGGTGCCGACATAAACGCCATAGAGGCCCGTGTCTACGTAGAACTGCTGGAAGCTGTAAACTACGTAGGCCAGAGCCTCCTCCTCGCGCACCCGCTGAAAGAGGCGCGAGCTCATGCCGCCGCCGATGATATTGCTCAGCAGCAGCAGGGCGTAGCGCCGCGGGTCGGAGTGGGCGAAACTGACAGTCCCGAGGCAGAGATGCGTCTGCTGGCAGTCGCGGTCCAGATGACGGGACTCCGGTTTAAAGCGCCCCGGGTTAATCAGCGAGGAGTTTGTTGTTTTCCCGCCCCCGTTGCCGGAGCGGCTGGAGAGAAAGGAGAATTTGTCTCGGATCAGCTCCACGGTGGCCGAGACATCGATATTGCCGGCCAGGGAAATGACGAAATTGGAGGCGGAGTACTGGTTGTGAAGGTAATCCAGAACATCCGCTCTTTTCAGGGATTCGACGGTTTCATACGTGCCCAGCAGCGGGTAGCCCAGCGGGTCATCGCCCCAGAGCGCCCGGGAATAAAGCTGGTGAATCATGTCGTCCGGAGTGTCCTCCATGTTGCGGATTTCCTCGAAGACGACATGTTTCTCCCGCTCGATATTCTCCTCGGCAACGGTCGGGTCGGCCACCAGGTCGCTGAGCACATCCACCGCCAGCTCGACGTATTCATCCAGCACGCGGGCATGGAAACAGGTATATTCGCGGCCGGTAAAGGCGTCGATGCTCCCGCCCACCGATTCGATGTCCGAGGCGATCTGCTTGGCTGAACGCCTGCCGGTGCCCTTGAATACCATGTGTTCGAGAAAATGGCTGATTCCGATCTTGTCGGCGGGCTCGTGACGGCTGCCGCGGCTCACCCAGACCCCGATAGAGCAGGATCTGACATGGGGGATGTGCTCAAGCACGATCCGCATCCCGTTGCTTTCGACTATTCTCCGGACATTTTCTTTCATCGAATCCAGCCGTCTCCCGCTCAATTTCAGTTCCCGGCTTCCTCTTCCTCCATTGCCGCCACTTTGGATAGCCGAACCCTATTCTGTTTATCGATCCCGACAAGCTTAACCTTAAATTTATCTCCGACCTTAACCACTTTTTCGATGTCGTTCACCCGCTCTTTTTGCAGCTCGGATATGTGCACCAGGCCTTCCCTGCCGGGGAGGAATTCCACGAAAGCCCCGAAAGAGGTAACGGTCTTGACCACGCTGTCGTAAATCCGGCCGACCTCCGGTTCCTGGACGATATCCTGGATCCGGCGGATGGCCATCTCGCAAGCCGCCTCATCGTTCGAGGCAATCGTGACAGTCCCGTCATCCTCGATCTCGATCTTGGCGCCGGTCTCCTCGCAGATTTTACGGATGATCTTGCCTCCCGGGCCGATGATTTCGCGGATCTTGTCCGGGTGGACTTTCATGGTGTGGATCCTCGGAGCGTACTGGCTGATCTCGGGCCGCGGCGTGTCAATAGCTCGCTCCATGATCCCGAGAATGTGGCGGTACCCGTTGCAGGCCTGTTCCATGGCCTGCCGCAGGACATCCAACTGGATCCCGCCGATCTTGCTGTCGAGCTGAAAGGCCGTGATACCCTTCCGGGTGCCGGCGACTTTAAAATCCATGTCCCCCAGATGGTCCTCGGCTCCCAGGATATCGCTCAGGATCGCCACACCCTCTTTTTCACAGATCAAGCCCATGGCTATCCCGGCCACTCCTGTCGAAACCGGCACGCCCGCATCCATCAGGGCCAGCGAACCACCGCAGACCGAGGCCATCGAGCTGGAGCCATTGGATTCGAGGATATCGGAAACCAGGCGGATCGTGTAGGGGAAACCTTCCGCCTTGGGAATAATCGGCAGCAGCGCCCTCTCGGCCAGCGCTCCGTGACCGATCTCGCGGCGTCCCGGACCCCGAGGGATTCCGGCCTCGCCGACACTAAATGAGGGGAAATTGTAATGCAGCATGAAATACTTGCGGTATTCCTGCTGCTCTATCCCGTCAATCACCTGGCTATCCAGGCTGGTGCCCAGAGTGACCAAGGCGAGTGCCTGGGTCTGGCCCCGGGTAAAGAGCGCGGAGCCGTGGACCCGCGGAAGCACCTGGATTTCGCAGGTTATATCGCGGATCTCGTCGAGCTTGCGGCCATCGATCCTGCGACCCTCGGTAAGCACCATCCTGCGCATCTTCTTCTTTTCCAGCTCATCGATTACCGCTGAAATCCGGTTCTTCTGTTCCGGGAACTGCTCGGCCAGGGCGGCCGCGGTATCGAGCACGAGCTGATGATAGCGGTTTTCTCGCTCAATTTTATCCGCCGTGCGCAAAATCTCGTCCAGCGGGCTTTCGACCAGGGCGGTGACCTTTTCCCGCAATCCGTGGTCGATTTCCTCGGCGACGAATTGCTTTTTCGGCACACCCGCGGCACGGGCAAGCTCTTCAACCAGATCCAGGATCTCATTGATCCCGACCCGGGCGAACTCCAATCCGCCGAGAACCGTTTCGGCGGGCAATTCCTCAGCTCCGCCCTCCACCATCACGATCGCATCCCGCGTACCGGCTACCACCAGGGACAGCTCGCTCCGCTTGGATTGCTCGAACGTGGGGTTGAGCACATACTGCCCATCGATATAACCAACCCGCACACCGGCCACCAGCTCGGTTACCGGAATCTGGCTCAGAGCCAGCGAGGTCGAGGCGCCGATCAGCCCCAGCATATCGGCGGGGTTCTCCTGATCGGAGCTCAGCACGGTGACCATAACCACGATATCGAAGTGGTAACCCTCGGGAAACATGGGGCGGATCGGCCGGTCGATCAGCCTGGCGCTTAGGATTTCGCGGTCGCTGGGCCGGCCCTCGCGTTTGAAAAATCCGCCGGGTATCTTGCCGCCCGCATAGGAGCGCTCCCGGTAATCGACGAAGAGCGGCAGGAAATCGGCGCCCTCTTTGGGGTCCTGGCTCTCCACGACTGTGACCAGCACGGAGGTCTCCCCGTACTGCAAAAAGGTGCTTCCATGTGCCTGTTTGGCCATTCTCCCGGTTTCCAGGGATAATGTCTTGCCGCCGATAACTTTCTCAACTTTGTGAACCATTTATTCCTTCCAAATCCGAATAAAAAAACAATTAGCCCGGGATCAGTCCCGGTAACTGCTGCGCAGAAAACAAGCCTGATGCTCCGGCACCGCTGCGGAGGGTCCGCTTCAAAAAAAAGCGGCTCATCCGGGGCCGTGAACCGGCCTGGCAGGCTTGAAAGGCCTACTTTCTTAAGTTCAGAGCTTCGATCATCTTTTTGTACGAATCGTAGTCCTTGTTGCGCAAATACTCGATCAGCCTTTTCCTGCGGCTGACAAGCTGCAGAAGGCCGCGGCGCGAATGAAAATCTTTTTTGTGAACGTTGAAGTGCCCGGTCAGGTTGAGGATGCGCTCGGTCAGGATCGCGATCTGCACCTCAGCCGAACCGACATCTCCCTCGTGCAGCTTGAATTTGTCGATCACTCCGGCTTTTGCTTCCTTAGTAATACTCATTTACCGCCCTCCAAAATAATTCTACGAATGAATCGCTGTTTATGTGAAACAATTAAAGTGCACGGCTCAGAGTCGAGGCCGGCATGCTGATTTTCTCGAATACCTTTTTCACCTCCTGGTCATCCCGATCCATCTGCCTGGTCAAATCCCCGGCGCTTTTAAAGCGCAGGATCGGCCTGATGCGCTCGATAACCGAGACTTCAATCCGGCGGCCATAGAGATCGCCGGAAAAATCGAACAGGTTGAGCTCCAGTGTCGGAGCTTTCTCATTGAATGTCGGCCGGGGCCCATAATGCAAGGCGCCCCGCAGCAATTTCCCGTCCAGCGCTACCACCGCGGCGTAAATCCCCTCCGGGATCGCCTGGGCTCCCACATCCTCGGGCTCGATGTTCGCGGTCGGATGGCCGAGCCCCTTGCCGCGTCCCGCCCCCTCGACCACCTTGCCCGAGATCGTAAAGAAACGGCCCAACAACCGCGAGGTCAACTGCATGTCCCCTGCATCGAGGGCCGAGCGGACCCAGGAGCTGGATATCGGCTTGCCGTCCATGAGCACCGGCGGGACTTTAATCAGACTGTAGCCATAAACCGTGGCGAGCTCGCCCAGAACTTTTTCGCTGCCGGCGCGGTCCTTGCCAAAGGCGTGGTCATAACCGACCACCAGGCTTTTCATGCCGTAACGGGATACGAGATAGTCCTCGACAAATTTCTCAGGGGCCACCTGGGACAGGGTGCGGTCAAACTTCAAGACCGCCACGTAATCGACCCCCAGCTCAGCCAGCAGTCGGACTTTGGCTTGCGTGCCGAGCAGCACTTTCATCTTGAATTCCGGCTGCAGGACCTGCCTCGGGTGCGGATCGAAGGTCACCACCAGAGAACTGAGCTTTTGGGCGGACGCCTCATTCAGCAGCTTATCCAGGATTCCCAGGTGACCCTTATGCAGCCCGTCAAAAGTGCCCACGGTGACCGCGGTACCAACGCCCGGAGGCAGGCTCGGCGGCGCTGTCGATTTATTTTCAGCCATAAAGCCAGAGTTCCAAGGATTATTCTTGCCGCACCATCTTAAACGCTGTCCCCGCCGCCGCGCGCTCAGGAATCGAACGGAAAGGCCTCGACCATCAGCCGTTTAGGCTGCAGGACGCCCATGGATGTCCCGATCCGCTCGAGCCGGCCGATTCCGAGGAAGCGGCCCCGGCCGTCCTGCATCCGCACCTCGAGCACTCCAGCGGAGGCGGGCGGCTCCGGCAGGAGACTGCAATCCCTTCCCATTTCCGCCAGCCTGCCGAAATATACTTTTTCCACGCCCGAGACGGTCAGCTCGACCGCGGGCATGCCGGCCAGGCCGCTCTCAATCGGCCGCAGGTACTTCCGCTCTATTTCCCCGATCCCGGCGGTCCGCAACTCTTCCAGGGTAGCCGCCGAATCCAGGGTAAAATCGCCGACGCGGGTGCGCACCAGGGAACAGAGGTAACCGCCGCAGCCAAGCTTTTCGCCCAGGTCCCGGGCCAGCGAGCGCAAGTAAGTGCCCGCCGAGCAGTCTACTTCCAGCTCCAGCTCCGGCAGCTCGAACCGCAGCAGCCGGATCGAACCGATCCGCACCGCCACAGGCTTGAGCCTGGGCTTCTCCCCGCGCCGGGCCAGGACATAGGCCGGCACCCCGCCGATTTTCTTGGCGCTGTAAGACGGCGGGACCTGCAAACTCAGCCCGGCGAACGAATCGAGGGCCTGTTCAAGCCGCTTCTCCCCGACCAGCGGCGCCAGGTCTCCCTCGTAGCTGGAGAGAACCTCGCCCTCGCTGTCATCGGTGGCGGTAGTGCGTCCGAGCCGGATCACAGCGCGGTAGGTTTTATCCTGGTTGGCCAGAAAGGAGGCGAAGCGGGTCGCTCCACCCACGCAGAGCACCAGCAGCCCCTCGGCCCGCGGGTCCAGCGTCCCCGTGTGGCCGATTTTCTTCTCCCGCAGGATCCGCCTGGCGCGATCAACCACATCGTGGCTGGTCAGTCCGGTCCTCTTATTTACCAGCAGAATGCCGCCAGCCACTTTCTTTGCGGCGCTGGTTCGATTCATCCGCTCGTCCGAAACCAGCTCCGTTTTCATTCAGGCGGTGCCTCCCGGTCATCCCCGGAGTGCATCTCCTGCAAAAGGTGATCGATCCGGGAAGCCCGCTCGGCTGTCAGGTCCAGCTTGAAATTCAGCCGGGGCACAAATTTCAAATAACAGCGCTTTCCGGTGCAGGTGCGGATGAAACTGACCGCATTCAGAAGGCTGTCAAAAGTCTTCTGCTTATCCTCGCCGATGATCGACACAAAAACCGTGGCGTCTTTCAGATCATCGGAAAGACGGACTCCGGTGACCGTGACAAACCGCAGCCGCGGGTTGTTGACCTCGAGCTGCAGCACATTGCCGATCTCCCGCTGCAGGAGGTGTCCCAGCCGGTCACTTCTTTTGAAAGCGTTTCGCGCCATTAAAAAAACGTCATTTCCTGGTCGATCAGCGCCACTTCGCCATTGGAAACCACCAGCTCCGAGACTTTCGAGAGGACCTGGTTGGCGAAGCGCTGCTCATTGGACACCACCGCCACCGCCAGTCTGGAGCGCTGCCAGCTGTCCTGGGCGCCGACCTCGGCCACGGAAACATTGAACTTGCTTATGATTCTTGCCTTGAGTCTTTTAAGCACCCCGCGCTTGGCCTTGAGCGAATGAATACCCGCGAGGTACAGATCAAAAGTGCAGACACCTATGACCATCGGCGTAAGGGGCTTTTAGTATCATTCCGAAGTCTGGCTGCTGAGCTGGCGTTTAATCTCTTCGATAACAAAAGTTTCGATGATATCGCCAACTTTCAGGTCCTGATAGTTTTCAAGGCGGATGCCGCATTCAAACCCGCTGGCCACCTCTTTGGCATCATCTTTGAAGCGCTTGAGGGAAGCGAAACTGCCCTCCCAGATAACTACTCCGTCGCGGATCAGGCGGGCGCGGTGGTTGCGGTTCACCTTGCCCTCGATCACAAAGCAGCCCGCCACGGTCCCGATCTTCGATATCTTATAGACCTCACGGACCTCGACCGAGCTTTGCAGGGTCTCTTTCTCCTCCATCGAGAGCAGCCCTTCCATGGCCAGACGGATATTGTCCACAACTTCGTAAATCACCCGGTAGAGGCGGATATCCACGCCTTCCCGCTGGGCCGCCTCGCGCGCCCGGATGTCCGGACGGACATGGAAGCCGATGATTATCGCGCGGCTGGCCGAGGCCAGGATTACGTCGTTTTCGGTGATCGCGCCTACTCCGCGGTGAATTACCTCCACCCTGACTTCCGGCGTGGAAAGTTTCTCCAGAGAGTCGGAGAGAGCCTCGACCGAACCGTCCACATCACCCTTGATAATCAGGTGCAGGTTGTGCACCTCGCCGGCTTCGATCCGTTGGAAAAGCTGGTTGAGAGTCAGCTTGTGATGGCGGGAAAAATCCTGTTCGCGTTTCAAGCGCTGGCGGACAGTCGAAATATCCTTGGCCTCGCGCTCATCGCGCACGACATGGAAGTTGTCTCCGGCCTGCGGCACTCCATCGAACCCGAGCACTTGGACCGGCGAGGCCGGCCCGCACTCAGCAACATTCTCGCCGCGCTCGGAGCGCATGCCCCGGACCCGGCCGGAAACCAGCCCGCAGATAAAGGGATCGCCGACCACCAGGGTGCCATCGGTGAGCAGGATAGTGGCCATCGCGCCCATGCCCCGGTCGAGCTTGGCCTCGATCACCACCCCTCGCGCCGGACCGGAGAACTGGGCGGTCAGCTCCATCATCTCGGACTGCAGCAGGATCAGCTCCAGCAGGTGATCCATGCCGGTGCCTTTCTTGGCACTGATCTCGGCGCAGAGAATCTTGCCGCCGAACTCCTCGATCAGCAGACCCTGAGTGGAGAGTTCCTGTTTTACCCGGCCGGTGTTGGCCGCGGGCAGATCGATTTTATTGATCGCCACGATAATCGGCACACCGGCGGCTTTGGCATGGTTGATCGCTTCGATAGTCTGAGGCTGGACCGAGTCATCGGCGGCGACTACCAGGATCACCAGGTCGGTGACCTGGGCGCCCCGGGCGCGCATCGCGGTGAAAGCCTCGTGCCCTGGAGTGTCCAGGAAACAGATCGGGCCGCCCCCGGTGATGACATTGTAGGCGCCGATATGCTGGGTGATACCGCCCGACTCGCCGGAGATTATGTCGCTTTTGCGCAGGTAATCGAGCAGGGTAGTCTTGCCGTGGTCCACATGGCCCATGACCGTGACAATCGGCGCGCGCTTGCGCTGATCGCCGTATTTCTCGTGTTCCTCGCGCGTTTCCTCTTCGAGCAGCTCGTGCCCGTATTCCTCATCCCGGATGGCCTTGAACCCGAAACCGTCGCAGATCAGGCTTATCGTATCGAAATCGAGCCGCTGGTTAACCGTCACCATCAGCCCCAGGTCGATACAGGTACTGATCAGCTTGCTGGCCGGGACCTCGATCTGGTCGCTCAGCTCGGCCAGGGAAATAAACTCCATTACTTTGACCTGGTTTTCAGCCCCCTGCTCCTCGACCACCACCACACCCCCGGTGCCGCGCTTGCGCCTTTTCTTTTTCACCACCCCGGCATCAATTTTGGCCAGCGTACGGCGAATATTCTCGGCGATGACTTTCTGGCTGATTTTTTTCTTTTTCTTCTTTTTCCTGCCCCAGATTTTGGGCGCTTCCTCCTCGACCCAGACCTCTTTCCCGCTGTCCCAGTGCTTGCGGCGGGAGGTTACCTTGGCGCGCACGGCTTCCTTACGCCGCGGCCTTTCCTCCTCGTCCTTTTCCTTTACCCGCCCGGGCCCGAACTTCTTCTTCTTGCTCTCGATTTTTTCACGGACAATGGCTTTTTCCTGGGCCAGTTTCTTGGTGATCAGCCGGACAGTTTCCTCGTCGATGGTGCTCATGTGGCTGGAGACCGGACGGGAAATATCCGCCAGCAACTTTACCAGGGCCTCACTGGAGATATCGAATTCTTTTGCTGCCTGGTAAACCCTTAAAACGCTCAATTCCAACTCCGCAGCATTTAACTTGTATAAAAGTTACTGCCTAAAAAAGGTGAAAGTGTTGAAATCCCCGGGAGGGAATTCAGTAAATTCTTAATAAGATAGTATCTTAGCTACTGTTTGTAAACAGTTTCCCACATTTCAGGCCGCCCTGTGGACAATCCTCGTAAATCAGGCCGCCTAGCTTTCCTCCCCTTCTTCCTCGGCTTCCTCGGCATAATGCTCGATCAGGAAGTCGACCACGTTCTTGATTTTCGTGCTGCTCTGCTTGCCGATCCCCTTGATCTGGCACAGTTCATCCTCGGTGGCCAACACCAGCCGGTAGAACGTGTCGTAGCCGGCCTCCTCGAGCTTTTGACGCACGGTCGGGGTAAAGGAATCGATCAGGCTGATCGGGAAATCCTCCACCGGCAGGTCATCGAGCAAATCGCGCTGGTTCTGATTGAGCTTGCCGACATCCATCGCGGCGACCGGGATTTCCTCCTCAGGCGCGGGTTTGCGCTCGGGTTTCTTGTCCGGCCAGGGTTTCTTCTCCACCGCGGGCGCCCCTTCACTCTCCTTGCTCGCGCCGAAAACCCCGGTGAGCATTTCATCGCGCTGGGCCAGAAAGTCCTTTTTCTGCACCAGGTCTATCTTCCAGCCGGTGAGCATGGAGGCCAGCCGCACGTTCTGGCCGTTTTTGCCGATCGCCAGGGAAAGCTGATCGTCCTCGATCACCACGGCCACCTTGTGTTCCTCCCGGTCGATCGAAGTCCGGTAGATTTTAGCCGGGTTCAGCGAGGCCCGGACAAACTCCTGGGGGTCATCCGAATAGGGAATGATGTCGATCCGCTCGCCGCCCATCTCATTAACCACGGCCTGTACCCGGCTGCCCTTGAGTCCCACGCAGGCGCCCACCGGATCGATATGGTCATCGTTGGAATACACGGCGATCTTGGAGCGGCTGCCGGCTTCGCGCACCACGCCCTTGATCTCGATTATCCCCTGATAGATCTCGGGCACTTCAAGCTGGAACAGGGCTTTGAGGAAACTCTCATTGGTGCGGCTGAGAATGAGCTGCGGCCCCTTGGTGGTCTCGCGGATGTCGATCAGGCAGGCGCGGATCGGATCGCCCTGCTTGAAATGGTCCTTACGGTTGACTTCTTTCATCGGCAGGATCGCCTCGGTCTGCTTGTTGAGGAAAATCACGTAGTTGCCCCGCTCCACCTGCTGGATGGTCCCGGAGAGCAGCTCGCCGATCTTGCCCGAGTATTCAGCGCGGATTTTATCGCGCTCGGCCTCCCGGATGCGCTGGATCACGACCTGTTTCGCCGCCTGAATAGCATTGCGGCCGAAATCCCCGAAGGGGACATCCTGCCAGAAAATCTCGCCGGCCTGGATCGCCTTGTCGAGCTCGGCGGCCTCGGCCAGAGTGATCTGGGCGCTCGGATCGGTCACCTCCCCGACCACCTGCCGTCCGACCCGGATCGTAATCCTGCCTCCCAGCGGGTCTATCCGCACATCCACCTCGCAGGTCGGCCCGTATTTCTTGCGCACCGCGGCCACCAGGCCGGCCTCGATCATCCCTATCAACTCTTCGCGCCCGATGTTCTTCTCACGCGCGATCTCGGCAAAGGCATCCAGAATTGGATTGATCATAAATAAGGCTCCACCCGAATTTCAAAAGAATGAGACGAAATCATATTTCGATTCAGAGCCGGTACAAAAACCGGCGGAAACTTCAGTTCGAGGCTAGCTCCATTCGTAAACGAGATTTGCCTTCCGGATATTGTCCAATGGTATCTCCTCCAGAGAGCCGCCTTCCAGCTCAAGCGCAATCCGGCTGCCCTCTTTCAGGCCCCGCAGGACCCCGGTAAATTTCTTCCGGTTCCCCGTATCGGGCCGGCGCAGCCAGAGCCGGGCTTTCCGGCCGGAGAACCTCTCGTAGTCGCCGGCTTTAAAAAGCGGCCGGTCCAACCCCGGAGAGGAAACCTCGAGAGTATAGAAGGAGCTGAACAGTCCGCTGCCCTCGATCAGCGGATCGGCCAGACGGCTGGCGGCCGCGCAGTCCTCCACATTCACTCCGCCCGGCTTGTCGATATAGAGCGCGGCTTTCATTCTCCCGGCAAGCCCGGAAACCTGCGCCCAGACCAGCTCGTAGCCCGCTTCTTTCAGCACCGGCTCACAGAGATCGAACAGGCTGTTCTGGATTTCCATCCGCGGTCTCGCGATCATGGGCCGGGCCTCGACCCCGACCCATCTTGAAAAAAAAGAGTGGGGCTTGCCCCACTCATTATTTGAAAATAAATCAGGAGCCTAAAAAAATCAAGAAAACATTTATCCGCTTTTTTTGCGCAGCCCGCCGTCAATGCACCCCGCAAGTCATTATTTCCCATCCCGGAGGCTGAAATGCGCCTCAAGGGCCCTCTCGACCGAGGGGGTGACAAAGGCGGAGATATCACCGCCCAGGGAAGCGACCTCCTTGACCAGACTCGAGCTCAGATAAATATAGCTCTGGTCCGGCGTCAGGAAAACCTCTTCGATCTCCGGGGCCAGTTTCTTGTTCATCAACGCCATCTGGAACTCGTACTCGAAATCCGAGACTGCCCGCAGGCCGCGGAAAACCACCTGCGCGCCCCTGGCCCGGGCAAAATCCACCAGCAGCCCGTCGAACGAGGCCACCTCGATATCGAGACCCCACTCCGCCAGGGAATCCTGGATCAGCCTGACCCGCTCCGCGGAGTCGAACGTGGTATTTTTGCTGTTCGAGCGGACCACGGCAATTATCAGGCGGTTGACCATTTTCAGGCTGCGCCGGATGACATCCAGATGCCCCAAGGTGATTGGATCGAAAGTCCCCGGGTAAACGCCGACAATCAGTTTCGGGCCCAAAAGTCACTCCCTTAAGAATATACTGTAGGAACTTTCGCCGAATGTGGCGCTTTTCAGCGGCGCAGGGCCCGCCTGGTCCGTAGTCGGCGGCTCGCTGCTCGGGTACTGCAGCACCAGGACCGGATTCCGGGCCCCGCTTTCGAGCCACCAGGAGTAAACCCGGCCGGCAAAGCCGCTGTCAAAAGGCGGATCGGCGAAGATCAGGCTGTAGCCGGTCTCCCCGGCCGGGCCCGCGATAAACGCGAAAGCCTCGGCACAGATTATCCGGCAGTTCGCCTCCACTCCCAACGCGGCCGCATTGGCATTGAGACAGCGCCAGACGGCCCGGTCCTTTTCCACGAAAGTTGCCAGCGCCGCGCCGCGGCTGAGCGCCTCGAACCCCAGGTTGCCGCTGCCGGCAAAGAGGTCCAGCACGCTGGCCCCGCGGCAGAGTCCGCCCAGAGCGGAAAAAAGGGATTCTTTCAGCCTCTCGCCGGTGGGTCTGACCTTTCTTCCGGCGGGAGCGCTCAGCCTTCGGCCCTTGAGCGTTCCGGCGATCAGGCGCATTAATCGGAAACCTTGATATCTTTCAGATTGGCCTGGAGCTGGCGCGTATTGTTCCAGATGTTTTCCTCCAGGACAAAAGCGATGCTGATCTTTTCCCTGGCCGTATTGATCTCCTTGAGCTTGTCCGCCATTCCGAAGCCGATGACCTCGATCTGGTGACTGTCCTTGCGCACCCGCATCTTAAGATGGTTGGTGCCGACAATTTTCGGATAGCCCACGACCGAGAGGTCGCTCACCACCAGGACCGGCTTGGGATTGCCGGGACCATAGGGCCGGAAGCGCTCGATGCTCTCGAGCAGGTTATCGTTAGCCTGGTCCAGGTCGATCTCCAGATCGACCATGATCTCCGGCACCAGGTCCCGGGGATCGAGCATTTCATGGGCCGCCCTGTCGAAGCTCTCGATAAACTCTTCGAGCGATTCCCGCTTCAATTGCAAGCCCGCGGCGTACTTATGTCCACCGTACACCTCGAGGCTGTGGGCGCATCTTTTGAGCGCCTCGTAGAGATGGAAATTGGAGACCGAGCGCGCCGAGCCTTTTCCCTCTCCGGCCTCATCGAAAGAGATCAGAACCGTGGGCCGGTAGTACTCCTCGACAAGCCGGGAGGCGACAATGCCCAGCACGCCGGGATGCCAGCTTTCCGAGTGCAGGACAATGGTCCAGCGCTCATCGAGGTCGATCTGCTGGCTGATCGCCTCGCGGGCCTGTTCGAGGGTCTGGACATCCACCTCGCGGCGGTAACGGTTTTCCTCTTCGAGGATTTTCGCCAGCTCGCGAGACTCCTCCATATCATCCGAAAGGAATAGCCGCACCCCGCGCTCGGCATCGCCCATCCGGCCCACCGCGTTGATCCGGGGCGCCATGGAAAACACGATGTCCGAGCTGTCCAGGTTTTTATTTTCCAGTCCGGCCAGGCTGATCAGGGCCCGAATCCCCGGCTTTTCGGAAACCTTCATCTTCTCCAGTCCCAGCTTGGCGAAGACCCGGTTTTCACCGATCAGCGGTACGATATCGGCGATTGAGCCGATAGCCACCAGGTCCAGGTGCTCGTTGAGCTGGTACTGGCCCACTCCCAGTCTTTCGCTGATCCCCTGGCAGAATTTAAAAGCCACGCCGATACCGGCGAGCTCTTTTTCCGGGTATTTATCTCCCGGCTGCTTGGGGTTGAGGATCGCCTCGGCGTTGGGCAGCGGACTGTCGCCCGGCTCGTGGTGATCGGTGACAATCATTTCCAGGCCCTTGGACCGGGCGTACTCGATAGCCTCGCAGGCGGAAATTCCGCAGTCCACCGTAATTACCAGGCTGGCCCCCATTTCGGCCACACTGTCCAGTCCGGCCTCCTAGAGGCCGTAGCCCTCGACCATCCGGTGCGGAATAAAATACCCCACATCCCCGTTCAGCTGGCGCAGATACCGGACCATCAGGGAGATCGAGGTAATCCCATCCACATCGTAGTCGCCGTAGATCACGATTTTCTCTTTCGACTGGAGAGCGCGCACCACCCGGTCAACCGCTGCATCCATCCCCTTCATCAGGTACGGATCGAGGAGGTCGTGGAGCGAAGGGTCGAGAAACTTCTCGACCGATTCGGCGCTTTTAAATCCCCGGTTGGAAAGGATCTGGCAGACCAGGGGATGCAGGCCGAGCTTTTGTTCCAGTTCCAGAACCCGCTCGTTTAAGTTTACCGCCGGACCGATCCAGCGATGTTTCAACTTGGATTTTCTCAAGTCCACTTTAACCCGATCGCGCAATATTATTTAAAGATAAATAACAGCGGAGTGCGACATAAGCCGGATTCTGTACCGCGGGGCCCGAGGGATCCGCGGCGGCGGCCATTCATCTGGGCGGAGGATTACTCCAGCCGCTCTGGCTGCAACCTACCCGGGAGTCAAACGAGGCGAGCCACCTCTCCTCCCCTATTTGGTTTTGCTCCGGATGGGGTTTGCCCTGCCCCGTCCGTCACCGGACGGGCGGTGCGCTCTTACCGCGCCTTTTCACCCTTACCGGCCCGAGGACCGGCGGTATGTTTTCTGTGGCACTTTCCATCAGGTCGCCCTGCCTGGATGTTATCCAGCATCCTGCTCTGTGGAGTCCGGACTTTCCTCGGCCCGCAAACAGATCGGGCCGCGGCCGCCTGTCGCACTCCGGAGAAAGACTAACTTGCCTGGTTGTCCTCGTAGTAGAGAATCCGCCCGCAGCCCTCGCAGGTATGAATCTGATTCCCCTTACGGATAGCAGCCACTTTCTGCAGCGGAACATGGGCGAAACAGCCGCCGCAGCTCCCATTGTGCAGCGCGACCACCGCTCGATTGACCCTCGAGCTCATGATCCTCTCGTAAAGCCGCAGCACCGGGGTTTTCACCTGCCTGGACAGCTCCTGCCGCTTCTGCTTTCTGACCGAAATCTCTCCGCCGATCTCCCGGAGCCTGAGGTCAAGCTCGGTCTGCTTCTCCTTTTTTGCCGCGCCCAGCTCGCTAAGTTTCTGCTTTAGCTGCTCGATTTCCCGGGAAGCAGTTTCCGTTTTCTCCATCTGCTTGATGATTTGCTCCTCAAGCTCCTCTTTTTCCCTCTTGACACTTTCGATCTCGGTGAGCAAAGCGGAATATTCCCGGTTGGTTTTGACCGTGAGCAGCTGCTGCTTATACTTCGTGGAGATTTCCTCCAGATGCGCCGTCTTGCTTTCGGCCTCACGTATCGCCACCTTCAGAGCTTTGAGAGCGGCTTCCTGCGACTCAAGCCCCGTATTGAACTGGCCGTATTGCTGTTCGAGCTGCTCCATTTCAGCCGGCAGCTTCGCCCGTTCGGCCTCAAAGCGGTGCAGCTCTAAATCCAGTTCCTGGAGCTTGAGCAGGAGCCCCATTTCTTCCATCTTCCCCCTCCTGCTATCTTCGGTGACAAAAGCTACGGTGGATTCCGTCCGTTTCATTAATTTTATTCAAAAAAAAAGTGCACTGCCAGCGGGACAGTACACTTTTTTACTTCCTGATTCCAGCGCTTTCGCGGACACCTAAAGTTATGAATAATCCGTTCCATGAGGACTGTTGTTTCAATTTATGGTGGGCGATACTGGATTCGAACCAGTGATCTTCCGGATGTGAACCGGACGCTCTAGCCAGCTGAGCCAATCGCCCACGCCAGTTAAAATAGTATTTGGTGGGCCCACGAGGACTCGAACCTCGGACCAACGGATTATGAGTCCGCCGCTCTAACCAACTGAGCTATGGGCCCTCAAGGCCTCTGGAAAAAGGCTCCTAACTTTTATTAATTCAAATCCCGGGAAAAAGTCAAGATACATCTTGCGGGCGGCTTTGTCAACCTTGTTGAAAAACTCGGGAGGTTCGCTTACGATCTTGTTATTCAGCGGCTTAGGAGAAAAACATATATTTGCGGAGGATACCGCTGCGGCTCGGGTGGCGGAGCTTGCTCAATGCTTTGGCTTCAATCTGGCGTACTCTTTCGCGGGTGACATTAAATATAGCGCCGACTTCCTCGAGGGTCCGCGGACAGCCGTCATCGATCCCGAAACGCAGACGGATCACCTTTTCCTCACGGGCGGTCAAGGTGTTCAGAGCCGAGGAAATCTGGTCCCTGAGCAGGGAGAAAGCGGCGCTTTTGGCAGGCGAATCGGCCTGTGTGTCCTCGATCAAATCCTCGATCGAGCTGTCCTCGCTGTCCTTGATAAAATCGTTTAGCGAGATGGTTTCCTGGCTGATTTTCATCACCTCGCGCACCTTTTCCACAGCCAGCCCTAGCCTGGCGCTGATCAACTCCGGTTTCGGCTCGCAGCCGTATTCCTGGACCAGTTTCCAGGAAATTCGGTTGACCTTGTTCAGGGTTTCGATCATGTGCACCGGCACCCGGATCACCCGCGCCTGCTCGGCGATTGCCCGGGTGATCGCCTGACGGATCCACCAGGTGGCATAGGTGCTGAACTTGTAACCCTTCCGGTGGTCGAATTTATCGGTGGCGCGCATCAGCCCCTTGTTGCCTTCCTGGATCAGGTCCAGGAATTCGAGGCCGCGGTTGACATAGCGCTTGGCCACCGAGATAACCAGCCGGACATTCGACTTGATCAGCAGTTGCTTGGCCTCGTTGACCGCCTCGCTGAACTTGTTCAGGCGACGGCCGAGGCGGATAAATTCTTTCTGTGACATGTCGTATTCATTTTCCATCCTGGCCAGACGCGCCTGAATCTCGCCGCGGTACTGCCGGAGGTCCTCGGCCCGCGCATCGCCGAAATATCCCATACCGGCTTTCCGGGCCAGGTAAGTCCTGATCTTGGCTGCCGAAAACGGCTCCTGGGCTTTTTCAACCCGGTTGATAATCCGGTCCATGTAGTTGAGACGCCGGGCCAGGTCTTCCATCTCCGCGCTGATATCGTGGATCGAATCGGTAAGACGCTGTACCTGAAGGTAATTCAAAGGCAGGCGGATAAAGATGCTCTTCAGACTCCGGCGCCCGGCGGCCAGCTCCGTCTTCAGCCGCTTACGGTCACCCTCGCCGGCGCTCTCGAGCTCCCGCAGCAGACGGTTTACCTCGGCGAAACCCGCCTCAGCCTGGACCAGCCTGCGCATTACCCGCTGCTTTTCCCGCTGACCCAGCCAGCAGCCCTTCCAGTCGCTCAGGTCGGAATCGACGAAATCCTCTATCGCCAGATTGTCCTGCTCGATCCGTTCCTTCTCCTCGAGCAGCAGCCGCTGGGCGAGCTGGCAGTCAAAAACAGCGGATTTTATCCGGCGCTTGCCGCGGTCGATAACCTGCGCCAGGGCGATTTCCGACTGACGGTCCAGAAGAGGGACGCGGCCCATCTCGCGCAGGTACAGCCTGACCGGATCGTCCGATACCCCGGCCAGGGAATCGCTCTCCTTTTTCCTGAGCAGACGCTTCCTGGTTCTCAGCTTCCCCTGGGCGTACAGCTCATCCAGGCCCTCCAGCCCTCCGAGCTCAGGCGGAGCCGGAAACGGCGGCTGAATGGCGGCAGGATCACCAACCTTTTTCGGGCTTTCAATACTCGATGCGGATCGAGCCATCGCGCTTGGAATCCTCTCAAAAGACAAATTTATTCCGCAAACCGGGAACCGGGCTCTGACCAGTGGATTTGTTTACAGGGAAATCGCTTGAGAAAACCGGAGGTGAAGAATTGATATTCGAAGAGGGCCAAAATGCAATAAAATGCCGGATACGCGCCAGTGCCGTCATTTTGCTCTCTTGCCTGGGGGGTAAAAAAATCCGCACTCCGCACGCCTAGCACCATCCAGCCGGCTGAAACCGGGCCGGGCAACGCAAGTTAGCAGAGAATTATTTTAACCGGATAAATTTGTCGCAAGCTCAAAATTTTACTGTTTAATTTGTGCTAGGTTTAATGTAAGTAAAGAGATGGCAAATGTCAACGGCTGGTTAAAATTTTGGCAGCCAGAAAGCCCCGGTCAAGTCTTTTTGCAATTGTTTTATCTGCCGGTTTAAGCCGGCCTGGACATTTGCGACATCGGGGTCCGCATTTGAATCTATTTTCAGGAAGTTTTCTTTCATCTCTTTTTTCAATTGAGTAATTTTAATCTGCTGCCAGCACCAGTTGAACACTTGTTCGGGCGGCTGAAGCATGGGTTCGGCTTCCTGCATTTCAGCGATCAGCGGGTAATGCGAATCCGGCAGGCTGCCGTAGAGCGCCTCGACCAGGTTACGGACACCCTGGCGCCGGGCGCTTTTGAGTTTATCGAACACCTCGGCCAGCCGCTCTTGGCCGAATGGATTTTCCCCCAGCTTTTCAACGGCCGGTTCGAGATAGGCCGGATCTTTCAGGCAGAGCGCAAGCAGATAGAGCTCGGCCCGGCCGCCCGCGGGCGGCTCCGTCTTTTCACTCCGGTCGAGCTCCCGGCGCTGGCGGGTATCGTGCTGCGCGCTGATCCTTTTGAGCCGCTCGGCCAGCACGGTCTCGGGCACGCCGATAAACTCAACGGTTTTCTTAAGATAAAGGTTACGTACCAGCTCATCCCGGCAGACCGCTACGCTCTCGAGGCATTTGTCCGCGGCTTTCTCCCGCTCGGAGACCAGCTCGAGATCGAGTTTGTCTTTCAACAACTCGATCTTGCGGTCCAGGAAATCGGCCGCATGGGGCAACAGCTTATCGAATGCCTCGCGGCCCTGTTTGCGAATGAACTCATCCGGGTCCTTGGCGTTGGGCAAAGTTACCACGCGCACATTGACTCCGGCCTCGAGCAGGGCATCTCCGCCGCGGAAAGTCGCTTTCAGCCCGGCGGCATCCGCATCGTAGAGCAGGAAGACCTCGCGGGCATAACGGGAGATAAGCCGCGCCTGCTCGCCGGTCAGCGCGGTGCCCAGGGGGGCCACCACATTGTCCACCCCGTGCTGGTAAAGGCTGAGCAGGTCCATGTAGCCCTCCACAACCAACGCGCGGGAGAGCTTGCTGATCGGCCCGCGGGCCCTGTCCAGGCCGAAAAGCAGCTCTCCCTTGTGGTAGAGCGGCGTATCCGGGCTGTTCAGGTATTTCGCCTGCTGGCCCTCCTCGAGTACTCTTCCGCCGAAGCCTACGGCCCGGCCGCGGGTATCCGCTATCGGAAAGATCACCCGCTCCCTGAACCGGTCGTAGCTCTCGCCGCCCTCCTCAGGAGAAATCAGCAGGCCCGCGCCCAGGAGCGACTCTTCATCGATCCCATGCTCCAGCGCGGCCTTTTTAAGCCGGTCCCGGCCAGCGGGCGCCCAGCCGAGCTCGAACTGCCCGATCAGCGGGCGCTCCAGCCCCCGCGCCAAAAGGTACTCCAGACCCTTTTTGCCCTCTCCGGAGTCCAGCAGCAGATGGTGGAAGAAATCCTTGGCAAAATTAACCGCGTAGAACAGCCTGTCGCGGACCTTATCCTCTTTCCCTGAGGAAGAGCTCCGCGGAAGCTGCAGCCCCAGGCGCCCGGCCAGCATTTCGCAGGCCTGGGTGAAGGTCATCTTCTGGTGCTCGATCAAGAAGGAATAGACATCCCCGCCCTTGCCGCAGCCGAAGCATTTGAAGATTCCCCTGGAGGGTGTAACCGTAAAGGAGGGCGTGCGCTCGGCATGGAACGGGCAGAGGCCGACCCAGTTCTGCCCCCGCTTTTTCAGGGTGACATACTGGCCGATCACCT
>MFIX01000192.1:0-4607 GCA_001780825.1 Candidatus Glassbacteria bacterium RIFCSPLOWO2_12_FULL_58_11 | reverse complement strand
AAAGGCTAAAGATAAATACCTGAACCCTGGATTTCCCAACGAACAATTGTTCTTTCAGCTATATGCAAAAACCTAACCGGATATTACTGCCCTGTATCCCTCTTTTTCAAAGGGGGACTTTTGGGCCTGCTTTTGCTCCCCCCTTTGGCAAAGGGGGGCGGGGGGGATTTAGGTACTTGCTTTTACTCGACAAACTGTACCTCTAAGCAAGCTGTGAGGAATTCAATTCGATATAAATTCACTGGGCCAGGCTGATCACGGTGGCCCCGATGCCTCCCTCGTTCCAGGCGCCGGGACGGAAGCTTTCCACCCGGTTGTCCACCTTGAGAAGCTCGGTGACTTTCTGGCGCAGCGCCCCGGTCCCCTTGCCGTGGACCACCAGAACCCGGCTCAGCCCGGCCTGGAGCGCCGAGGCGAGGAAGCGGTCCAGCTCCAGGACTATCTCATCGCTGCGCATCCCGCGCAGATCGAGTTTCTCGGAAGACCCCTGCGCCCCGGAAACCATCTCGACCGCCGAAATGTCAACAGCCGACCGGCGGCTTTTGCGGGGCCGCTGGGCCGGGACTTTCCGCAGCTCTCCCTCCGGTACGCTGATCCGCACCCGGCCTGCCAGGATGATCAATTTGCCGGAGGCATCCGGCCCCTCGACTATTTCGCCCTCGAAACCCTGGCCGAGGACGCTCACCCGGTCGCCGACATTCAGCGGTCCTCCGGCCGGAGCGGGCTCCGCGCTCAGGAGGTCATTCTCGACTGACTCCGGAGCCAGGGAGCGGATCTTTTGCTCGAGGGCCTGACGGGCCCGGCGGGCGGCCTCATCGCACCCGGACTGTTCCCTGTACTCGCCCTCCAGGCGCTCGATCACTTTTTCCACTTCCCGGCGGGATTCGAGAAGCTGCCTGCGCTGAAGCTCCTCCGTGCGTTTCGCGAAATTCTTCTCCTGGCCCTCGAGCTCCGCGGCGCGGCGGTGCAGCCCGGTTCTCTCCAGTTCCATTTCCGCTCTCAGGCGCGCCTGTTCCGCGCTTTGCTGTTCGAGGGCCGCGAGCTGGCGGTCCAGCTCTTTCTGCCGGTTCTCCAGCCGGGCAATATACTCGTTCAGATTGACCACCGCCGCGGTCATGTACTCGGCGGCCCGGGTCAGGACCGACCGGTCGAGCCCCATATTGCGCGCGATCACCAGCCCGTAGCTCTGGCCCGGCAGGCCCTTGCGGAAGACAAAGGCCGGCTTGAGCTTTTCGGCATCGAACTCGAGCGAGCCGTTGACCAGGCCCGGCACCCTCTCGTGCAGGAGCTTCAGCTCTCCGTAGTGCGTGGTGCAGAGTGTCAGACAGCCCTTGGCGGTCAGCCGCTCGAGGACCGCCGAGGCCAGGGCCGCGCCCTCGGCCGGATCGGTGCCCACGCCCACCTCGTCCAGCAGCACCAGGCTGCGCGGCGTGCCCTGCTCCAGAGCCTGGCTCAGCTCCCGCACGTGCGCGCTGAAAGTGCTCAGGTCCTTATCGATCGACTGCTCATCGCCGATCGCCGTAATCACCGACTCGAACACCGGCAGGATAGTGCCCCGGTCCACCGGCGGGAAAATTCCGCTCTGGGCCATCAGGGCGACAATGCCCGCGGTTTTAAGCAGGACGGTCTTGCCGCCGGCATTGGGGCCGGAAACCAGCAGGGTCCGCTCCTGTTCGTCGAGCTCGAGGGTCAGCGGCACCACCGGATGGGAAAGCTGCGAGGAGCGTAAAATCAACAGCGGGTGGCGCGCTTGTTTCAGGCACAGCCCTTCCCCCAGGCGGACCTTCGGGCGGGAGCAGGCGTAATCCTCCGCATAGCGGGCGCGGGCATACAGGCTGTCCAGCCGGGCCAGGATGTCGAGGTTGACTTTGAGGGCCTCACGGCCCTCGGCGAGCCTGGCGCACAACCCGGCCAGGATGCGGTAGATTTCCCGCCGGATGTCCAGCCCGATTTCCCGCAGGCGGTTGTTGAGCTGAACCACCTGCTCCGGCTCGATAAACAGCGTATTGCCGCTGCCGCTTTCCCCCTGTATGATCCCCGGACAGCTGTGCATCTCGCTGCGCAGGATCGCCAGCACGTAACGCTCCTGGCGCAGAGTGAGGAAGTTTTCACCCGAGGAGCCCTCCTCGCCCAGCTTTTCAGCGATATCCTCCAGTTTTTTTTCGATGCGCTCGCGGACCGAGCGCGCATCTTTCCTCAGCTTGCCGAGCAGCGGCGAGGCGCTGGAGCGCACCTCGTCGTTTTCATCGAAAATGCGGCTGATTTCGCGGTGCAGCTCAGGGAACGGTTCGAGCCGGCCGGCGAGCAGGCTCAGGTTCGGCAGGGCGTCCTCCCGGCGGAGAATATAGCCGCGCGCGGCCTCCGCGCCTTCGAACAGCTTGCCGAAAAGGACGATCTCTTTGCCCTCGAGGACTACCCCCGGCTTGGTCAGACGGGCCAGCGGCTCGTTCAGGACCGGAGTCTCCGGTGGGATGAAATTCGCCTCCCCGGTGGAAATGGAGCGCATCTCGGCCAGACGGTCGAATTCCTCATCGATAATCCGGGGATCATCGGAAGGCCGCAGGGAGAGCACGCGCTCCCTGCCCGCCTGACTGGCCGCGTACTCGCTGATAATCTGGAGCACGCGTCCGTATTCGAGAGTATTTAAAGCCTGATCTTCGATCATCCGGGACGTGAAATTCCGCGGGCGGCCGATCCGGACCCCGCGGTGGTAGAATCTGAAAAAAAGGCCTTTAACAGTTTTAGTGTTAAAGGCCAGATAATGCAGGAAACTTTAAAAAACCGGTCATCTATAAGCTCACAAATTTCTCTGCGGGAAAGGAAATTAATGGCGGGTGTAATCCTTTTTGAGTTTCCTTTTGGCCGAGTTTAACTTGCGCTTACGCTTCTCGCTTGGTTTTTCGAAATGTCTGTGCTTGCGGAGGTCGGACAGGATTCCGGCTTTTTCGCACTTTTTCTTAAATCTTTTCAGAGCTTTTTCGAAAGACTCACCTTCATCGATAGTAACTTCCGGCACGCAGCTACCTCCTCTGGTCAAGGTGATCGTAAAAAAGAGACAAGTAAACTTAAAATAACCGTACTCAAATATTATGTCAAGAGATACAACTTTTTATGCCGCCATTTCAAGACTACTGAAAAAGCTTATCGATCTCCTCCTGGCTGATACTCAGCTCGGCCTCGGTCTCCATGTCCCCCGGCTCGGCGGCCGGCGCTTTCACGGCGCGGGCTTTTTTGTCTTTCACAGCCGGCTTCGTATCTTCCACGGATTCCCCCGCGGGCTCCGGCCCGGTCTCCTCCGCCGGCGTCTCCTTTACAGCGGCTTCGGGCGGGGCTGCCATAGCCTCTCCGGCCTCCGCGGTATCCTCGAAAAGGGCTTCAGCAGCTTTTCGGTCCTCTTCGGTCATTTCTTCAATCTTTTCGGCGGCCTCCTCCCCGGTTTGCATAGCCTCTACGGCCGGCGGTTCTTCCCCGGCCGGCGAATCCGCGAAGAGGTCATCCACGGACACCTCGACCTCTGTATCCCCCGCCGCCGCTGTCTCTTCGGCCGAGGCCTCTCCGGCCTCCGCCGTATCCTCGAAAAGGGCCTCCGCGGATTTCCGGTCTTCCTCGGTCATATCCTCTGTACTTTCGGCGGCTTCTTCAGCGGCTTGCCTGGCCTCCCCGGCCGGCTGCTCTTCAGCCACGGGTTTTTCCTCAAAGAGTTCCTCGACCGATACCTCGACCTCGCCGATTCCCTCGCCCGCCTCCATTGCCGCCTCTTCCGGCGCTTCCACAGTTTCCTCGACCGGCTCTTCTTCAACCACCGCGGTCTCCTCCAAAAGCTCCTCGATCGATTGCTCGACCTCGCCGACCACCTTGCCGGCCTCCTGCTCGGCCGTCTCGGCCTCGATGTCCAACTGCTCATCCAGAGTTGGAGCTTCTTCACCCTCATCGGCTTCCGCCACCGCCGGCTCCTCAGACTGCGGTTCGGCCGCGACTTCGGATGTATCCAAGTCCGAGCCCCAATCCAGCAGTTGATTGAGTTCCTCCTGGTTCGCCTCGACGCCGCCCCCGGCTTCGATATCTTCCGGCATTTCCTCAGGGATTTCCTCGGGGATTTCACCCCCTGGCAGGACGGCGGCCTCCTCGGTAATTTCCTCCTCGAAGGCCTTGGATTCCGGCATTTCGGCCTCGGACTGGAGCATGACGGGCAACTGTTCCAGCATGGCCTGGGGCGAATCGGCCGCGGTGGTAGTCTCCAGTGCTTCTTCGCTCATCCGGCCGGCTGACCCGGCGCTGCTATCAGCGATAAAGTCCGGCAGCCCTGCGCCCGGGTACTTATCGAACAAGTTGTCCAGGCGCTCACGGACCAGGCTCAGCAGCGCGCGGGCATTTTCTGTCTTCCCGAAGCCCTGCTCCTGGAATACGCTCTGCAGCCCGGCAGCCTCCGCGCGAGCCTCCTGAAGCAGCCGGCCGGCCTTTTCCGCCACCGCTGCCGCCGCTTTTTCTCCGAGAAAGCTGTCCACCGCGGCCTTGATTTTTACACCGATCTCGCGCGCCTGCCGATCCTCGAACACCACGCTTAATTTTTTCCGGGCCTCGGGAAGCTTGAGCAGTTTTTCTATCCC
>MFIX01000191.1:5767-12508 GCA_001780825.1 Candidatus Glassbacteria bacterium RIFCSPLOWO2_12_FULL_58_11 | reverse complement strand
AAATCTTTCAGTCACAGGGATTATATATAACATCATCATTTATAAAGACTTGTTAGTTATTGAAAGTAATCCGGCTCAGAAATGTAGAAACAACTTAGCGCTTATGGGGGGCCGCCCCTACGGGGAATCGCTGCGGGGCTCCAATAATAACCCAACTCATTTGCAATTTTCCCTATACGGCTATTTTCTGGCTGAGGCTTCCTCAATCAAAATGGGGCACGGTGCACCGTGCCCCTACACGCGCCGTTGAGTGGCCTTAAAGAGCCGCCCATATGACATAGGGCAGGCCCCTGTGCCTGCCCCAACTTTTTTTCTCTCCACACTACCCTATTGCCCGGCCGTGGCCTTTTCAATAAGCTCGCCCAGCTCGATCCGGGCCGCATCCCATTTCCGCGGGTCGTGGCTCCAAACATCGAAGCGGCCCACGCTCTGGTCGCCGAAAGGCTGATAGACAATCCCATTAGCAATCGAATCGGCGCGCGCGGGGCTGCCATCCAGGCCGGCCAACAGGCGGAACATCTCGTACTCCTAGACCCCATCGCGGGCATTCTTGAGCCGCACTGTCGGACATGGTTCATTCACGCCGGGCACGATCCCCGGGGGATAGACCTCCAGCGCATTGCCGTTATAGGCGCGCCAGCGGCTGGGCTCGCCCTCTTGGCGGCTTGCATGTTTCCAGGTTTCGGGGCTGTACCAGGCCGCGTTCCATTGGCTGGCGATACCCCAGCTGCACCAGGTCAGGGTGCGGTATTTCCAGCAGGCCCAGCTCATCGCCCGCTCATTGGACAGCTCCAGATCGGTGAAAGTCGAGCTGCCTACCCCGCTGTTGCCCTCGCGCTCATAGAGCACCGGCCCGTATACCCAGTCCTGGATCCCCAGCTTGCGGTAGGCCTCTACAGTCTCCATGTTGTAGCCTACCGAATGGCAGCACCAGTAGTCGATGGCCCCATGGATCACTTTCATTGCTTCCTCGCTGTACCCGCCATCCACCCGATGCTTTGCCTCGGGAAAATGCTCCTTGAACAGGTTGCCATAGTAAACCATCCGCTCCCAGGCCTCCGGGTAATAGGACTCATCCAGGCCGTTGAGGAAAACCACCAGGTGGGTCCTGGTCGGATTGAGCAGCGCGAGCAGGTGCTCGCGCACCTGGCGGATGGTTTCAAGATAGACCGCCTGGATTTCAGGCTTGCGCTCCTCTTTATCCGTGCTGATATCGGGCCAGCCCCGTTTGATCCGGCCCCGGTGCTCGCTGTAACAATCGAAGGGCAGAAGGTATAGTTCGAGCGGCTCACCATAGCCCGGACCATAGGCATAACCATCTTTGGCGGTGAAAGCCTCGCCGGTCAGGTATTTTTTCAGCCTGGAATCGTACTCGGTCCAGTCGATATTGACTTTGCCGTCCTTAGACATCTCCAAAGCCGGCCGGTAATTCGGATCGACCGCGACCAGACGGTTGCGCCGCAGAAGCTGATAGACTTTAAGCTCGAGCGCAGGCTCCAGGCCTTTCATGAAACCCTCGTGCTGAAAGTTTCCCCAGAGATTATTCTCCTTAGGCAGGGCGAAATCCCAGACCGTCAGTTCCACCGGGATTGTCTTGACCGTGCCATCGGCCGTGACAGTCACCTCGCTGCGGTAAACGCCCGGAGCCGCCTGCCCGCGCTCCAATGGAATCCATTGATCGACCCAGATCATCTGGTAGCGCTGGCCCTCGATCCGATTGCGAAAATCCGGCAGGCTCAAGGGGTAGATCAGGGAATTCCCAGGCTTTTTCGGGTCGATCTGCAGGCAGGTGAAAGGGATCAGGGCATCCGGGTACCAGCCCGGACCATAGGAGGCGAGCTCGTATCCCGAGGATTTGGTCAGCACCTTGACCGACCATTCGAGGAACAGCTCGGGATTTATTTCTATTTTGCCAGTGGAGGAGGCGAAAGGCGTCATTTCGACATTCAGATCGCGAAGTGTATCCTCCTCAGCTTCCAGGCCCACTACGACCTGGAACGAGACGTACTCGCCCCGGCTAGCATGCAGGCTGACTTTTCCCCCATCGTAAATCCAGTTGCGCTCGAGCAGGTCGCCCAGCGGCTCCATCTGGTAGATATCGGGGCGGTCCTCGATTATTCTGCCGCTCACCGGATCTAGGCGCACCGAGGTTGGCAGGGCGCTGACCGTGAACTCCGTCTTTTCTTCACCTTTAGCGCAATATACGGCGATCCCCGCGCCGAGCAGCGCGAGGGCGATCAGGGTAAAACCGGTCTTTTTCAGCATATCAGCTCCGGAATTGCAGGATTAGAATAAAGAAGCACTTGTAGGGGCGGGTTTAAAACCCGCCCCTACGGTGAGTCGAATTACTAACATCACAGCAATTATTTCGAGAGGTTAATAAGAGAGCCAAAATTACCAGTCGATCTCATTGAAGGCGCGCGCGATTTCCGGGCGGTAGAACGGGTCCGGCTCGGTTTTCAAGGGGGCTTGAACAGCCCTGAATTTTTCCCGCTGGAACAGCGGCGCGATCTTTCCCGGCGGGTCGATACTTAATACCGTGGTCCCTTTCCATTCTACTTTGTATTCCGTATTATCTATTTTCTCCGTGCGAATTTCTTTTTTCAGCGGGTACTGAACCGTAGCTTTCTGGAAAGCTTTCAGACTGTCAAAACGCACGTATCCCCCCTCCCATTGCACCTCAACCGCTTTTCTATCAACCAGGCAGCACACCGCGGCCTGTTCCACGTCCGGGGGAACACGGACCAGCAGGGGCGCCGCCTCGTACATCAGCACTTCTAATTTACCCTCATATGGGACATAGCTGTCCAGGCGGCACCAGGGGCTTTCTATGTTCAGGGCCAGGTTGACCCGCACCGCGCCGTTCTCCCTGGTGATAATTCTGTGCCAGACCAGGAACATCCCCCAGGCGCCGTGAGGGCCGCAGCAATTCTGGATCGCCCGGCGGACCCGCGCGGTGCTGTCCACCAGATCATTGGGTGCGCCCCAGCCGATAAATGAGCCGCGCACCCTTTCCGGCACCTCGCTGAATGAGGAACCGACATTGTCCTCCCGACGGCCCGGAGCGCGGAGCCAGCCTGTATCCATGAGCTGGGCCTCGCTGAAATAGTTCCGGACATAGCGTTCCACCAGGTCCCAGTACTGCGGATAACCGGGGCGGGCCAGCAGCAGGGCGCACTGGAGCAGGTCCACGATAGTGCAGGTCTCGGTGGAGTTGGTGTCCTCGGGTTTCATCCACTCGCGGTTTTCCATCTCCCGGACCCAGCCGAAATCGCTGGCCAGGCTGTCCGCGGCATAGCGGACCAGGCGCTCGGCCCATTCCAGGTGCGCCCGGTTGCCGTCAAGCTGCGCTGCGCGGATCACTCCGGCCAGGCCGAACAGCGCGCCGTGGACATTGGATATGCCCAGCACCGCTCTGCTTTTGAGCGAGGTGTGGTGGTAATCGACAATGAAATTCGCCAGGCCCCGGGCCATTTCCAGCGCTCGGCGGCTGCCGGTGACCTGATAATATTTTACCAGCGGAGTAATCCAGCCGCTCGAATGTTGGCCCACGACAGGCTCATGAGCTGGATCGACCACATGGCCCGGGTAATAGGCCTCCTGTTCGAAATACAGGCAACTGTCCCTTCGGAGCGCCAGCTTTTCCAAGCCGTCCAGCATCGCCTCGAGCCGCTCCTTGACCTGGGGCTCTCCGTATTCCATGTAGAGGCTCAGCAGGCCCATAAATACGCTGCGGTTGTCCCAGAGGTTCATTTCCGGCTGGCCTCTGGTGAAAGAAGACGGGCTGAAAGCCGGCCGCCAGGAGAGTCCGTTGCCCCCGGTCATCGAGGCGTAGATCTGTTTCTCCAGCAGGCGCTCCTCCTCAATCCCCCGCAGGCTGCCGGTGACCTGGCGGGCGGCGATAAGGCCGTAGAGGAAGCGGCCGGGGTTCTCGCTGTAATCCCAGTGGTTATGGCGCAGCTCGGCCGGGCCATCCCCGTAGAAAGTCCAGAAATAGGGCAGCATGCCCTGGGAGCGGTCCGGCTGACGGGTGAGGAAATTGATCGAGGCCGCGGCGCGGTCGCGCAGGTCGAACGTGTCCGGCACCCGGCGCATACGGCCGGAGTCCTCCCGGCAGCAGGCCAGGGCCAGCCAGGCAATGCCGAGCAAGATCAGAACCGGCCTCATGAATGTATTCCTCTCTTTTAATCGAGAATATTTATAACCAATTGTTGATGCATAAGTTATGTAGGGGCATCCCGATAAAATCGGGATGCCCCTGCGCCCGCATAACGGGCGGAAACGGGGGTCCGCCCCTGCGCGTGTTTCTAATAATTTTGGCTCACTCGCTCAGCAACTCACCGCCCTGTTCGATATTAGCCGCGGTAAAAACCCGGGAGGGCAGCGTTAATTCCTTCGGCACCGTCTGGCCGTTGAGAATCGCCAGGGCGGTCTCGATTGCTTCTTTTCCTCCGGTCGGATACTCGAAACTGGCCTCCAGAATGCCCTGACGGACATACACCTGGCCCTCCTGCGGGAGGCCATCGATGCCCACAAAGATCATCTCCTTCTCGCGTCCGGCGGCTTTGGCGGCCAGCCAGGCGCCATGCGCTCCCGGGTCATTGTGGGCATAGACCAGGTTGATCTTGTCGAAACGGGCCAGGGCGGACTCCATCTCCTGTCGGGCATTGGGCTCCAGCCATTTCATATCGGCCTCGAAGATCACCTCGAGCTGCGAGCCCCGGATGCCCTCGACAAAGCCCGCGTGACGGTCCTGGCCCGGCGTGGAGGTCATCAGCCCCTTGAGCTCCACCACTTTTCCCTGGCTGCCGAGCCGCCTGGCAATCCAACGGCCGACCGCCTCGCCGATCTTTTTGTTGTCCGCCCCGATAAAACAGGTATAGTCCGCGCCCAGCACCCTTCGGTCGAGCACGATCACCGGGATGCCGTGGCGGAAAGCCTCGCTGACCGGCGGCGTAAGTGGAGCGGCCTCCTTGGGCGAGATGATAATCAGGTTCACCCCGCTGCTGACAAACTCCTCGACATGTGAGCGCTGGCGGAGGTTGTCGTTCTGCGCATCCTTGAACACCACCTCGATTTCCGGGTGCTCCTCAGCCGCCTTTTTGATATCCGCGTTCATCTGCACCCGCCAGGGCTCTCCCAGGTTGCACTGGCTCATCCCGATTATCCACCTGGCCTTGCTTTTGGCTTCCGGAGCGCCGGCCTCCTCCTTTTTCGCGCAGAAGATGGACAGGACAGCCGAAAGCAGAATAGCGTAAGTCACTTGCAACAGGTAATATTTTCTCATGCTCCGTTTTCTCCACAGAAGAATATTGAAATTATGCCAAAGAATACGGTTTTTCTCTTCTATAGTAGGAGCGATTCGCTACAGCCTAAGACTAATACTAAAGTCTGAGCCCTGACACGCCCCAGGCTTGTTTTTAATTCCTTCTTTTCTGGAACAGCACCGCGAGCACGATAATGAGTCCGGTCAACATCAGGCGGCTTTCCTCGCCCACGGCGTTGATGCTGAGAATCTTTTCCAGGTAGCCGATGATCACCGTGCCGAGCAGGGTCAGCCAGATGCTGCCGGTCCCCCCGCGCAGGCTGGTGCCGCCGATTACGACAATAGCGATGGCGCTGAGCTCGTAGCTCAAGCCGGCCTCCGGGTCGCCCTGCAGCTCCTGGGCCGCCTGGCAAATTCCGGCCAGGGCGCAGAAAAGGCCGGAAAGGCCGTAGGCGAACACTTTCACCGCACCGACAGGCACGCCCGAGAGCCGCGCCGCCTCCTCATTGCCGCCGATAGCGTAGATGTACCTTCCCCAGCGCAACCGGGCCAGGATTATAAAGGTCACTATCACGCAGAGTAAAAAGAGCAGCGTCACCACAGTCACGTTGCCGCCGAGCACAGCGGAATTGACCCGCTCGAATATTTTGGGAAGACCGACATACTGGTAGCTGCCATCGGCGAGCTGGACCGCGGTGGAGATTTTCTGGCCCCCGGAAATGAACTTGGCCAGGCCGCGCGCGAAAACCATCAAGGCCAGGGTAGCGATAAAAGGCTGGATGGCGAAACGGGAGATCAGCACGCCCGACAGAGAGCCACAGACCGCCCCGGCCGCGAAAACCACGGGAACGGCGAGCCAGCCGGACCAGCCCAGGTGGATGGTCAGGATCGAGAACAGCACAGCGGTAAACCCGAGCAGGCTGCCCACCGCCAGGTCGATCCCGGCCGTGATAATCACCAGGGTCATCCCGCAGGCCAGGATGCCATAGACCGAGACCTGGCGCAGCATATCGCGGTGCGTGCCCCACTTGAAAAAAGCCCCCTCGGCATTGAATACTACTCCCAGCAGTACCACCAGGGCCAGCGAGGCCAGCGCCCGGGCCATCGGCGAGCGTAGGAAAGCAGCCAGTTTTCCGGCAGACCCGACAGCGCCGGCAGAATCAGTCATCACGGCCTCCGGCCCCGCCCATGGCGGCTTCCAGAATTTTTTCCTGCGTGGCCTCCTCGCGGGAAAAGTCAGCAGTCAGACGGCCCCGGCAGAGCACCAGTATCCGATCCGCCATAGCGAGCAACTCCGGCATCTCCGAGGTGATCAGCAGGATTGCGCATCCTGATGCGGTCCAATCGTTCATCAGCTCATAGATTTCGTGTTTCACGCCCACATCCACACCGCGGGTCGGTTCATCCAGAAAAAGCACCCTGGGCGAGGTCTCGAGCCAGCGGGCCAGGATCACTTTCTGCTGGTTGCCGCCCGA
>MFIX01000191.1:5427-5733 GCA_001780825.1 Candidatus Glassbacteria bacterium RIFCSPLOWO2_12_FULL_58_11 | reverse complement strand
CGGATATGCAGCGTGCGGGCGCGCTCCCGGCCGGCGCTATCCTCCAAGGATGGGCGCAGCCAGCCGAGAGGCGAATATTTTTCCAGGGCGGCGAGCGTGATATTCCGGGTGACACTCATTTCCGGCAGGCAGCCGGTGGCTTTGCGGTCATTGGTCAAAAGCGCCAGGCCCGCCCTTACCGACAGCCGGGGCGAGTGGCTGCGGAAAGGCTTGCCCCTGAGCCGTACCTCGCCCGCGGCCCGGCTGCCATACGCGCCGAACAGCCCGTGAAGCAGCTCGCTGTTGCCGGAACCCTGAAGGCCGGCC
>MFIX01000191.1:3850-5375 GCA_001780825.1 Candidatus Glassbacteria bacterium RIFCSPLOWO2_12_FULL_58_11 | reverse complement strand
GGCGGCTGGCCGAATCGGCAGCCCGGAGCGTGAAACCGTTCACCTCTAAGAGCGGAGCGCCGGGCCGACCCTGACGGCGGGGGAACTGCTCCCGGATTTCCCGGCCTACCATCCAGCGGATAAGCTCCTCGCGCCCCAGCTCCCGGGGCGTGGCCGTGCCGATATATTTTCCATCGCGCAGAACCGTGATCCGGTCGGCGATCCGGTAGATTTCTTCCATCTTGTGCGAGATATAGATTATCCCGCAGCCCCGCTTTTTAAGCACTCCGATAATCTCGAAGAGCTTCTCCACCTCCGGCCCGGTCAGGGTGCTGGTCGGCTCATCCATTACTATCACCCGTGACTCGAAAGACAGCGCCTTGGCGATCTCGATCATCTGGCGCACCGACACGGGGAACTGCTCCACCGGAGCGGCCGGATCGAGCTCCAGGCCAAGCTCGGCCAGAAGGCTGCGCGCCTGCTGTCGCTGCTCCGCAAAGTCCAGCCAGAATCCGCCGCGCACTCTTTCCCTGCCGAGAAAAATATTCTCCGCCGCGCTCAGGCTTTCGACCAGCGAGATTTCCTGATAGATGACCGAAATCCCGTGCGCATGGGCCTCCTGGGGGCTTTTGAAGCGCATCGGACGTCCATCAAGACTAACCCTGCCTTCATAGTCCGGATACACTCCGGCCAGGATTTTGATCAGCGTGCTCTTGCCCGCGCCGTTTTCCCCGGCCAGGATATGCACCTCGCCCGGGCGAAGATCGAATCTTACTCCGTCGAGGACCTTTACTCCGGAAAAACTCTTGCCGATCCCCTCCATCCTCAGGAGTTCCCCGGCCGGAGCTTTGTCAAGATATTCAGGCGAGCTTACCGTTTGTAATTTCCCCAATATTCCTTGAGGTGAAACTTCGCGGCGCAAGAAAGCTGACGGGTATTTAAAGAAGCTTTTAGCGGTGGCGCTGAAATATGGTAACAAAATAAGAGCCGCCGCCGCCGCGGGCAACAAATACGAGCAGAAGCGCTTTCCTCATATTGCTGTCAGCGCCAGGCGGAAGGGGGCTTTTGACATTTAAGCCCGCGTTCCGTATATACAATGAATTACAGAGATATTAATTTTGGACCTAAGCGGTTCAGAAAGTCCTGTTGTGGGATCGATTCGAGTTGGAAGAAATAATCGGCCGGACATTCAGTTATTTGGGGGAATAATTGTCTGGAAGCCGCAAATTTGTCATACAATGTGAATTCGAGTTGTTCGGCGAGGAGCTGAATAACGTGGTCACCTCCTGTCCGCAGCTCAACATTCACACGACAGGGGACTCGATCCAGACCGCGATGAGCCGGCTGGCCGAGGCGGTCAGGCTCTTTTTCGACACCGCGGAGGCGCGGCACGAGTTCCTGCCTGTACTGGAAGCCCTGGAGCGCGACAGCCTCGAGGTCCCGCCCTGGTGGCCGGCGGCCTGAAACGCCCGGCGGAGCTAGCCGGCCTGCTCGTCGAGCGGCGCCATGCAGGCGGGCAGATCGTTGCGCGGATTGTCCACCAGGC
>MFIX01000191.1:0-3820 GCA_001780825.1 Candidatus Glassbacteria bacterium RIFCSPLOWO2_12_FULL_58_11 | reverse complement strand
CGGGGTAGGGTGCGAGCAGGTCCTCCAGCATCTCCTTCTTTTCGACAGCGGGGTCTAGCCAGCGCTCGAAATCCCCGCGCTCGAGGATTACCGGCATGCGGTGGTGGAACGAGCGCATGAGCGCATTGGCCTCGGTGGTCAGCAGGGCGCAGGAGTCGATCTGGCTCCCATCCGGGCTTTCCCAGTGTTCCCAGATCGCGGCAATGGCAAAGAGGTTTTTCTCGCGCATGCAGATAAAAAAGGGCTGCTTGCGGTCGCCCACCACGCCCCACTCGTAGAAGCCATCCGCGGGCACCAGGCAGCGGCGGCGGCGGACAGCGGCCCGGAACGCCGGCTTCTCGAAAACCGTCTCCGCCCGGGCATTGATCAGCCGCGACCCGATCTCGATGTCCTTGGCCCAGGAGGGAATCAGGCCCCAGCGCAGGAGCTTGAAAACGCGTTTTCCGCCCTCCGGCAGAACAGCCGCCACCACCTGGGTCGGGGCAATGTTATAGCGCGCCGGAAGCTCGAGGCCGGCGGCCAGGCCGAAAAACTCCGCCAACTGGCCCGGCTCGGTTTTCATGACAAATCTTCCGCACATTTCAACCCACTCCGACCTTTGCCGCCGTCATTTTTCATTCGCCTCTTATCGGCCCACGATTCTTACTTGATCTTGCGCAGTATCCCGCTCATTTCCTTTTCATCGATGGCGCGCAGGGTCTGGGTCTTGACGTTGCCCTTGGCGGCCAGAGACAGGGCCAGCGCGGTCACGGTCGGCTCATCCGGCGCTTCCACCAGTGCCATGACATCATAGGCTCCCAGGGTCCAGAACAGGTCTTTCACCTCGGACTTGAAGTCCTTTTTCGCCATCGCCCGGAACGCCTTGGCCCGTTTCACCGTGTCCTTGACTGTCCGCACGCCCTGCTCGCTGAAATTCATCAGGATAACGTACAACATGGGGACCTCCTTTGTAGGGTTTTATCCCGGTTATGAGGCACGTTTCCCTGAGAAAAAACTCATACAAGACAGATAAACTTTTTCGCCGGATTAATCAAGTGCTAGAGGAATTTTCGCAGGGCGGCCAGGAGGGTTTCGATCTGCTCTTTGGAATGTGCGGCGGTCACCACGATGCGGATCATACCGCCCTCGGGACTGCCCGGATAGCGGGAGAAAGGCGCCAGGATACCATCTTCGAAAAGCCGGCCGCTCACTTTATCCAGGTCTTTCACCCGGCCCGGACAGACCGGCGCAATCGGCACTTCCGGGTTGTCGGCGGGCAGGCCGAGCGCGGCCAGGCCGTTTTTTAGCAGACCGGCGTTTTCTTTCAGGCGCTTGATAATAGCTGGATTGTCGGCAACGTACCTAATAGCGGCGAGCGCGGCGCCGGACAGCGGCGCGGGCGGCGGAGTGGCGCAATGATAGATCGAGGAGCGCCTGCGGATTTTTTCGATCACCCCGGAGCTTGCGGGCACACAGCCGCCGAAAGAGCCAAAAGCTTTGCTCAGGGTCGAGCAGAATACTACGTCTTCCCGCCCGCAGCCGTGGTACTCCAGCGTTCCCCGGCCCTGGTCTCCCAGTACCCCGAAACCGTGGGCGTCATCCACCAGCACCAGCACATTCCTCTCGCCGAGCAGCTCCAGGATATCGTTCAGCGGGAAGATCGTGCCATAAAGCGGCGAGACTCCCTCGCCGGCCAGGATTACCCGTCCTCCGGAGGCTGGAAGATCTCCCAAGGCTTTACGCAGGGTTCCCAGGTCGTGGATATCGAACTCACGGCGGTTGCCGCACCAGGCCACGGCGGCCTCCTTGATACTCGAATGCGCGTCCTGCTGCAGCAGCAGCGGCTCCTCGCGCTCGACAAGGCCTGACAGGAGCGCGTGCATCCCCAGGTAACCGGCGGAGAGCAGGACCGCCCCGGCGGTCCCGGCAAAGCCGGAAATCGCTTGTTCGAGCTCCAGGTGCAGCTCGGTGGTGCCGGTCGAGGTGCGCGAGGCCGAGGAACTGATCCCGTAACTCTCGATCGCCTGGATCGCCCCCTCGCGCAGCTCGGAGCGGTTTGCCATCCCGAGATAATCGGTGCCGCCGAAATAAAGATACTGCCTGCCGCCGATAGTCACCTGCGTGCCGACCGGGCTTTGTAAAACAATCCCTTTCAATTCCGCTCCTGTTGGCTTTTCCCGCTGAATCTTCAGTTGACAGAGGGCTCACGCATGGCGGGGTTGGATCGGGGAGCCAAAGCTGTTGCACGACATTTTAAATGATGTTACCATAAGTAGCAATATTTTCCTTTGCGCAGGATAATTCCAGGCGCCTGGATTTATCATTACTTTATTACAGATTGACACGGAGTACTGAATGAACACCCAGGAAAAATACAAAAAATATGTCAATACCTCCTTTCTCAAGGCACTCGAGCCGGTGGTGGTGGAGCGCGGCCAAGGCTCGAAATATATTGACCCGCAGGGCCGGGAGTATCTTGACGCTTTCAGCGGGATATCCGTGGTAAACTCGGGCCACGGTAACCGCGAGGTGGTGGAGGCGGCCAAGGCGCAACTGGACAAGCTCCTGCACTGCTGCTCCTATGTCTATTACAGCATCCCGATGGCCGACCTGGCGGAAAAGCTGGCTCAAATCACTCCGGGAGCCCTGCAGAAAACCTTTTTCGGCAATGGCGGGGCCGAGGCAGTGGAGGGCGCCCTGCGGCTGGCCAAACAATACACCGGCAAGTTCGAGTTTATCGCCCTGACCCATTCTTTCCACGGCAGGAGCCTGGCAACATTAAGTATTACCGGCAACGCCATGCGCAAGAAAGGCGGCGGGCCTTACATGCCGGGCGTCGCTTTCGCTCCGGCGCCTTATCATTACCGTTCGCCCTACGGCCAGAAAGACCCCAAAATGACCGCCAGGCTCTGCGCCCGGGCGGTGGAGGAGGTTATCCTTTGCCACACCAGCAACCGGGTCGCCGCGTTTATAATTGAACCGGTGATGGGCGAGGGCGGAATAATCGTCCCGCCGCCGGAGTATTTCGAGGAGCTGCTGCCGATCCTTAAAAAACACGGTATAATCCTGATCTCCGATGAGGTGCAGTCGGGGTTCTGCCGCACCGGAAAAATGTTCGCCAGCGAGCACTACGGCCTCGAGCCGGAGATTATGACCATGGCCAAGGGAATCGCCAATGGCCTGCCGCTCTCGGGCTTCATCGCTGTCGAGGCCGTGGCTGATTCTTTCACCCCGGGCGACCACCTGTCCACTTTCGGCGGCAACCCGGTAAGCTGCGCCGCGGCCCTGGCGAATATCGCTTTCATGGAGCGGGAGAAGCTGGCCGACCAGGCCGCGGCCAAGGGCGAGCGGGTGATGGATAAGCTGCGCGGGCTTAAATCCCCCAAGGTCATAATCGGCGAGGTGCGCGGCAAGGGGTTGATGATCGGAGTCGAGCTGGTCAAGAACGCCGAGACAAAAGAGCCGGCCTCCGCTGAGGCCGCGGCCATTCGCAAGCTGGCTGTCGAAAAGCGCGTGCTGTTCGGACTGGGCGGATTCCACGGCAATGTGCTGCGCATCCAGCCCCCCCTGACAATCAGCGGCAGCGAGCTGGACCAGGTGGTCGGGGTGGTCGGCGAGTGCATGAACGAGATTTGAGAGCGCATTTCGCACCGTTTACAGTCAAAGATAACATTTTCCTAGTGTTAAAGAACCTCAATCAAGTGGTGTTAGAGGCCTTCCACATAGTGAAAGAAATGCTGCAAAGTAAATCCCCCCTGCCCCAGTAATATCCGGTTAGGAACTTGCAGGGGAGAGCAAGTTTTTCATACTTTACGCATATCGATGCAATGAGGTAAGTTAT
>MFIX01000190.1:847-6787 GCA_001780825.1 Candidatus Glassbacteria bacterium RIFCSPLOWO2_12_FULL_58_11 | reverse complement strand
GCCTGGGCTCCCACCAGCGCAGCAGTTTCATGCCGGGCTGGAGGTTCCAGGCCATAGAATAGTTCGTAAAAATTGTGGAGTCGGAGCTGGTGTCGACGTAATTATCCAGGGCTGAGACAATGTAGCGGACAAACTCCTCGTTGCGTCCCGGCGGGTCGATGGGCTTGAGCCAGGGGTCGCGGGGATGGATCGTGCGCTGGATCAGCCAGGGGTCTTTCTCCAACTCGGCCAGGCTGGCCAGGATGCGGTTGTCGCGGCCCAGGTAGTAAACTTTGACATTGCTGTCCAGGAAATGCCATTTCCCATCCCAGAAAGCCTCGTTGACCGTATGGCCCCAGATTTCCTGCACCCGCGCCTGCACTCCGGCGGCCAGGCAGAGCGCCTTGAGCATGTACGCCGAGTGGCCGCAGATCCCGTAGCCGAAACCGTTCATGCCGCGCACCGGGTGGGCCGCGCTGAGATCGAACGGCGAAAGCTGGTAGCGCTTCCAGAGGATCCATTCCCAGATTGCCAGGGCTTTTTCCTCATCCGTGGTACAGCCGCGCGTGATCTCCGCGGCCATGGTATGGATATCGAACCAGTCGTACAGCCCGTTGACAGTCAGCCGCGGGTCCTTGACCGGACTGTCGCCCAGGTTCTCGATCGCCAGCTCCACATTATGCGGATCGAGCTTGCCGCCGACCTCGATCGTGTATTCCTCAGGCTGGCCGGTGATCTCCCGGCTGAAAGTTTTCAGCTCCCCGGCGAATAATGGCGGCGCTGCCGAAAAAGATAGCAGCAGAACAAGAATTATACTGGCTAAAGTGCGCATTTGACCTCCACTCGGTTGACAGTAAGTTTTTCCATCCGGCGCTTTCTGCGTCCCATATCCGGCAATTCAATAATTTTAACCACCTTTGGCAGTTGTCTCAAGGACTTTCCGGCAGGCCGGGGCAGCCATTTTCAGCCTGGCGTAAATATTGCTTTGAAAATCATCTGGCAGTCTAGTAGAATACGTTCAGCCTGGAATAACCTTTAAGATGGATACCGGCCTTAATGCACATTACTCTGGTCACCTTCGACTTCATATTTCCCGGAATTAAGATGCTCTCGGCCTACCTGCGGTCGAAAGGCATCGAGACCAGCCTGGTGTACCTGCCGCCGGAGCGAGTTTACGACTGTTCCTACCGTTTTTCTCCCGAAATCAAGGCCCGCCTGGCCGGATTGACACTCAGGAGCGACCTGGTCGGTTTTTCAGTCATGACCCACAACTTCCGGCTGGCGGCCGACCTGACAGATTATCTCAAAGGCCGGACGGACAAGAAAATTATCTGGGGCGGCATCCATCCGACTATCAGCCCGGAGGAGTGCCTGGAGCATGCGGATGCAGTGGCGATAGGCGAGGCCGAGGAGACGCTGGAGGAGCTGGCGCGACGGCTTGGCGATGGTCGGGATATCTGCGAGACGCCCGGTTTCTGGTTTAAACAGGGAAGCGAGATAGTGCGGAACGGGCTGGTCCCTCCGCCGGCGGACCTGAACTGTCTGCCGCTGCCGGATATCGGCTATGAAGGGCACTTTATCCGGGAGGGAGAGGACATCGTGGCCCTGGACCGCGAGAGGCTCCGCGCTCTGTACATGGTAAATGGCCTGAAAGACCTCAAGGGCAATTTTTATCCGGCCTACCTGAGCGTTTTCAGCCGGGGCTGCCCCCTGGTCTGCACCTACTGCTGCAACAATAGGCTGGCCTCTCTTTTCGGCCGGGACCGTCAACGGGTGCGCACGCGCAGCCTGGACAATATTCTGGCCGAGGTCGGCCGGGCGCGCGAGCTGATCCCGGAGCTTAAGTTTATCACCATCCAGGATGACAATTTCCTGGCCCAGCCGCAGGAGTTTATCCGGGAATTTGCGGAGCGCTGGAAAGCCGGGGTTGGGCTGCCCTTCAAGATTTCCGGTTCAGTGCACTTTATGGACGACAAGCGCATCCGGCCTCTGGTGGAGGCCGGCCTGATGCATATCGAGGCCGGAATTCAGAGCGGCAGCCATCGGCTTAATCGCGAGGTTTACCGCAGGAATATCACCACCGATAAGATTCTCGAGGCGGCCCGGGTGCTCAATGCCTTCAAGGACCGTCTTCTGCCGGCTTACGATTTCATTTTTGACAACCCCTACGAGACCAGCCGCGACCGGCTGGCTACGGCGCAACTGATCAGCCGGCTGCCCAAACCTTACGCCTTCTCCTCCTTCTCTCTGGTCTATTTCCCGGGCACCGAAATCTACGAGATGGCCCGGCGCGACAACCTGATCCGGGATGAATCCGCACAGATTTTCGGCAAAAAAACCAACCAGTTCAGCTTGGAAAAAGTATCCTACCTCAAGCTCCTATCGCTCCTTCTGCCCAGCCTGCCGGGCCGGATCAGCCGTCCCTTGCTCTGGAGGCCGCTGGCCCTGTTCCTGGACCTTCGGCTCTGGACGCCGCTCTTTACCGCTTCCGCCCGGTTCCTGATGTGGCTGCGCCAGAAGAAAGTCCTGCGCCGGGCCAACACCAGCCGCTTTATCGAGTCCTCCGTGTCAAAGGCTGATTGTGGTTCGCAATAAATGCAGCATCCGGTTTTTCCTCGCCATTCGTTTAAGCTTCAGGCCCGCAAACTGAGCTTCCCCAGCCGGAAAATGCTTGAATTCTATCAAAGTGACCGATAAAATTATCGCATTGATAGCGGCGCTCAAAAATGGAGGTTTTTCGCCCCGGCAAATTCTTCGGCGGAAGGCACACCGAATGATTATATCTCGCGGTTTTGCAGCGGCCTCGGCCCTTATTATTCCGGCAGTTCTACTGTCCGCCTGCCACAGGCAATATGTCCCCAGGACTCTCCCCCATATCGAGATGCGTTTTATCCCCGCCGGGTCATTTATCATGGGGACCAGCGAAACGGACCACCCGTGGCTGGCAAGGTCCAGGCCCAGGCAGGAGGTAATCATGCCGCATTTCCTGCTCGGGGCTTACGAGATAACCCAGGCCCAGTACGAGGCTGTTATGGGTTCTAACCCCTCGCGATTTAGAGCTCCTTCCCGGCCGGTTGAATGGGTGAGCTGGATCGGGGCCGCCCGGTTCTGCAACCGTCTGTCCCGTTACTCCAGCCTGGACAGCTGTTATGTGCTGCGCGGCGGAGTCTGGCTTTGTCTTTACGAAAACAATGGATATCGAATGCCGACCGAGATGGAGTGGGAGTATGCCTGCCGTGCCGGGTCCAGCAGCCGTTACTGCAACGGGGACTCGTCGGCCGACCTGGAGCGGACCGCGTGGTTCGATAAAAACAGCGGCAAGACCACCCATCCGGTGGGCCTGAAAGAGCCGAACGCCTGGGGGCTCTATGACATGCACGGCAATGTCTGGGAATTCTGCAGCGATCGCTGGATGGATAATTATAGCCCGTTCCGCCGCTATTATCCCAAGGGGGACGGAACTGTCACCCCCCGTCCGGCGCGGGGCGGGAGCTGGATGGGAGAGGAGGTATATTGCCGCTCGGCTCTCCGGGTGGTTTGCTATGAGGATTTCAAATACTACAACCTGGGATTCAGAGTGGCGCGTACCATCAAGTAACCCACTCCATCACGCCGGGAATGCCGCAGACCGTGGTCAAAAGCTCTCCAAACTTACCCTGTCAGAATAAATTTGAATTATCCGGGCATATCACGCTATTTTTAGAACCCTGAAAATCGGCGTGCATTTGAATAATCGAAGATCCGAGCGCTGGACTTGACCCGGATTATTCGCCAGGCGCCGTAAACCCGGCAGGGGCGCACGAGAGAGAAAGGGATTCATGCCTTACAGAAGGCTATTCAGAACCAAGACCCTGGACTCCATACTAAAGGATGCGGATAGCTCCGAATATCGGCTCAAGCGCGCGCTGGGACCGGTGCAGCTCACCATGCTCGGCATCGGGGCGATAATCGGCGCGGGGATTTTCGCCACAATCGGCACGGCCGCGGCCGGCGATGTCTTCCGGCCGGGGGCCGGCCCGGCAATCATGCTCTCCTTCGTAATCACAGCGGTAGTCTGCACTTTCACCGCGGTCTGCTACGCTGAATTCGCCTCGATTGTCCCGATCTCCGGTTCGGCTTACACCTATTCCTATGCCACCCTGGGCGAGATTGTCGCCTGGGTAATCGGCTGGGACCTGATTATCGAATACGCCGTGGGCAATATCGCCGTGGCGATAAGCTGGGCCAATTATTTCCGGACCTTCCTGAAAGGCTTCGGCATCTTCATACCTGAATGGCTCGCCATGGACTACCGCACCGCGGCCCGGATAGTGGATGCCGCGGGCGTGCAGACCGTGTTCCGGGATGCGCCGCACATTTTCGGTATTCCGGTGGTGTTCAACCTGCTGGCCGTGGGGATAGTATTCCTGATCACCGTGATCCTGGTCTGGGGAATCAGCGAGAGCTCAAATTTCAACATGCTGATGGTGGGGACCAAGATTGTCGTGCTGCTGTTTTTCGTGGTGGTAGGCCTCAAATGGGTCCAGCCGGAGAACTGGCATCCATTCGCTCCCAATGGCTGGGCCGGGATCAGCAGCGGCGCGGCGATTGTCTTTTTCGCATATATCGGTTTCGATGCAGTCTCCACGGTGGCCGAGGAAACCCGGAACCCGCAGCGCAACCTGCCTGCCGGCATCCTGGCCTCCCTGGTGATCTGCACCGTTTTCTATGTCCTGGTTGCGGCGGTGTTCACCGGGCTGATCTCATACCCGGAGCTGAAATCCACCCTGGCCAATGAGCAGGCCGAGCCCCTGACCATGGCGCTAAGGCATGCCAGCCCGAGCCTGGGCTGGGCCGCGGGCATCGTGGCATTCGGCGCGGTAATCGCCAATACGGCGGTCCTGCTGGTGTTCCAGCTCGGGCAGCCGCGGATCCTGTTCTCGATGGCCCGGGATGGGCTCCTGCCGCCGGCGTTCAGCCGCATCCACCCGCGGTTCCGCACTCCGGCCTTTTCGACAATCCTGACCGGAATATTTGTTGCCGGGTTCGCCGCGGTCGCCAGCATAGATGAGATGGTGGACCTGACCAATATCGGCACGCTGTTCGCCTTTATCCTGGTCTGCGCCGGGATAATTATGCTGCGCCTTAAGGACCCCGGCCGCCCGCGGCCTTTCCGGGTGCCCGCCGGCTGGCTCTGGAGCGGACTGCTGTATGCGGTTTTCATTCAGGTCCTCTTCTTCCTGCCCCTGTCCGGCTCGCTGAAATTCACCCTGGCGGCTCTCGGAGCGCTCCTTTTCGCGGTTTTCAGGAACCATATTTTCCCGGTCCTGGGGATTTTCTCCTGCCTGTACCTGATCTACTACCTGCCGCCCACCTCCTGGCTGAGGTTCGCCGCCTGGCTCAATTTCGGGTTTGTCATCTATGTGGCTTACGGCGCTTTCAACAGCCGTCTTACCGGCCGGGCGGTCAACCGCGACCCGGCCGAGCTGCGCGCCCAGGCGTATTTCACCGGAGCCTGGCTGGCGCTCGCCGGCACCCTGTTTCTCTTTCTGATGCGCGGGTTCGACCTGTTCCAGGCGGCCTGCCACGCCAGCCGCGATCTGACCGGGCAGGAGCAGGCGGGCCAGGCATTGGTCCAGCTAATGACACCGGGACCCTGGCTGCAAGCCTCGGGCTTTCTGATCGTTCCGCTGGTCCTGAATAACCTCGTGCTCTGCCCGCTGATTGTCCGCTCGACACTCAAGGCCTGGCGCGAGGGCGAAAAGGTGAGCCGGATAACATTGACCAGCCTGCTGATCGCGGGTGCGCTGGCGGTGTTCAGCATAATCTACCTCTACCGCGTGGCCGAATATCATCTTTTCTCCGCTTGACCGGCCAGCCGGACCGAGGGTTTAAAAGCAGGTCTTTCCTTAAAACTTCCCTTGAATATTTCGACTCTTTGCAGCAACTTATCCCGATACAAAAAATCGATGGCTATTATTC
>MFIX01000190.1:0-809 GCA_001780825.1 Candidatus Glassbacteria bacterium RIFCSPLOWO2_12_FULL_58_11 | reverse complement strand
CGCGGACTATACCCTGGCGCTGCTGGATATCGATCCGGCGATTCTGTCGATTATGGAGACCTATGCCCGGCGCCTGGTTGAAGACACGCGCAGCCCGCTGAAAATCGAGGCGGAAACCCGGCTGGAGAGGGCGTTCGAGGGGGCGGACTATGTTATCACCACCCTGGCGGCCAATGACTCGCGGGCGCGGGGCCTGGAGCTCGAGGTGCCTCTGCGCTACGGCTACCATCACTCCTGGGGCGACACTACCGGCCCCTCGGGGGTCTTTCGCGGCCTGCGCCACATTCCCGTATTTCTAGAGATCGCCCGCGAGATGGAGCGCCGCTGCCCGGAGGCCTGGCTGATCAATATCACCGACCCGATGGCGGTGCTCTGCCGCGCGGTCTTTCTGGAAACCCGGACAAAGATGATCGGCCTGTGCGATGGGCCGCCCTATTTCAGGATCATTATCGAGCAGGAAATTCTCGAGCTGCCGGCCGGTTCGCTGAAAGTCAAAATGGCGGGAGTGGACCACCAGGTCTGGGTCCTGGAAATGAGCCGCGAGGGCAAGGACCTTTACCCGGAGTTCCGCCGCAGACTGGACCGTCTGGAAAAACGATTCTCCGTGAATAAAGAATTATCCTTGACTTATGGTTATTTCCCAATCCCCGGCAATGAGCATATCAGCGAATTTTTCCCATATTTCCTGAACGACCAGGCCACCATGCGCGAATACGGCCTGAAGGATATGGATATCGAATGGCACCGCAAGCGCCGGGGAGACAAGCTAAAAGCGGTCAAAGAGGACCTGGCATCGCCCGGGCCGCTGG
>MFIX01000189.1 GCA_001780825.1 Candidatus Glassbacteria bacterium RIFCSPLOWO2_12_FULL_58_11 | reverse complement strand
GTAGGCCTAGCTGATATCCTCTACGATAACCCGACCCGCACCCGTCAGGCCATCGAAAAATACCGCCTGGCCTTTAAGGTCGATCCCAACAACCGCGAGGCGCTATATTCGATGGTTCAGGCCGGTTTCAAGTATGAGCAGACCATCGGCCACCGGGTAGCCAGCGAGGCCTTGGTGCAGCTTATTACCCTGGACCCGGAATATCGCGATGCTTACGCGCTCTGGCGGGATAAAATACTGGATAAATCGGACAACGAGCTGCGGGAGGTCGATCGCGGCCTGGAAAATTTCCTCTCGCAGAGGCCGGACAGCGCCAACTGGTGGGTGGATATGGCCGAGGACCGTTTCCGGCTCGGCCAGACTGAATCCGCGCTTGAGTCCCTGAACCGGCTGAAAGCCGCCAATCCGGACTTTGTCTCCCCGGACCTGTACCTGACTGAGGCCGGCTGCCGTCTCGAGCTGGACGATTCAGCCGGCTTCCAGGACTGTTACCAGAAGGCGATCGACAGCGCCCAGAAAACCGGAGATTTCAGCCGCCTGCTGAGCGAGGCGGAGACAATCTTTACTCCGGATGAGAACCGCTCCTGGCAAGACCTCAAGGACAAGGATTCACGGGCGGCTTTCTTCCGCACTTTCTGGGCCCGGGTCAACCCGGACCAGATCAATCCGCTCAACCTGCGGCTGGTCGAACACTACAGGCGCCTGCGCCACGCCCAAAAGAACTTCCGCCTGATGAACCCGCACAGTTCTGTCCAATCCAGCCGGGAAGCTAACCTTCTGCTGGCTTACCAGGGCAGCCAGTACCAGTTCGACTCGGAAATATTCGTCGGCCGCTCGCGGGACCTCGGCCTGGACCAGCGGGGCCTGCTCTATCTCCGCCTGGGGGAGCCGGACAAGATGGACCATGACATTTCCATGGATAACCCGATGGAGATCTGGCATTACGGCGGGGCCTATTTTGTCTTCGAAAAGCCGCCGCGGGTCGCAGACTATATTTTCCGGCCCGTGGGCCAGGATCATGCCGGCAACATGATGAAAGCGATGGAGATGCAGCGCTTCGTGGACAAGAGCCTCCACCGGGCCGAGGATTACTATTACGCCCAGTTTCTGGCCGATGACGGAAGATCGATAGATTTGGAATTTTACCAGGATGAGAACCTTCAATCCGGGAAAGTCGTGCCGGAAGCCGCCGCGGCGCTTTACGATACCCTCTGGACCGAAGTCAAGAGGAAAGACAGCCGGGTTTTCCGTGTACCCGGAGAGGATAACAAACTCTGGCTGGCCGTCCACCGGCTGGATGTCCCGCCGGGACCCTACTATTACTCCCTCCGCATGAAAGGCGACGGGGAGCGCTGGGTCACACGCGGCCGGATCGGCCTGCAGCCCTTTGTCCCGGAGCAGCTCTGTTTCAGCGCGGTCCTCCTCGGGATCGAGCCGCCCGCTGGAAGCGAGTCCTATGAGCGCCGGCAGGTGCGCCTGATCCCCCGCCCCTCGATGAAATTCAAACGCGGCGAACAGATAAAAGTTTATTCCGAGGTCTACGGACTCCGGCCTAACCAGGAGGGGAAACGCTCCTACCGGGAATGGGTCGATGTCATCCGGATGGAGGATCAAGGCGGCAAAATCGGCCAGATAACCGATAAGCTGAGCGGCCTGTTTACCCGCGGCAAGGCCAAAGCCGATACCAAAATAACCCAGAATTTCGACCGCGCCCCGGAATCGGCGAAAGGCCCGGTGGCCGAAACTTTCCTCCTGGATTCCTCGGTGCTCGAGCCCGGAAAGTACCGCCTGGTGATCGAGGCCCAGGATGACGCGACTACCCAGTGGGGCGAGGAAGCGGCCGTGTTCGAAGTGACCAAATAATTTACTGCAAATGGAAAAATAATAGTAGTAATATTGAAAGTATTGAAATATTTTGTTATACTTAACGCGGACCATGCTTAGATATTGATTGTATTGCGTAAAAGGCTACTATAGGAACTCCTGTAAAGGAACAACACAATGATCATTAAGTCTTTAAAATATTACGAATATAAAGACAAACCTGAATATTGGACTATTGAGGAATTTTCTCTAAATCAAATTAATTTGTTGGTTGGTAAAAATGCTTCCGGAAAAACCAGAACTCTTAATTTAATAAGCGGATTAGCTAAAATAATTACAGGCGATATGAAGATGAGAATTATTTCAGGCTATAATGAAATATGCTTCGATAAAAAAGGCGTATTAATAAAATATATATTGGATATTAGCTCTTTTAAAACTAAAAAAGAAATATTAATTATAGATGACAAGATCTTACTCGATAGGAAACGCAGTGGTAAAGGATCAATATATGCTAAACAACTTGGCAGAAATATAACTTTTCAAGCACCCGAAGATGTCGTTGCTTATATAACAAGAAGGGATAACATTCAATACCCATATCTTGAGGATTTATTTGATTGGGCGAATTCTGTTAATCATTTCTTATTCGGAACTCAGCTGGGTAAAGATATAGCGCCAATTTTTTCAAAAAAGATGGAAATTCCAGACAAAGATATTAGAGATACAAATAAAGTCGTTGAAATATTTTTAAAGGGTATAAAACTATTTAACAACCCTTTTAAAGAATCCATAATTGATGATATGCGTAATATCGGATATAAGATTGAAGACATAGGAATAGAAAAATTGCGGAATGTGCAAATGCCACACAATCTACCCGGATATCCTGTTGGCTTATATGTAAAAGAATGTGATCTTAAATGCAAAACCTACCAGACGCATATTTCTCAGGGAATGTTTAGAGCGCTTTCATTAATAATACAGTTAAATTATTCTCAGTTGGCTGGTACGAATTCTTGTATTCTCATTGACGATATTGGAGAAGGCTTAGATTATGAAAGATCTACTGCCTTGATAAAACTTATCATAGATAAAGCCAATAAATCAGCTATTCAGATAATTATGTCGACAAATGATCGTTTCATAATGAATGCCGTTCCTCTTGAGTATTGGCAAGTGATATTAAGGCGGGGTGGTAGATGTAAGATTATTAATTACAAAAATTCGAGAGACTTATTTGATGAGTTTAAATTTACAGGACTAGCTAATTTCGATTTTTTTTCAACTGAATATTATACCTCAAATAATAAATAACTTATGAAAAAAATGGCATTTTTCGTAGAAGGACAAACTGAGCTGCTTTTTGTTAATAAATTGTTAAAAGAGATGGCAGGTGCAAAAAATATCCAAGTAAGATTAGAAAGAAAAGTAAGAAAAAACAAATTTAGATTCTTAAAAGCTATTTCAAAAAACAATATCAATGAATACTATATTTTAATTCGGGATTGTATGGGGGATTCTAGTGTAAAATCAGAAATAATAGATAATTATAATAGCCTTGAAATCGCTGGACATGAAAAAATAGTCGGTATTAGAGATGTTTTTCCAGTGGATAAAAATGATATTTCAAAATTAGAAAGTAATCTTAATTTTGGCTTACCAACTGAAGGCATTCAAATTCAAATTATTTTGGCGGAAATGGAAATAGAAGCTTGGTTTTTAGCTGAAGCTACTCATTATTCAAGAATTGATAGTAGCATTACATTGGCAAAGGTCGTGAGTAATTTGAGTTTTGATCCAACTAAGAATCATGTTGAAGAAAGGATTCATCCTTCAAAAGATTTAGATGATATTTATAAACTGGCAGGAAAGAGTTATAAAAAGAAAAAAACAAACTGCTTGCGGACTGTTAATGCCCTTGATTATAGCGTACTTTATCTAGTGGTTTCAAAAAGGGTACCGCGGTTGAAGATGCTTATAGAATGTATAGATCATTTCTTTTCCGCTTGATATAAGCTTATGTAATCATTTTTGTTGGCGTTTTGGGTGCCATTTCGTATTTGTGTCAATATTCTTATGGCAAGTTGAATAGTTGACAAACTATGAGAATGAGAATTATATTTAATACGAAACCTGGACCTTAAAACTTTTCCGGTGGTTTTCCCCCGGCAATCCTGCTCGGGTCTTCAGGAAGGAGAACAGAATGCGTCGCTGGTTTCGGGCTTTACTGAGCATCACTTTCCTTCCGCTCGTGCTGCTTTGTTTCTGCGGCCACGACAGTCCTGTCGCGCCGACCCAGGCGGAGATTTCCACCCTCGAGCTCCTGCCGCTGGCCCAGGGTACGCGCTGGCGTTACCGTTATTTTCACATGTCCGAGGACTATCTGGTCAATTCTTTGGGCAGCCGGCGCACGATCACCAGGCTGTTCGGGGAACTCGACCTCGAGGTCACCAGCGGTGAAGCGAACGTTTTCTTCGGCCATTACCATCTGCTGGCCAAGTTTTCCCCCGACAGTCTGATCACCGAGGATTACGAACGGTCCGGGGTGTTTACGACCAGTACGAACTACGAAGTACCCGAGGCCCGGCGGGAATACGACCTGGCCCTGGACAGCGATACGCTCTGGTACGAAAGCAATGGCAAGCGCGAATACATGATGCCGCGGGGATTCAGTCCCGGGGGCGAGATAAACCTCAGGCTTTTCGAACTGCCGGGTACCAGCTTTTTCGACTCTTACCTGGGTTCGGCGCAGGAAGTCAACACGGGTGAGTTTCTCTATCAGACGGCGACTCCCGGGATTGGCACGGTGGTGCGCATTTTGCGCAACGTGGGGGTGAAAGGGCTAATCGCGGAAAAAGCGATCGGAGAGAGGACCCTGGAAAGCAACTGGCACGAGGAGGACCTGATCTACAACCTGCTGCTTAAGGATCCCGGTCAAATCTACGAGGTTCCCAGCCGGACTTACTGGTAAGCCCCTTGCGCCTCTCCGGCCCTTGCCCTCCTTCTGCGACGCTGTCCCGCCGCGCTTATCAATCAGCTCTCCGGAAATACCCGTCTCAAGATATCTTCTCCTTCCGCATGACATTCCGGCCTTGTGCCTTTTCGGTCCACAAATTATTTTAACCGTTGACCGGCGATTTTCACTCCCGCGGACCCGCTAACATTGAGAGGAAACACTACCGATGACCCGGCGCGATAGAGTCCTCAAGGCCCTTTCCCACCAGCAGCCTGATATCTGCCCCTGGCACATATCTTTCACCATTCCGGCCCGCGAAAAACTCTCCCGCCACCTCGGCACTACCGAGCTGGACGCCGCGGCGGGCAATCATTTCGCAAAGATCGAGGCGGTGCCCGGGGATGGCTGGCTGGAGATCGAGCCTGACTTCTGGCGCGATGAGTTCGGGGTGATCTGGGACCGCACCCTGGACAAGGATATCGGCAATGTCGATTACCACCGGCTGGTCCTGCCGGAACCGGACCTGGAGCGGCTGGAGTTCCCGGATCCCGGCTCTGCTGCGCGCTTTGAAGGCCATGCGGATTTCTGCCGGAGAAATAAGGACCTTTTTCGGGTTAACGATTTCGGATTCACGCTTTTCGAGCGGGCCTGGACCCTGCGCGGCATGGAAAACCTCCTGATAGATATGGTCGAGAGGCCGCAGTTCGTGCACGAGCTGCTGGACCGGATTCTCGAATGGAACCTGAAGATTATCGAGGGTGTCAGCCGCTTCGAGATCGATGCGATCCTTTTCGGTGATGACTGGGGCCAGCAGCGCGGCCTGATCATGGGTCCGGAAATGTGGCGCGAGTTTTTCAAGCCCCGGGCCGCCGAGGAATACCGCGCCTGCCACGGCCGTGGGATGCGGGTAATGATCCACTCCTGCGGAGATGTAAGCTCAATTTTCGAGGACTTGATTGAAATCGGGGTGGACATGTTCAACCCGTTCCAACCCGAGGTGATGGATGTCCTGGCGATCAAAAAGCGCTACGGCGGGCGTCTGGCATTTTTCGGCGGGATGAGCACCCAGATCACGCTTCCCAAAGCTCCCGCCGATGAGGTAAAGCGCCAGACTGCCTGGCTGATCGAGAATATCGGCGCGGGCGGCGGCTATGTTTTCAGCCCGGCCCACGACGTGCCCAAGGATGTCCCGGCGGAAAATATCGCGGCGATGATAGAGGTCCTGCAGAGCCAGTGACCCGCCTGGCGCCGGATTGAAGTCCTGGCCGTTTGACTGCCCATCCGGGTGACTGAATGGGCAGAATTATTTTTAGAGACTGTGGACTGGATTATTCATATAGATGTTATGGTGCCTCTTGATTTCAGAATCGCGGATTACACGGCGAAATGACTTGATTTCACGGTTGCTGTTTTTTTCAATCCAGGAAGGAGACGCAGGGGATCAGGGTCATCCGTGTTAAATCCGTGCCATCCGTGATTCTCATTCTACCGAGACAAAAAAATATAATCCTGCGGGCAGATATAACTGAGTCTGTATTTGGCTTTTGAAATATCCTGGATATCTTTGGTTTGAAAGGAGATCCGTCATTTGCCCCGTGCCGCGGATATCAATCGGATGTTCGGCGGAATTGTCGAGCGCTACGACCTGCTCAACCGCCTGCTGAGCCTGGGCCGGGACAGCTACTGGCGCCGCGAGCTGACCCGCGCCTTGCAAGTCGATGAGCCGCGGCAGGCCCTCGACCTATGCTGCGGCACCGGGGATGTGGCGCTCTCCCTGCTGAAAAGCCTCCCGGGGCTGGAGCGGCTGGTGGCCGCTGATTTCGTTCTGCCGATGTGCGCGGCGGCCGCCGGAAAGCTCAGGGCGCGTTATCCGGAGCCGGGCGTGAGCAGTCTTGCCTGCGCGGATGCTCTCAGGCTGCCTTTCGGAACGGAGACTTTCGATATTGTCAGCGTGGCGTTCGGCGTGCGCAATTTCGAGAACCTGGAGCGGGGCCTGGCCGAGATCGCCCGGGTGCTCAAGGCCGACGGCCGGGTGGGGATTCTCGAGTTCGCCCCGCCGGAGGGCCGGCTCCTGCGCCTCGTTTACCGCCCCTACTTGCGCCTTTTCCCGCCGCTGCTGGGGAAGCTGCTCGCCGGGGCCGAAGGCGCTTATGGGTACCTGTCCGCCTCGATCCAGTCTTTCCTCCGGCCTTCCTCGATGCTCGCCGCCCTGGAAAAAGCCGGGTTCCACGATCCGCACGCCCGGAAATTAACTCTCGGCGTGACTTACCTCTATACCGCCAGTCGCTGATCCGGCCGGCGCGGGCCGAAATCCCCGCTGATCGCCCGGGGCGCGTTACCGCGCCACGGAAAATTCTGGAACGACTCTTGCGGCGCTGAGCTGATCGATGGACAATATCAAAAAAAATCCTTTCGGTTTCGCCGCCCTCGCCTTGATTTTTGTCGCCCTGCTGTTGCCCGCGGTCGGCTACCTGAGCTATCGTAATAATTTGGCCAACCTGGAACAGATGCTCTACAGCGAAGGCTCGGCCCTGGTCGAGGCGATACTCCACGAGAGCGAAAATTCCCTGCTGGTCGAGCGGGAGATTCGCGCGGTACTCGGGCAGCGCCTCGAAGACAACTGCCGCCACATCCTGCTTCTGGACCGCAATGGCCTCCTGGAGCCGGAGGTTCTCGCCTCGACTGCCCGCGCGGCTGGCCTGTCCAGGCTGGATCTCTACGCCTCATCGGGCGAGCTGAAAGCCAGCAGCGATCCCGGCCTGGCCCCGGCCCGGGCGCCGCGCTTTTCCCAGGATATCGAGCCCGAGGAGGATGTCACCGCCGCCTTTGTCAGCGGGCCCGCGGATGAGGCCGGGGACAGCCTGGCAACCGAGTATTTCACTATCGCCGTCAGCGGCTCCGACTCCGCACTGGCAGTGGCCTATATCGAATCCGGCAAGCTGGCCCAGCTCAGGCACCGCCTTGGAATCGGCCTGATCCTCGAGGACCTCTCGGCGGTCGAGGGCGTGGCCTATGCGGTGCTCCAGGACACGCTGGGCATTATCGCCGCCTCGTACCAGGTGGCCTCGCTTCCCAGTATCGCCGGCGACCCGTTCTTCCAGTTCAGCCGGGGGCAGATCAAGGGCCGTTATACTGATTTTCAGGGCGCGGAGGTCTACGAGCTCGCCGCCAGCTTCCAGTTCGAGGGGGAAAATTACGGCTATCTGCGGATCGGCCTCTCGACTGAGGAGATCCGCTCCATCGCAGCCACCGAGCGCAGAAGAGTGGCTCTGGCGATACTCGTCCTGGCCGTGCTGCTCTCGGTGGTGATCGCGCTTTATTTCGCCGGCCGGAGACAGCTCACGCTGGAGCTGGAGCATGCCCGGATACAGAGCTTCTCCAGGAGCGTCCTGGATGGCATGGCCGAGGCGGTGATCGTGCTCGATGATCAGCAGAGGATTGTGCTGGTGAACCAGGCCTGCAAAGCTCTCTGCGGACTGTCCGGCGAAAACCTGATGGGCGAAACCCTGGCCCGGGCGAACCCCGCGCTCGCTCAGGCGCTCGCCGGCCTGGCCGGCAGCCCGCGGCGGGCTATGGAAACCCGTCTCAGCCTGCCCGGGAGCGAGGAATCTGTTCCGGTAATGCTATACGCCACTCCGCTCGAGGCTTCCGGCAGGCGCTATACCACGGTCATCCTGGGCGATCTGACCGACCGCGAGCAGGCCGAGAAGCTGGCCCTGCACAACGAAAAATATAAGACCATGGCCGAGGTATCGGCCGGCGTGGCCCACGAGATACGAAATCCGCTAAATGCGATCGGCATGAATGTCCAGCGCCTGAAGCTCGAGTTCTCGCCCGCCGGGCGCGATGCCGGGGAATACGCGCAGTTCATCGATACGATTCTTTCCGAGGTGGACCGGCTCAACCGGATCGTGGAGCAGTTCCTCGGTCTGGCGCGTTTCCCCGAGCCGCGGCTCGAGCCGGGACGCCTGGACAGCCTGCTCGAGGAGACCCTCGCCTTTCTGGAACCGGAGCTCGCGGGACGCGGGATAAAAGTGCTCCGCAGCCTGGAGCCCTCACCGGCCTGCCTGTTCGATCCGGGGCAGATCCGCCAGGTGGCGACCAATCTGGCGGCCAATGCCGCTGAGGCGATGGACGGTCCGGGAACGCTCACCGTGAAAGGCCGGACTGAGGAGGGTGAGTACCGGATCGAGATGAGCGATACTGGCCCCGGAATTGCTGAAAATATCCAGCAGAAGATTTTCGAGCCCTTTTTCAGCACCAAAAGCCACGGGATGGGTCTCGGCCTGGCGATCGTCTCCCGGATTGTCACCGAGCACGGCGGGAACGTGGCGGTGCAGAACGAGCCGGGCCGGGGGGCCCGGTTCACGGTCCGGCTGCCCTTGCGGCCGGCCGCTTGAAAAACCAATTTTCTCTAAAAAACTATCTGACAGGAGCAGGCAATGGATGCCGGGCGCATTCTGGTGGTCGAAGATGAGCAAAACCAGCGCAGGACACTCGCCGGTTTCCTGGAAAAAAGGGGCTTTCAGGTCGAGCAGGCCGAGTCCGGCGAGCGGGCCCTGGCGCTGACCGGCAAAAAATCCTTCGACCTCGTGCTCACCGATCAGCGGATGCAGCAGCTCAGCGGGCTGGACCTGCTCAAGCGGATCAAGGAGGATAACCCGGAGACCGAGGTGATCGTGCTGACCGCGTACGGGGATGTGCGCTCGGCGGTACAAGCCACCAAGTCCGGGGCTTATGACTACCTGACCAAGCCGGTTGACCTCGAGGCGCTCGAGCTGGCAATCCGCCGGGCTCTGGAGCGCCGTCAGCTGGTGACCGAAAACCGGTTGCTCCGCGAGCGCCTGCAACAGCGTCAGCGCTTCGAGAGCCTTGTCTCCACCAGCGGAGCCATGGAAACCGTGCTCAGCCTGGCGCAGCGGGTCTCCCAGGTGGACACACCGGTATTGATTACCGGCGAGAGCGGCACAGGCAAGGAGATGGTCGCCCGGGCAATCCACCAGGCCAGCCCGCGCCGCGACAAGCCTTTCGTGGCCATCAATTGCGCCGCCCTGAACCGTAACCTGATCGAGAGCGAGCTTTTCGGCCATGAGAAAGGGGCGTTCACCGGGGCGGTCAGGCAGAGGCAGGGAAAACTCGAGACCGCGGATGGGGGCACGCTGTTCCTGGACGAGCTTGGTGAAATCAGTCCGGAGATTCAGGTCAAGCTGCTGCGCTTCCTGCAGGACCACACCTTCGAGAGGGTCGGCTCGGACAGCCTGCTCAAAGCGGATGTCCGCCTGCTCGCCGCCACCAACCGCGACCTGGAACAAGCGATTGCCGAAGGCCTCTTCCGCGAGGACTTCTACTATCGGATCAACGTGGTAAACATCCACATCCCACCCCTGCGCACGCGCAAGGAGGACATCCGCCTGCTGGTGGACCATTTCCTTAAACTTTACGAGCCGAACCTGGGGAAAAAGGTTTTCTCCAGGGAGGCTCTGGATGCGCTGATGCGTTACGATTTTCCGGGCAATGTCCGGGAGCTGCAAAACCTGGTGGAAAGGTCGATGGTCCTGGCTCGCTCGGAGGTTATCACCACGGCCGACCTGTCCGCTGGAGTGGCCGCGAAAGCCGCCGGAGCCTCCGCCGCCCCCGCGCAGTCAGGCCCGCTGCCCGAGGCGCTGGAATACCTGGAAAGAACCATGATCCTCCGGGCTCTCGAAGAGGCGGGCGGCGTGCAGGTCAAAGCCGCCAAGAAGCTGGGAATCACCGAGCGGAACCTGCGCTATAAGCTGAAAAAACTGGGCCTTTCCTGAGACGCCGGAGGCAACCGGGGCG
>MFIX01000188.1:17583-18637 GCA_001780825.1 Candidatus Glassbacteria bacterium RIFCSPLOWO2_12_FULL_58_11 | reverse complement strand
AACAACGGTGACGGGACCTTCTCCGATTCCTCTAAGGCGCTCAGGCTGGACCGTAAGGGCCAGCAGCGCGCCACCAGCGCCTGCTGGGGCGATGTCAACCGCGATGGATTCCTCGATCTGCTGATCGGGAATTACGACGGGGTCAACTGGCTGTTGATCAATCGCTCCGGCCGCTACTTCGAGGAGCATGGGACGGACTATGGACTGTCCGCAAAAGAGTATACAGAGAGCTCGGTACTGATCGATGTCAACCGTGACGGCTGGCTGGATATTGTTACGCTGAACAAGGAAGGCCCCACCCGGCTGCTGCTGGGCGGAGTCGATGGGAAATTCACCGACCGGACCTCGGCCAGCGGCCTGAATCCCTCCACTGCGTACAAGCTGTTCGGCCAGACCCAGAACTGGGGTGATTTCAACGGGGACGGGTACCCGGACCTCTACATCACCCGCGCCGAGGATGTCGATATGCTGTTCCTCAACACCGGGCTCAAGGGCGGCGACCGCTTCGAGCTGAAATTCTCCGACAATCTGAACGGCAAATACGGCCGGATCGCCTCGGCTATCGCCGATTTCAACAGTGACGGGCTGCCGGACCTGCTGATCGCGCGCACCTCGGTGTTCGGCGACTTTTACAATATCCCGGATGACCTGCTCTTTTTCGGTTCAGCGCAGGGCTGGCCGGTAATCAGCACCTCCCTTTCGCAGACTCAGAGCCGGACCTCCTCAGCCGAAACCTCCATTTCCGGCCTGGCCATGAACCTGGACAGCAGCCTGCCGGTTGCCGAGGATTTTGATCAGGATGGCGATCTGGATATTCTTTACGTAAATTACCTGCCGGACAATTCCTCGGACCTGTTTCACGGCAGCGCCCGGCCCCTGCGTTACATCCAGCAGCAGAACACGTTCAGTAATACGGTCACGATAGTCTTGAACCGGACCGACCGGAAAAACGTGGTAGGCACCCAGGTCCTGCTCGCTTACGGCGGCAAGATCTGGTGGCAGACTGTTTCGGGGGGCTACGGCCGTATCCAGACCGGCCGCCGGCCATTCTATT
>MFIX01000188.1:1700-17557 GCA_001780825.1 Candidatus Glassbacteria bacterium RIFCSPLOWO2_12_FULL_58_11 | reverse complement strand
CCGGCCAGGTCGTGATCACGGTGGATCATGCCGGACCATTGCTCACCCTGACCGATAAACCCGGCGGGAGTGACATGGTCATTGCCAGTCCGACTACTTTCAGCGGCACCTTGAAAGTGTCGGACCCCAGTCCGCTTGGCTGGCTGAAAACGATTATCCGGCATCCTGTAAGCGGGGTCGAGGACACTCTGTCACTGGACGCAACTGTTTCCGGCTCCTATCAGGTGAAGGTCCCTTCACCTGCTCCGGGCGACAGCCTTTATTATTATTTCGAGGCCGCGGATGCCTATGGTAATCTGTCCCGCCTGCCCGCCTCTAAAGGCAGCTACTTTAAGCTGCAAGCCCTGCCGGGGGTATTCCTCGGCGACCTGAATAATGATTTGAGGATCAACATCCTCGATCTTGTCCGTTTGCTCCAGATCATGGGCGCTTCCGGGCCGCCTCCGACGCAAAATGAGCTGAAGGCGGGAGATATGAACAGGGACGGGAGAATCGACCAGCTGGATCTGAGCTTACTCATTTCAAAAATCGGTACCGGTTATTGATGTTCCAGAAAGCCTGGCTGAAATTTTCCATTGGACTCTCTATATGCGCCTGGCTGTCCGCCTGCCAGGAGGCGAATAAGCATTCCTCGGAAAGAATCGTTTTCAATGTCGAGTCCGGGGAGAGCCATGCCGGTTTCAGTACCAGATACCTGGAACGATCTTATCTGATCCAGACCGAGGGCGATGCATTCTTCCTTACGCCCGAGCAGCAGCAAAACCCCACGCCGGAATTTACGCCGACCAACCTGACGATCCGGATCACTCTTCTCGGCGATCTTATCCCATCGCTGCTCAACCGCAACGGCTACCGGGTCAACACAACTATCGTTTTCCTCGATGGCAGCACCATTTCTATCGAGCACACCAATCAGGCCGATACGGTGACCACCGCGGCCGGGGACTCCCTATTCGCGATCCACGGAGAAGGCCTCGTCTCCAGCGGAAGCGGCATTTTCGAGAACGTGTCCGGGTTCTTTTTCGAGGAAAGCACCTTCCGCATCTCGGAACCCTCGGGAGCTGGACAGGCCGCTGGAATCCAGGTCAGGAGTATCGATTGCCGGTACGAGCTGCAGGTTGATTTTTAGGCTGGCGGTGTTATCATTGTGCTGGCCTGGATTAGGTAATCAGAGTGATTGCCAGGAGTAATTTCCAGCAGGAAATCGCTCGTGCATGATAGGAGTTCCACGGTCGCCGGCCCTTTCCAGGTCGAAGCCAAACTGAAAGTCTTTTTGACAGGCGCTGCATTCCACTGCTCCTTCAAACCGGATTTAAACGGTTGCTCGATATAAAAGAAAATTTCCTGAGGATTATTTTTTCGCCGGGGAACATGTCTCTCCGCCGCCGGTTCCCGGTACTGCCGGCAGTTTGTCTTCTGTCGGGCCTCCTGGCCGCCCAGGCCGCGGGGCAAAGCTTCTGGCGCAAAAACGACCGGAATACGTTTATCCGCAACATTCAGTTTAATTTCAATATCCCCAGCGCGCGCGCGGTCGGGCTGGGCGGGGCTTTCGTGGCGATCGCCGATGACGCCACCGCGGGGATGGCCAACCCGGCGGGCCTTACCATATTGACTATGCCGGAAGTTTCCGCGCATTTTAAGGAAAGCCGGTTCAAGCACGTGGAGTTTGCCGGTAACGAGCTGCAGCGGGACCTGCGTAAAGAATTTAAAAACGATGTCGGCAGCCAGAGCTATCTGTCGCTGGTTTATCCCCACGGGAAATTCGCCTTCTCTCTGTACCGCCAGGAGCTGATTAATTTCGAAAGCTCTTATGCCGCCCCGGGCTTCGGCTCGGTTTTCGACTATCCGCTCCTGGACCCGGACGAATTTGCCCTGGGCAACAACACCCGCAGCGATATCCAGGTCAATAACTGGGGGTTGGCTTTCGCCTACCAGCCTACCCGCTACCTCTCGCTCGGAATCTCCAACATAACCTCCACTCTCGAGTTCCGCTTTATCGAAGATTTGTTCCAGCAGCAATTCCAGAAAAACAGGCCCGACCGGATATTCAGTGTCGCCAGCAACAGCAGCGATGTCCGTTACAGCGTAAATTTCGGGCTGAAATTCGAGCCGCTGCAATTATTCAGTTTCGGAGCGGTTTACCGCAGCGGTCCGCGCTTCAACATCGTCAACTCGATCGAGGATGTCCGCGTGGATGACCTGGGACGCACCAACATCCTCAAGGCGAACCAGGGGTTGGTTTTCAAGGTGCCAGATGTTTACAGCTTCGGCGTGGCCTTGCGGCCTCTGGAAAGTCTGACCCTGTCGCTCGATATGGTCCGGGTCGAGTACTCGGATCTGATCAAAGGCCTGGACCGTAATCTCAACGAGGATGACCGGCCGGTCTCGATCCCGGATTTTCCCTACTCGAGGTGGGTTGACAGCGACGGGGTGCAGGACCTGGTTTTGGACGACAGGACCGAGCTCCATTTCGGAGTCGAATATTTTATGACGCTGGGCCGCTGGCAGATTCCGGTGCGCGCCGGCTTTTATACCGACCCCTCGCACGTGGTCCACACGACCATCGAAAGCGAAGCCCTTCAGCCTCTGTTCCCGAGGGGCCGGGATGAAATCCACGGCACGTTCGGCCTGGGATTCGTCCTGCAGAATAAAATTCAGCTTGATACGGCGGTCAATTTCTCGCGCAGCGTTTCCGAATTCCTGCTCTCCGCCGTGTTCCGCTTCTAGGCCAAACTATGCCACAAGGACTTTTAAAAATCATTCGTAAGGCCGCGCCGGTCGGGTGTCTGGCGCTGGCTCTGGCATATTCCGGCCTTCACGGCCAGGACACCTGGTATTCGGCCTATGAGCTGGCTCTGGAGAAGATTGCCGCCGGACATTGGGAGGAGGCGATCGCCCCGCTGGAGCTGGCGGTCCGGCTGAAACCCGTGCCGGAGCTAAACGCCCGCACCTATGGAGTCTGGCACCGGGACTATCTCCCCTATTTCCAGTTGGGGCTGGTCTATTACAACCTGGGCGACAATGAGAAAGCGCTGGAGAATTTCAAGCGCTCGCTGGCCGAGGGTGCAATATATAACAGTCCGGAACAGCTGGAGCTTCTCCGGAGCTACACCAACGCGATCGAGGGTAAAACTCCGTCTTCCGTCCAGCAGCGGCAGATCAACCAGAAGATCGAGTCCGAATTCAAGAACGGGCTCGAGCTGGAGGGCCGTGGCGAGATGCAGGAAGCGCTGTTGAAATTTGAAAGCGTGCTCACTTTCGATCCGCAGCACAAAGACGCGGCCGAGCACATCCGGAGGATAAAAGCCGAGATCGAACACCGGGAGAGCGAAATCCGCCGGAGAGCCGAGATCGCCGACCGGCTGGCCCACGGAAAATCTTTGCTCGAGGCGCAGAGCTATCTCGAGGCCCTGACCAACTTCCAGAAGGCCCTGGCGCTCGACCCGGATAATGCGGAGGCGCAGGCCTCGATCACTAAGGTCGAGGCGCTGCTGGAGCGGCAGGCCCGGGAGAAGGAGCGCAGGCGGCAGCGAATCGGCAATCTGCTGGCCAGAGGCAGCCGGCTGTTCCACGGCAGCGAGCTCGAGGCAGCCAAGGCCTGTTTCGACAGTGTCCTGGTGCTCGAACCAGGCAACAGCGAAGCGCTTATCGCCAGCCGGCGGGCCGGCCGACTGATCGAGGAGCGCACGCGAGCCGATATCCGGGCGAGCATGCTGGAGGAGGCGGCGCGCCTGATGGAGCACGATTCGCTGATCACCGCCCGGGACCTGCTGATCGGCGCCCGCCAGCTCGGACAAAGCCGCGATGCGGACAGCCTTTACGAGCTGCTGGAAAATTCTCTTGCGGAAAGCGAGCGCCGAAGGCGGATGCGGGACCTGCCACAGGTCCTGCTCAACCTTCCCGCGGATTCCGCGGTGCGATTCACCAAGCCGACCGCCTCGCTTTCCGGGACCGCCGCGGATGATGATGGGATCCTGCGCATCGCCATTACTCTCAACGGCCGGGAACGCGATGTCTTCCTGTTCGCCGGCAACGGACCCGCGCCGGGAAGCCAGTCATTCGAGGAAAATCTTGATTTAGCCGAAGGAGCCAACCGGATCGAGCTGGCGGTTTACGATGGAGAGCAGAATATCGCTGCAATCAGCCGCGAGGTGTTTTATTGGCCGCCTTTCTGGAAGACTCCCCTGTTTGCCGGGCTTTGTAGCGGCTTGCTCCTGCTCGGCGGCGGCGGCTACTATTACTACCGCAGAAACGCCATCCATATCCTGCTCAACCGTCTCCGGCGCCGGCCGTTCGAGCTGATCGCTCCCAATCCGTTCATTGTCGGCAACCCGATCCGCAGCCGGGAAATGTTCTTTGGCCGCGAGGATGATTTCCGCTATGTAAAAAACAAAGTGGACAACGAGAAATACGGCTCCCTGATAATCCTGTTCGGCGAACGCCGGGCTGGAAAAACCTCGGTGCTCTACCAGATTGTCGGGGGGAGACTGGGGACGAACTACCTGCCGGTATTTATCGACATGCAGGCCATGGCGGTCAACGATGACAGCGAGTTCCTCGGCCGACTGGCCGAGATCACAAGCGAGGCGCTCCGGCCCCAGCAAATCGATTTCGAGCTCTCCGTTTTCGAGGACCACTCGAAAAACCCCTACCCTCTGTTCGAAAAGTTCATCGACAAAGTCCTCGCGGCCGCTGGCGAACAAAAGCTGCTCTTGCTGGTCGATGAGTACGAGCTGATCGAGGATAAAGTCGAGGAAGGCAAGATCAAAAAGGACATTTTCCTTTTCCTGAGCGGACTGGTGGAACACAAGGCCGGACTGTTTCTGATCTTTGCCGGCAACCACCGCCTTCAGGACCGGAAAAAAAGCTACTGGGAGCCTCTACTCCAGCGCTGCGACTACCGCAATATCAGCTACCTCACGCCCAACGACACGCGCCGCCTGATCCAGGAGCCGGTGCGCGGCAAAGTCTTCTATCTCGGCTCTTCCATCCGCACGATCATGCGCCTGACCGCCGGACAGCCCTTTTATACCCAGTTGATCTGCCGCAACATTGTCGAGATGTTGAACGAGGAAAAACGGAATTCCATCTTCGATGAGGATTTTTCGGCTATCATCCGCGAAATCAATGATAACCCGCCGCCGCAGATGATCTATTTCTGGGCCGGGCTCGGCGCCCAGGAGAAATCCATACTCTCGGCCCTGGCCGAGTGCTGCCGGAGCCAGAACTATTTCACCGGCCAGGAGGATATCGCCGCGGTGATGAAAAAGTATTCGCTGTCCCTGAGCGCGGACCAGATTAAAAAAGTCTGCGAAAACATGGTCGGCCGCGAAATCCTCGAGTCGGATTCCAAGGAAGAGTACCGCTTCCGCATGGACCTGTTCCGCCTCTGGATCCGTGAAGAGCACAATCTTTTCAAGGTTTCGCAGGAGATCGAGCGCCAACTGGCGGTTTGAAACCCTTTAAAGCCCGGGGGGCTATATGAGAAGAATTAGTTTTCATTCGACTCTCGTCTTATTGTTTTGCCTTCACACGGGCGCCGCTCTTGCCCAGCGCCAGTTGAATGTCCTGGTATTCGCCGACCAGTACCGGTATGGGAAAGCGGCCTTCGAGCTGGCCCAATTTCTCGACAGCACCGCCACCCCCGGAATCCGGGCCGATTTCGCCAACACCGAGAACCTGCTCGAGCCCGCAGTCCTGAAAAATTACGCGGTCCTGGTGCTGTTCAACCACAATAATATCACGGCCATCCACGAAAAAAACATCTCTGAATTCGTCGCCGAGGGCCGCGGGCTCGTGGCCCTGCACCACGTGATCAACAAAGCCAATGGCAATCCGGAGCTGACCCGGCTGATCGGCGGCTTTTACACCCTGGAGGATAGAATGCTCGAGCACCGGGACTTTAACATCGTGCGCATCCCGGGCGTGGAGCACCCCATACTCGAAGGGATACCTGAGAAATTCAAAGTGTATGACGATCAGGATTTCAGGATGCAGTTCTATCCCGGTGAGCCGGTCAACAAGTTCCTGAGCTGCGACCTCCAGGAAAACGGCCCCCAGGAGGACTGCGGCTGGACCCGGACCGAGGGCGCGGGCCGGGTGGTTTATCTCAGTCCGGGCGACCCGGTCGAAAAAAAGCCTTTCCTGGTTAACCAGCCGCTGACAAAGCTGATTGTCAATGCCGTGCGCTGGGCCGGCGGCGAGTGATCTGGATTCGAATTGAATCGGCTTTAATTCCCGGTGCTTGCTCTGAAACCAAATACTAAGGTGACGCAGCGGAGCGGCTATTAAGTACCAGGCTCGCAATCATTAAAAGGAGTAGTAAGGAAAGGGGGCGCACTCGTGGGTGCGCCACTACGCTGGTAAATATTTGAAAGTAATAAAGTTGTAGGGGCGGACCCCTGTGTCCGCCCGATAATTGGAGTGTGCAACATTTATATATTTTTGCGATACCTCGTGGATTAGTGCGAGGCAGTTCATTAAGAGGCTATTAAATGATCTGCGCGAGCTGCAAAGCGGAAAACCCCAACAGCAACTGGTACTGCCTGAACTGCGGGGCCAGCCTCAGGGACCCGGCCGTAAAGGCCCTGCCTGCCGGCAGCGCCAGGCCGACCTCCCCTGCCGGGACCAGCCGCAGGAAAGCCGCGCCCAAAAAACCGGCCGTCAAGCCTGAAAAAATATTCGCCGGCCGGTACCGCGAGCTGGTCAAGATCGGCGATGGCGCGATGGCCTCGGTGTACCGGGCGCTGGATACCGTGCTCGATCAGACGGTCGCCCTTAAAGTCCTGCACCCGGACCTGGCCGCCAATCACGACTATATCGCCCGGTTCAAGCGCGAAATAGCTCTCGCCAGAACGATCACTCACCCTAACGTTTATCGCATTTACGACATCGGCCAGAGCGAGGATTCACACTTTATCAGCATGGAGTACGTGGAAGGCGAGGAGCTGAAAAGCATTATCCAGAGCCGGCCGCCCGGCCTCGAGGAGGGTCTGAGAATCATCCGCCAGATCTGCCTCGCCCTGAGCCAGGCCCATCGCAAGGGGATTATCCACCGCGATCTGAAGCCGCAGAATATCATGCTCGAAAAGGAAACCGGCCGCTGCGTGGTGATGGATTTCGGGATCGCTATCGGCGAGACTTCCAGCGCCATCACGCAGTCCGGGGCGTTTTTGGGCACCCCGGAGTACATATCGCCGGAGCAGGCCAATGGCCAGAATGTGGGCCAGGCGGCAGATATCTATGCGGTCGGAATAATCATGTACGAGCTCTTTACCGGCAAGCTGCCCTTCGGACCCGGCAAGCCGCTCAGCGTGGCGCTCAAGCATATCAACGAGACCCCTGTCGCGCCGCGCAAGCTGAAGCCCGAGCTGCCGCGCGAGCTGGAGGCGATCATCCTCAAGGCCATGGAGAAGGAGCCCGCCCGGCGCTACCAGAGCGCCGCGGAGCTGGCCGCGGAGCTTGGAAGACTCTCCGGCGGCATGGAATACTCCGAGGCTCTGGCGGCATTCGCCGCCGAGCGCGGACCGGGACTCCAGCTTTCCAGCCAGAATCCCTATCTCAACCGCAACATGATCCGCGACAGGCGGTTTTTCTACGGCCGTAAAAAAGAAATCGCCACGATCTATTCGCGGATCGGCGCGGGACGGCCTCAGTCGGTCTCGATTGTCGGTGAAAGGCGGATCGGCAAAAGCAGCCTGCTGCACTTTATCAACGAGTCCGGCAACCGGCTGTCTTACCTGAAAGAGTCGGCCAGCTATATTTTCATTTTCATGGATTTCCAGGAAAAGCGCCGGTCCAGCGCGCAGGAATTCTTCGTCTCGCTGTTCGAAAAGCTGAAAGAGGAAACCGCCGAGCGGATCGGATCGCTGCCTGAGCCGGGTTACGACGGGTTCAAGGAGGTCTGCGAGAGACTGGACGGCGAAAAAATGAAACTGGTGCTGCTCTTCGATGAGTTCGAGTCGATTACCAAGAACCGGAATTTCACTCCGGAATTCTTCGCCTTCCTGCGCTCGCTGGCCAACAACTACAATGTGGCCTATGTTACCAGCTCCGTGAAAAACCTGCAGGAGCTCTGCCACAACCGGGAAATCAGCGATTCTCCTTTCTTCAATATCTTTTCCAACCTCAACCTGGGTGCATTTACCGAGCAGGAGGCCCGTCTGTTTGTGGGCGAGCCCAGCCGGATCGCCGGTAATCCGCTGGAGGAGCATTTCGACTCGGTGGTCGAGCTCGCCGGATACTTCCCGTTTTATATGGCGATCGCCTGCTCAATCCTGTTCGATTTCGATTTCGAGCAGGTCCATCCGCGCAAAACCGTTTTCGAAAATATCGAGGAGCTGTTTCTGGATGAGGCCGGTATGCATTTTCAGTTCATCCTGGACAGCCTGAGCCGCGATGAAATCCGCTTCTGCAAGAAGATAATCGACCAGGAGCCGCTGGGGGATGTCGACCGGTACGCAGCCCGGAGCCTGATCCGGCGGGGCTACCTCCTCGCCGGCGAAACCGACCAGGAGCTGCGGCTTTTCTCCGGAACTTTCGCCAAGAAATTGCTGGAACATCTCCTTAAGGAAAAGATCACCTGAATCAAGGGCGGCAATTATAAATTTCCCTCCAGCGCTTCGCTACCCCCACTTTCTTCGATTCGTCCGGCTGAATTGCCGGATTCCGCGGCGTTTTTTTATTGTCTATCCGCCGGACTGCATGTTATTATTAAATTCAATTCGAGACGTATGCATCAGGGTATCGGAACCCCTTGCCATTCAATGAGTTCTATAAATGCCCAACCTTCTTGACAACCTGAGTTTCACTGTTGCTTCGCTTGTCGATATCCTGCTGGTCGCCACCTTTGTTTATTATATTCTCTACCCGCTCAAGGGCACGCGCAGCGCCCGGATCGCTTTCGGTATCATTTTTCTGATCCTGCTCTATTTCCTCTCCGACCGCTTTCAATTGCAAACCATGGCCTGGCTGCTGCAAAATTTCATGGCCTATATCATGTTCGCCATTATCGTGATTTTTCAGGCCGATATCCGTAAAGCTCTGGCTTCTTTTGGCCGGAACCCCTTTCTGGATTTCTTTCACATCCAGCAGAAAAACACCGGCTATCTTATCGAGTTGCAGCGGGCGGTCAACCTGCTCGCCCAGCGCAATATCGGCGCCCTGATCGTTATCGAGCGCGAGCTGGATCTCAAGAACCTGATCGAGACCGGCCTTCACCTGGACGCCGAGATTAAAAGCGAGCTGCTGCTGAGCATTTTCAACACCCGCAGCCCGCTGCACGATGGAGCGGTAATCCTGGCCAACGGCCGTATCCTGAGCGCCGGCGCGATTCTGCCCTTGAGCAGCCGGACCGATATTGACGAGAGCTATGGTACCCGCCACCGGGCGGCCCTGGGTTTGAGCGAGGAGTCCGATGCGGTGATCGTAGTAGTCAGCGAGGAGCACGGGAATGTCTCGGTGGCCCTGGATGGCACAATGGAAACGCTGGCCACTCCGCTGGAACTTGAAAGAAGGGTTAAACCCATGCTTGCCCGCTGAAAGGCATAATCTTACGGAAGAGCGGATCATACATGAACTTGCATAAGAACCTGCCGCTAAAATTCATCTCGCTGGTAATCGCCATTTTCCTCTGGTACATGGTCACCGGCAAGGATTACCGTTACGGGGATTTCAACATCCCCCTCGAGCTGCGCGGTCTGACCGAGAGCCTGATCCTGACCAAGACCACCGCGGATAACCAGGAGGTGAACAAGGTTACGGTGCGGATCCGGGCCACCGAAACCGTAATCAGAGCCCTGGGCGAGCGCACGATGTTCCTGCGGCTGGATATTTCCCATTTGGGGGAGGGCCATCATACGGTCCAGATCAGCGATGAGATGGTGATGGGCCGGCCGCCCGGAGCTGAGGTGGCTGAAATATTTCCGCGGGTGCTCGAGCTGGATGTCGAGCCGCTGCTGATCCGGCCTTTTGTGATGGTCAACCCGGAAATCCTGGGCAAGCCGGCCGGGGATTTTGACATTTCTCTGATCCGCTGCGATCCACCGAGTGTCAGTGTGCGCGGCCCTAAAAACCTGGTCGAAAAAATCGAAAAAATATCCACGCCGCAGGTCAATGTGGACGGCATGACCGCGACCACGATCGAGCGCTCGCTGACTCTGGTGCCGACCAACCCGCTGGTGCTGCTGGTTCCGGATAAAGTCGATCTAAGGATCGTGATCGGAGAAAAAGCCTTCTCGCGCTCTTTCCAGCAAGTGCCGGTCGAGGTCAAGAATGCGCGCTACGAGTACCGGATCAACCCCCGGCACATCTCGGTCTGGGTCACCGGCCCGCTGTCGCAGGTTGAAAAGCTGACCGAAAAGAACCTTCACCCCGTTGTCACCTTGACCGGGCAGGAGCCGGCGGCAAAAAATATCCGGCTCGATCTCCAGCTTATTTGCGCTCCGCAGGATTCTTTTCCCGGAGTCCGGCTGGAAAGATTCTCGCAAAACTACGTGGATGTCTTCCTGACTCACCGGAAACTGGAGCCTTGAAAGCGCCTTTCCATTCCGGAGCCATGCGGCGGCGCCTAATCCTGAACTTTGCGGCCTGGAGCCAGTCCTTCTTATGGCATCTCCCAAACGCTGGCGTCCGGCAACCCTGCTTCTGTTAGTCGCCGCGATCTGTTATTCGATACTGCTGTTTTTCATCGCCTCCTGGCTTCCGCTGCTGACCAAAAAAGCTGCCGCCGCGCTCACCTGGGCCGTCTACTCGCAAATAGTCAAGGGACTGGTCACTTTCCTGGCCGTGGTATTCGCCTACATCGCCTTCATCAAATGGCCCTCCCTGAAAAATAGATGGCTTTTTCTATTGAACCTGGCTCTTTTCTCCGCGGCCACCTGGCATTTCATCTCCCGTCTGGGCGACAGTGTAAACGAGTACATCCACTACCCGCAGTATGGGACGCTGGTGATTCTCTGGTACGTATTCCTGAAAAAGACGATCAATGATGGTGTCAAAATTCCACTGCGGCTCCCGGGCCGCTTCTCCGGTCCGGGAGTTCCGGCGGTGGTTGTCGCCGGCCTGCTGGGAATCTGCGAGGAGGCTTCGCAATTTCTCATCCCGCTGAGGGTTTTCGATCTTCAGGACATCCTGCTCAATTTCATGGGAATCTGGTTCGGCGTGCTGATTATCCGGCTTTTCGAGAGGAACAGTCTTTTCGGCGAGGCGCCGCGCTTTGTCCCTCGAGCGGATGTCGATAAGGGCTTAAGCGGCCGGTAAATCATGTTCTTCCCCTTCATCTCCCGGAGGTTTTATGTTAGATTCCCTGAATTCCATTCTTTCAAATCATTTCGGCCTTTTCCGGAGAGGACAAATGGCCCGAGGCCTGCTCACCCTGTTTCTTTTCTGCGCCGCGAATCTTTTCCAGGCGCGGGAGACTTATGCGATGCAAGCTGAATTCAAGTATCTTGACCTGCCGACTTTCCGTACCGGAGAAGCCGGCCCTCTGCTCGGCCGGATTGTCTTACGTATCCATTCGAATGATCTCACCCCGGTGGCTGCGCGGGCCAGCCTGAAAATTGAAGGCGGGAAAGATGTCCTGACCGGCGAAACCCGGCTGGCCTATCCGGGCCTGTTCACCGCCCTCTCCTTCCCTGTACAACTGGCTCAGCCCTCCGCCGAGGACCAGGTTTACGCGGCCATGCTGACCGTGACAATCGGCGAGGACCTGGCGCTGAGCCGGCCGGTGCAGATTTACGTGCGTGGCAGCGGGATGTTCTTCCGCACTTACCGCAGCCGGATCGATGATACGGTTTACCCCTATGCCCTTTACCTGCCGGCCGGGATGGATGCTGCGGACCGTCAATGGCCCCTGGTGGTCAGCCTTCACGGCGCATATTCGAACTACGCCAATAACCTGAAACGCCTTTTCGGGATCGGCAACCGCCCCGGCGAGCCGGACGAGCTGGCCTTTTTCTCCCTGCCGGTCTGGCCGGAGCTTCCGCCGGCCGCGGGGATCGTGGTCTGCCCCTGGGGACGGGGGACCATGAGCTATCACGGACCCGGCGCGCGGGATGTGCTGGATGTGCTCACGATCGTACGCTATTCATTCCCGGTGGACCCGGAACGGATCAGTGTCACCGGCCTCTCGATGGGCGGCAACGGCACCTGGGAGATGTCCCTGCGTTACCCCGCAATTTTTTCCGCCGCCGTGCCGGTCTGCGCTCCCAGCGATATGAGCCTGGTGGGCGGATTTACCAGGGACGTCCTGTTGAAAAACGAGGAGCGCTTCCCCTATATCGAAAAGATTATAGCCCAGAACCAGCTTTCCATCTGGGCGGCCAATGCCCGCGCCTTCCCGGTGCAGATGTACCACGGCAACGATGACCCGGTGGTGCCGGTCAGCCACTCCGAGCAAATGGTAGAGGCGCTTAAGCGCGTGGGCATCGAGGCGCCCCTGACCCGTTTCGACAATGTGGGCCATAATGCCTGGGACCCGGCTTATAAAAATGGAGAGACTCTGAGAAGGCTTTTTACCGCGCGCCGGGAAAAGCCGCAGAAAGACATCTATTTTACTACCTGCCGTTACGAGAACGCCCGCTACGACTGGCTGGAAATCGAGCGCTTCGAACACTACGGCGATTTCGCCACTATCGAGGCGCGCTGGGAGCCGAAAACCGCCGCAGTCAGCCTGACAACCGGGAATGTCGCCCTGCTGAAGTTATACCCTGCCGAGCTGAGCGGGCTAAAAGCTGGAGACAAGCTGACAGTCAGCAGCGGGAAATCCCGCTTGAGCCTTCAGGTGCCGCAAGAGGGCCCGCTGCGGATAGCGCTCACGAACGGGAAGCTGACGAAAGCTACGGATAAGACCTCAGACTCGCGGACGATCAAGAAAAAAGGGCTGGAAGGCCCGATCTACGAGGCGCTCTCGGATCGTGTCCTGCTGGTTTACGGTACCGGACCTGAGGGCGAATCCACCCTGCGCCAGCTTATCCGTTTCAGCGATTGGGGCGAGTTGCCGGATGTCCATTTCCAGATCCGGCCGGACAGCCTGGTGACCGAAAACGACATGCTGGAAAGCCACCTGGTGCTGTTCGGCGATGAGCGGAGTAACAAGCTGATCGGCAGGATGAACAGCCTCTGTCCCGTACGCTTTGAGGGCGAGCGGGTGGTCGCCGGCAAGAACAGTTACGCCCGGGATGAGGTAGCTTTCAAGTGTATCTTCCCGAACCCGCTGAGCCCCAACCGGCTGGTGCTGTTGAACTACGCCGAGGAATGGAACTATACGAGCAACTGGTCGTTCAACGGCGTGTTCAAGCTGCTGCCCGACTACCTGATCTACCGTAAAGGGGCTGACAAGCCGTTCGGTTCCGAGGTCCTCGCGGCCGGATTTTTCGATGAGCGCTGGCAGTGGTAAGGCGGAGGTAATGCAAGGAATCAGCCTGCTTTTTTACCCCAAAATCCGAACCGCGGACAGCACCTGGCGCAGCCTCAGCCGGGGCAGACTGATTCCACTGCTCCTGCTCACCGCCCTATTCTGGGCGGCGACCTATGCGATCTTTTACCGCATGCTGGTCTATTTCCGCTCGACCGAGGATATCGGGGTCCTCCTGACCGTCAAGCTGGTTTCGATGACCCTGGTCTCTTTCCTGCTGGTCCTGGTGGTCAGTAACCTGATTTGCGCCTTCAACACCTTTTTTTTCAGCGAAGACCTCTACCTGCTGATCTCCAGCCCGGTTTCGCTGCACGACATTTACCTGGCCCGTTTCGTGGAAACTTTCCTTCACGCGAGCTGGATGGTTTTCCTGATGGCGGTGCCGATATTTGCCGCTCTGGGAAAGGTTTTCGGAGCGGGCTGGCAGTTTTACCTTAGCCTGCCCCTGGTGATGCTGCCCCTGGCGCTGGTTCCGACCGCGGCCGGAATCGCGTTCGCCCTGCTGCTGGTCAATATTTTCGTAGCCCGCAAGACCCGGGACATCCTCTCCTTTTTGTCGGTGGCGCTGATCGCCGGAATAATCATCGCCTTCCGTTTCCTCAACCCGGAAAAAGTGCTGCTGGGCCACGAAATGTCGAGCGTGGTCTCCTTTTTCTCGGTCCTGCGCAGTCCGGACAGTCCTCTCTCCCCGCACTACTGGGCCAGCCAGGTGCTGCTCGATATCCTGGGCCTGCGCCAGGGGGACAGCCTCTTTTTCCTGCTGATGCTTTTTGCCGCGGGTCTCGGGCTGCTGAGCCTGGGCTACTACCTGGCGGTTTTTCTCTACCCGCGCGGGTTCAGCCGGGCGCAGGAATCCGACACAAAAAGAATCGCCGGCTCCGGTCTCCTCGATAGGCTGCTGCGGATATACTTAAAGCCCCTGCCCCAGGCCGGAAGGGAGCTGGTGCTCAAGGATCTCAAAGCTTTCGCGCGGGACAAAAGCCAATGGTCGCAGCTTTTCCTGCTCGGCGGAATGATCGTGGTCTACCTCTACAACTTTTCCGTGCTCCCGCTCGACCGCACCCCGGTGCCGCGATTTTTCCTGGAGATCATCCTCAACTTTCTCAACCTGGGCCTGGCCGGCTTCGTGATCGCCAGTATCTCCACCCGCTTCGTCTTTCCGGGCGTGAGCCTCGAGGGCCAGAGCTTCTGGCTGCTGCGCAGCTCGCCGGTCTCGATGAAAAGCTTCCTCTGGTCGAAGATGTTCGTGCTCGCCCTGCCGCTGGTGATCCTGGGGCAGTTCCTCATCTTTGTCAGCAGCCGGATCCTGAATGCGGATCCGTCGATTACCGGCCTGGCCTGTGTGGTGGTTTTTACGCTTACATTCGCCCTGGTCGGGCTGGGTACGGGGATGGGAGCGCTTTTCCCGCGTTTCGATGTCGAAAACCCGGCCCAGATCCCCACCGGGTTCGGCGGTATCATTTACATGATCTCCTCCCTGGCCCTGATCGGCGTAACCCTGCTGCTGCTGGCCCGGCCGGTACAATTATTACTCAGGGCGCGATTCCGGGATATCCCTATCTCCAGCGGACAATGGATAGAAATAATCGCGATCTGCGCTTTTATAGCGCTCTTTCATTTCCTGATCGTGCGTTTTTCCCTAAGCCGGGGCTGCCGCGCCCTCGAGAAGCTGGAATTATGAGAGGACCGGAATACAAATGAGCGGACTAACCGACATGCTGGCTGTCCTGAACGGCGAGCGTCCCGAGCGTTTCCCGTACACGCCGATGGGCCATTGGAACCGTCACGCCTGCCGCAAGCTCCTCCCCCCGGATTGTTTCGATGACAATCTCTACTGCCTGCCGGAAAACTGTTATCCGCCTGAGACGCGCGATGATACGAGCCGGACCGTGGCCCTGAATTATGCCCGGCACCTGGGGGTCTCCAGCCTGGGCTGCGGCAAGGGCGGGGCGCTGCCTTTCGGCCACGGCGGGCCAGGCGAGATCATCGGCTCTCTGGAAAAGCGGGATGGCGACAGCGAGATTTTCCGCTTCGAGGGCGGTAGCCGCAGGCTCTACCGTTTCAACCCCTATTCCGTGCAGTACGGCCTGACTTTCCCGATTGAGAAGCCGGGCGACCTCGATTCACTCGAGCTGCCGGACCCGCTCGATCCGGCTCGCTGGGTCGATATCTCGCCGGATGCGGAAAGATTCACCGCGGCCGGGGTAATGCCGGCGGGCAAAATCATGGGCTTTTTCAGCGGGTTGCACAACAATTTTATCGATTTTGAAAAGCTGATGCTGAGCTTTTTCGATGACCCCGGCTTTGTCCGGCGCCTTACCGCCCGCCTGGCGGAGTGGAGCCTGGCCTGCGCGGAACAAATGTTAAAGCGCGGAGTCCGGCTGATCGAAATCTGCGATGACCTGGGCACGCCCGAGGGCATGCTTATCTCCCCCCAAATGTT
>MFIX01000188.1:0-1662 GCA_001780825.1 Candidatus Glassbacteria bacterium RIFCSPLOWO2_12_FULL_58_11 | reverse complement strand
AAATGTTCAGCGAGTTCTTCCTCCCCTGGTACCGGAAGCTTTTCGAACTCTGCCACGCCCACAACGGCTTTGTCCACATGCACAGCCACGGCAATATCGCCCCGGTCATCCCGCTGCTCCTGGACTGCGGCGTGGATATCCTCAATCCCTTCGACCCCCGCGAAAACCCGGCGCTCGAGGAACTGGTGGAGCGTTTCAGCGGCCGGGTCGTGTTCTGCGGTTTCATCCCCAGCAACTACTACCTGTTGCCGCACGACCGGGATATCGAGGCCCTGTTTGCCCGCGCAGCAGTCCTGGGCCGGAAATGCCATCGCGGCTATATCCTGATGGAGCATGGTTTTCCGGAAGAGCTTTCCCCGGAACGCTTCAGGCTGATCCTTAACCTGGTCGAGAAATACCGGCAGCCAGACTGACCGGTTTGGCAAATATATTCGCCAGCCAGAAAAGTGCGCTAAAATAATCTCATCCTGTTGGTTATTCCCCTGCGCTGTAGGGGCGGGTTTGAAACCCGCCCCCTGCAATTGCTTGCATTTTCTAATTTTACGGTGTCTTGTTAAATATTATAAGGTTCAACCAGTCAATGACAAATGATAAATCTGCCCGCTCTTCCCTTTCCTGTTTACGCCAAGCGCTCCAGCGCTTGTTTGCGAATATTTTATCATGTATAATTCAAAAGGACTTTATCCATCATCTTTCACTTTGCAGGAGTTAACAGTCATGAGTCTTTTCTCGCGCCGTGAAGTGTTGAGCGGACTTTCAGCCGGGGCCCTGGGGCTTTTAGCATTGAACAAAGGCGGCTCCGTGGCCCTGGCCGGAATGGGGCATGTCAGCGCAGGCAATCTCCCTGAGCTGGCCGCCAGAAAAAACAGAACCAGCCTGCATTACCTTTTCTGCGCCAAGCCGAAAGGCCTCGAAGGCTGGCCCTATCACCAGTACGATCATGCGGCCCGGGCGGAGTATTTCACCCGGCGCCTGAAGCAAATCGGCGATATAGACTGGAGCGGCGGCGAGATTATCGAGCGCGAGGAGGATTTGCAGGGGCTCAAGTCCAGGCTGGACGGCAAGGATGGTCTGGTGGTTATCGCTCTCACCTCCCCGGCTGTCGGGCTGGGGGCTCTGTCGGATATGGGACTCACCACGCCGGTGCTCCTGTTCAACGACCTGTTTTGCGGGGACTGCTCATTCTTAGGTTATCAGCAGCGGGCTATGGGCAAGGGTCTGCGGTTGGTCAGCCTGTCCTCCGAGGATATGGGACTCCTGGAAAGAAAGCTCCAGCTTCTGCGCGCAGCCGCCCGTCTCAGGCGCTCGAAAATAATCTGCTTCCGCGAGCGCGGCGATCAGAACCCGGATTTCACCCGCACGGCGGCGGAAAAACTCGGCGTGGAGCTGATTTACATGGGCAGCGCGGAGATCAACGCGGCGTACGAAAAAGCGGACAAAGCCCGGGCGAAAGAAATCGCCGGACGCTGGATCGAAGCGGCGGAAAAAGTGGTCGAACCGAAAACCGAGGAAATAGTCGATTCCGCCCGGATGTACCTGGCCTTGTCCAGCCTGATGCAGCAGGAGCAGGCCAATGCGGTCACTGTGGACTGCCTGACCATGGTCTACGGCAAAAAAATATCGGCTTACCCCTGCCTGGCTTTCGTGCAGATGAACGATGAG
>MFIX01000187.1 GCA_001780825.1 Candidatus Glassbacteria bacterium RIFCSPLOWO2_12_FULL_58_11 | reverse complement strand
TTTTTCTCATCCCTCATAAAGCTAATCAGGACATTTCTTCCCCGCAGCAAGAACTCGTTGTCGGAGGCGGGCAGCATTTCGAATTCCGGCTCGCCCTCGAATGAACCCGTCAAATGTCCGCTGTCCGGTCTTACCCCGATTTTCTTTCCGCCTTCTGCCTGGTATGTCCCGCTGTAGTCATTGTAAAGCGCGGGATCGATCGTGACCGGTTTCCGTTCAGCAGGACGATCTTCCAGCGCGGCGTCGCCTGCCTGAGCGAAGCTCTCCGCCAGGCACAGGTCGGCGATTTTGTGGCAGAGCCGCGCGGGATTGAAGGCCTGGGTATTGGCCAGGCAGACCGCGGTAAATCTCTGGTCCGGAAAGCGCAGCATGCAGGCCAGAAAGCCGGCCCAGTCGCCCCCGTGGCTGACAGTTTTCAGCCCCCTGTACTGCCGGACTTCCAGGCCGCAGGCATAAGCGATGGTATCGCCGTCGTTCAATACTCCCCGCTCCTCCATCTTTTCGGTCAGGTCCGGCGGCCCGGCCTTATGGGTGTAATAATTCTGATCCCAGAGAAAAAGATCTTCCACAGTAGTGTGGATGTTGCTGGAGCCAACCATCGCGGGGTTGAAGTATTGTTCCATGCAGTATCCGCCGTCCCTGGCGGGGACGTAGCCGAAGGCCCGGTTGGGGATTATCATGCGGCGGTCATCGAGGATGCACGTGTGCCGCATGCCGAGGGGCTGGAAAATCTCTTTCGCCACGAATTCCTCAAAGGGCAGGCCGGCGACCCGTTCCACGATCAGGGCCAGGAGGTTGTAGCCGGAATTGCTGTATTTGTACTGCTCGCCCGGAGCGAAGGCCAGGGCCTGCTGACGGTAGATAATCCGGTAAAGGTCCTGGCGGGAAAGGATGTTTTCAAAAGGTATTCCGCCCAGGGCCAGCAGCCAGACCCAGTCCCGGATGCCGCTGGTGTGATTGAGCAGGTGCCGGATTTCGATCCGGCTGCCGTAATCCGGAAATTCGGGGATGGACTTGCGGATATCGTCATCCAGCGAAAGCTGCCCGCGCTCGGCGAGCATGAGGATACAGGCGGCGGTGAACTGCTTGGATATGGATGCTATGTCGAACATGGTGGCGGGGGTGACCGGCAGGCGCCAGTCCAGGTTGGCCAGCCCATAACCTTTTTCGAAGACAATCGCGCCGTCCCGGTAGACCGCCACGGCGCAGCCCGGCCCGCCGGAATCGAGCTGCGAGGTCACCAGGCTGTCGATCCGGGCCGCCGGGACCGTTCCAGGCCCGCCCACCGCGGCGCGGTTGCCGCTCGAAATGCAGCTCAGCAGGCCGGCGAGCAGGGCGGGCAGCAAGGCGAGGGTTTTTTTCATTTACAGTCACTCCCCAGTTAAAAGCCTCTAATCTCGAAAATTCAATCCTGGATGGAGAACGGTGGGAATTGAACCGGCATCATATACAGCGACAGATCCGCTTCAGGAACTTTATCGAGGATGGCTTAATTTATCAAGCATCCTTGCAGAATCTTAGGGTAACTTGTTCTATTATGAGAAATAAATTGAAACCATAGAGAGCAGACAGGACATCCGCGGAAAATACAAAAGCCGCAGGCCTTTACGGTCCGCGGCTTTTCTGTTTTTAGAGAGATTTCAGGGTGGATTTCTGTCTGCTGAACACGTTTCCGCCGATTGGCTCTCCGGAAAACTTTTGATTCCAGAATTGAAATCTCAGTCTCATAACAATTCCAGCAGGGTGAGCAGGTCGAATATATCCACTTTACCGTTCGCGTCCAAGTCCGCAAGGGCAGTGCGGGCGGCCGCGCCGCCAAGAACTTTCAGCAGCTCGAGCAGGTCGTAAATACCGACCTTGCCGTCCCCGTCCAGGTCTCCTTTTTCTCTCCACCACTCGAAAGGCAAGGCAGGCAACCCGAGGCTGTCGCCGTCCATGTTGAACAGGTTGGCACCCACCGGGTTGTCGGCCCAGGCATAGCGGACCGATACGGGCTCTGTAACTTCGTCGCTCCAGACCACCACCCGGTCGCCCTCGATCACGGCAGAGGCCGGGTAAAACAGGCTGTCGCTTCCTGCCGCCGTGAACCCGGCCAGGGGGCCGGAATCCCGAGAAACCAGGCCGTTGCCAACTTGCGTGAAACTCAGGTAACAGCGGTTCCCCTGCACCACGGCCGAACTGCACACCGGCCCGCTGTACAAAAGGCTGTCCCCGTAAACCAGGGCCCGCGCGATCAATGACAGGCGTCGCCCGACCTCTTTTTTGTTTCGCGGATGAATGTTGTCGGCCTCACCCACATCGATTGTCACGGCCATGCCGGTATTGGGTAGTGCCAGTCCCTGTTTCTGGGCTTCCCTGAGCTCGGGCCATTTGCCGGTTCCGGATTCGTAACTGGTCAGTTGCACGAACAGGAATGGGAAGTCGCCCTGACTCCAGCCTTCACGCCAGTTCCGGATCAGCGCCGGGAAAAGGATCCGGTACTGCTCAGCGCGGTAGATATTACTCTCGCCCTGGTACCAGGTCGCTCCGCGGATACCGTACGGCATTAGCGGCGCAGTCATGGCGTTGTACAGCACCGAGGGCTGACAGAAATAGAGTGGCTCGGGAAGTCCCTGCTGGCGCGCCTGTTCAACCGCTTTCAAATGATCGGCGTAGGTGTCGCGTATCCAGTCGTACTCTTGCGTGTAGAGCGGCCATTCGGTGAGAATGGGGGCCAGTCTGATATCCTCGAACACACTGCTGCCGGACCAGGCCTCGGCCACAGTACCTCCGACCGAGTTGTTTATCAGTCCGATCGGCACGCCGAGTTGTTGCTGCAGATAGAGAGCGAAATAGTAGCCCACGGCGGTGAAATGTTGTGCCGAGCTTGAGCTTCCTGCCTCCCAGGTGCTCAGCCAGGCTGTCTGCGGGCTGGACTCGACATCCTCGAGAGGTTCGGCCGCCGTGGCGTATTTGGTTTGGAACTGACGGATCATCGGGTAGGCAGCGGCCTCGGCTATTGTCTGAGCGGCTTTGATATCCCCGAGTGTCAAAGCCATGTTCGACTGCCCGGAGCAGAGCCAGACCTCCCCGACCAGGACATTGCTGATCCTAATAGTGTCGGAGGAAGCCGAGATTTTGAGGCTGAAAGGCCCTCCGGCCTCCAGAGGCCCGATCCGCACGCTCCATCTCCCGTCCTGGCCTGTAGTGGCGGCAGCGCTTTGTCCTTCCAGGTCTACAACGATCAGTTCTCCCGGATCGGCCCAGCCCCATACCGGAGCCCGGATGCCTTGCTGCAGCACCATGTTGTCCGAAAACAGCCGTGGCAGACGAAGCTCGGCCCGGGCCGGGATCGCCAGGCCCAGGCAGAGGGAGAAGACAATTAATGATTTGCCTTTGAACAATCTTTTAAAAGCTAGAAGGAACATATTACCCTAAGAATACAGTTCACTGCCGGTTTAGTTAGATGGCGCCGGGGTGCATTATCCAGGAGTCCCGGTGTGGAATCTTACCTGCAAAAATTATTGCTACAACTTATCAGGCGTTCCCGACCTGCATCTTCCCCGCTTTAGTCTTCCGATGGAAAACTACTCCTAAAAAGGCGAGCCCATAAAGAACTAGGGCCAGAATATACAGCGATCTGAAACCGTATTTCATGGAATTATACTCGAGAAATCCTCCCAGCATCGCTCCAAGCAGGTTTGAGGAAAGGGCGACCGTGACGGGGATGGATTTTTTCAGTTCAGAAGAAAAAGCTATTCCTCCGAAGAATACGGGAAGAGTCAACATGATAGTCATAGCCATTTTATTTGACCAACCAGAGAACGAAGAAGAAATCAAAGAGGAAGACTGCAAACCAGCTATGATTGAAAGAAGTAACAGGCCATAGGTCACCGAGGGCCGTGGGATATTAATTTTTAACAGCAGAAGGTTAGCCAGAAAAGCCATAATTAGGATAGCTGCGATAACGGCGCTGAGAACGACCCATGTGCTGCCATAAAGAAGGGCGAGCTCCGTTATTCCTTTGGTTTCAATCAGCATAAAACCGGCGCCGAGGAAAAAACAAGGAATCGATATGCCGGAAGTTGCTCCTGGAGAAAATTGAAAGATAAATATTGAAGAAATTGAAAACAGTACTAGTACCATCGCCAGATAATACAGCGGGAATTTTTTTACGGGCATATAAAGGAAAGGCCAATTATCGGTGGCTTTATCTGCCGGAATCAGGTTGCTTTCGAATTGCTCAGAAATATTTTTTGACCACAGGAGTTCTGGTACGTTTGCAGTAGATAAATTTTCGCCGATAATGAAAGTGTGTCCGTTACCGAAAGAGGTATTATAGACCAGAGGGCTTTTCCCGTCGAACGCCTCCTTCAGCATATCAAAAATCTTCTGATTCAAGTTATCCGACAGATAGGAAAAGGAGAGGCTGATAATACCCTCCATCTTAAGTCTGGATCGCGCTTCGCGAAAAGCCTCGACAGTGTAGACATAACTGTCAAGACGAATGCCGGACTTGCTGGCAAGCATAGTGTGCGAATCCAGGAAACCATATACTATTAGATCGTATTTTTTCTTGGTCTGTTTGATGTAAGCGCGGGCATCGGTATTAACAGGATTGACTTTGGAGGATTGAAAAACCCTTTGAGGATGCAGTATATTCCCGAATTTCAGGATGACTGGATCTATTTCAATCGCATCGATTCTGGACGCATTATGTCTGAGTGCCACTGCCACATCATTCCCCATACCGCATCCGACTATCAGGACATCCTCAGGCTTCTCTTTAAAATAATACGGCATCGGGTAATGGTACTCCAGAACATTTGAGGAATCTTTATCTTTTAGAGGGTCAATAGCCTCGACGGCAAGAATGTTCTGGTGCCATGTGTTATTTGCAAGAAGCGTAATTGATCCTCTTCCGTTGTCCACCGTGATTATTTGGTAAGGTGAGTAAATATCGTGTTTGCTGATGTCAAAAGAAATGGACAGCGAGGCCAGCAAGAACCCTGAAGCTACGGCTGTAATTAAAAGATTTGAATAGCTTTTACCAATTAAATATAGCAACGCTAATGCCATAAACAGTACCCAAACCACAGGTGGCGACCATAGGTAGGCCAATATGGAAAAAAGGCCTATTCCTAGCAAACTGCCTATTAAATTCCAGCTATACGCGATCAGGTTCTCCCTCCGCATCATCAGTCGAGAGGCCAGCTGGCCCAGAGGCACAAAGCACAGCGCATTAAAAGAAAAGATCATTATCATGAATCCATATACATAGGAAAAATTTTTCAATCCAGAAGCATTTGCCATGCCGAATTCTAAGGTGTCCGGATTCGGATTTAAGAAAACAGGTAAGGAAGGGTAATAGCGCAAAAAATGCATTGAGGCCATTTGTATCAGCAAAAGAGGCATAACCAGGGGCGTTGTCAGAAGCCTTTCTTTCCCTCTCGAATAACCTATTCCCAGTCCCAGAAAACATGATAATAGACTAACATTTTTAAAAAAACCGAACAACTGGAAGCACGATTCATGGAAACGGATAATCAGCAGCTCAGCGAAAAGCGAAAGGCCGGCGGCCAATGCTATACACCACACAACGCGATTTTCAGTCAAATTATCCACGCTTGCGGTGTGTTCTTCTAAAAAGCGAGTCAGATAAGACCACCATTTATCTCGTCTAAGCCAAATATTAAGAATGATAATAGATGTGACGATCCCCAGCAGAATGCCAAAAATCATTTTCCACAGTGGTTGAGCAGAGCCTTTATTAAAGCTGACCGTCCAAAAATAGCCGCAATAAAAAAGGAACCATCCCGCCAGGAATACTGCAATTGTCAGCCAAGAAGCCGATCTATTTGTTCTATCCACCTTTATCCTCCAGGAACAGTTCGAGCCTATTAAATTATCCACAGTGAATCTGAGCCGGTTCTGTCTCCTATAGCGAATTAATAATTTATATGTCGAATAAGCTTCCGGGCTGCATTCCTGAATGAATCAATTAGCAAGAACATGTGGCAGATTCTAAAATGCAAAATCTGCAAAAAGTATATTTCCGGGGAATTCTATATTCGAATATTAAACTTGTAACTCCGACCCTCTTTTTTGATTATGTTAAAATGTTTTTGTCATTTTCAGCTTGTAAAAGCGAACTCTTTTTCAGCATGAGCGGATAATAATTCGATCACAATCGAAACGCAACTTTCCCTAACCTATCCGCAACCGGCACTAAATAAGAAAGCTGAACCCATACGAATTCCGCTGCTTAGAAATATAGAGCGCCGAAGCGGGGATTCGCGGGAGTAGCGAGTAGAGCCGCATATTTGCTGAGTAGCTGGCTCTCCCGGTTGGGGATTTTATGCCACCAAACGCAACCTTTACGCAACCATTTGCCGCGGTGTGAAAAGGCTGATTATTTAGACTTTCTGCGGGTTATCGTAAGAGCCGGGGTATGAGACTAACGCATTAATACGAGCATTTGAAAAAGCATAACTCCTTTAAATATAATTAAGTTAAAGAGGTTTCCAATTATCTTTCCGTTTGAATCCTCTTCCCACAAGTTTTGGCCGCGCGCATTCTTATTCGAGGAAGATAGAGAAAAAAACGTAGAGGATAGAGTTTGCGATCCAGGACTAGAGAACTTAAAAATGAGATCGAGAGCATTTACTAAAGATATATTTTTCGATTTAAACTTGACATATCTGCCTTAGGTTATGTTAAAATAGATCATTCGAAACCGATAGTGTCGAATTTTCCGGAACCGTAATTATAGCTCATAGGAAAAGATAAAGTCTCGCGCTAATCTCTCGGCAATTTTGTCGCCCCGGATGATACACCTGCTTACCAATCTCGGTAAGCAGGTCGCTTCTGTTAGATTTGTTCCGATAAACTTTCGGCCTCAAAACTCGTGCTATTCCAGGATAATAGAGAATTGCGGTCCGGGAAATTTCATGGCCAAGAGCCTGCCCGTGCAAATATGAAAAATTCGACAATGGAAAGAAATAACTGGCACGCCAATCTGGTGCAAAATCTTCCTCTGGGTCTGTTCAGGATAACTTTCGGGCCAATTGAAAGACTCTTGAAGGCGAACGAGGCTGCGGCCGGTATTTTCGGCTTTGAATCGGTCGAGGAGTTAATCCGCGCACCTCTAAGAACTCTATTTCTGGACTTGAAACAGCGGAGAAAGTTTTTACGCAAGCTGATTTCCCAGGGCGAGCTAATCCGGGAACAATTGAAACTGAAAAAAAAAGATGGTTCTCAGTTCTGGGGTGCGGTGAGCGCTAGAGTGATCAGGGATATTCCGGGGGAGGTAAAATATATTGATGGAATAATCGAGGACATTACCAGTCAAAAGCAGATCGAAGAGGCGTTGCGGATCAGTGAGGAACGATTCCGTAATATCGCCGATGAGGTGGATGATTGGGTCTGGGAAATTGGCAGCAACCTTGTTATCCGGTATTCGAATACAAGAGTAAATGATATCCTTGGTTACACTCCGAAAGAGGTTGTCGGCAGAAATTTGGTGGATTTCTTAGCTCCTGAAGAGCAGAACAGAATCGAAGGCCAGAAGGACTATCTGTTGAAAGAGGTGATTTTCGCCAGCCAGCAAACTTGCATGGTCCGCAAGGATGGCCGGATCATCATCACTGAAAGCTCAGGAGTACCGATTTTTCGCCGGGACAGATCATTCGTCGGTTTCCAGGGCCTCACAAGAGATATCAGCGAACAAGTCAAGACCAAAGAAGAACAGGAACTGCGTCGCCAGCAACTGATTCAGGCCGACAAGATGATATCTTTGGGGATTCTGGTTTCAGGCGTCGCCCATGAAATTAATAACCCGAACCAGTTTATCATGGTTAATGCGCCCATGCTCAAGCGTGCATGGGAAAACATCACACCGATTATCGACAGATACTACGAAGAGAATGGAGATTTCGTGGTCTCCGGCCTTTCTTATGGCGAGATGCGGGGACGTTTCCTTGAATTGTTTTCCGGCATTTGCGACGGAGCGCAACGAATCAAGCTCATAGTCAAAAACCTGAAAGACTATGCCAGGGAGGGTAATTCTGGAATTTTGCAGGAGATTAATATCAATGATATTATCAAATCTTCCCTGTTAATGGTATCCAATATGTTGAAAAATTCGACAAATAATCTAAGAATAGAACTTGCTCAGAATTTACCCCTAGTGAAAGGAAATTTTCAGCGCCTGGAACAAGTGCTGATCAATTTACTTCAGAATGCCTGCCAGGCGCTTCCCAATCCCGCCAATGGTGTCACAATTACAACCTCCTTCGATGAAAAGAAAAATTGTGTCTTAGTCAAAATCAAAGATGAAGGGGTCGGAATTGAAGCTAATCAAATGGAATATATATTCGATCCATTTTTCACGACTAAACGCGATTATGGTGGAACCGGCTTGGGCCTCTCTATCTCCACCGGAATTATCGAAGAACACGGCGGTAAAATGCAATTCAGCTCGAAACCAGGAAAGGGAACTACGGTCTCGATTATATTGCCGGCCTTAGCGCCCCCACAATGCCCAGCCCCTCCAGCCGATATTGACCCAAATGAATAGATTCCCTCAAAAGCCAATTTTGATTGTCGATGACGAGCTGGAAATTATCCGGGTCTTTGATTCTGTTCTGCAAAGCGGAGGGATAAACAACATCATACCTTGCCAGGACAGCCGGGAAGTGTCGAAGATCCTGGGTAAGCAGGAGATCGAGGTGATCCTGCTCGACCTGATGATGCCTCACGTGGGAGGCGAAGAAATACTTCAGCGGGTGGTACAGGAAAATCCGGAAATTCCGGTGATCATGATTACCGGCGTGTACGAGGTCGGCAGTGCAGTCCAATGCATGAAATTCGGAGCTTTCGATTACCTGCTCAAACCAATCGACGCAGGTCAGTTGCTGATTAGCGTCAGGCGGGCAATCGAGATGAGGGAGTTAAGGCTGGAAAATTCGCTTCTGACCCACCGCTTCCTGAGTGATAGTTTAGAGCGCCCGGAGGTCTTTCGGCCGATAATCACGCAAAACAATAAAATGCGCTCCATTTTCCAGTACTGTGAGGCCATTGCCCGGGGACAGCACCCGGTTTTGATTACCGGGGAGACTGGAACGGGAAAAGAATTAATCGCCAAAGCTCTGCACGATTTGAGCGGACGGCAGGGTAAATATCTGGCAGTTAATGTCGCGGGTCTGGACGATACTGTCTTTTCCGATACTTTATTCGGACACACCCGGGGAGCTTTTACCGGCGCCGATGCGGTAAGGCAGGGTATAATTGAATCCGCTAAAGATGGAACTTTAATGCTGGATGAAATTGGAGATTTGAGCGATGTCTCACAGGTAAAGCTATTGCGGTTACTTGAGCAGCGGGAATATTTCCCGGTTGGGGCCGATATAGCCAGGCAGGCGAGCGTACGGATTCTAGTGACGACACACAGAAATCTTGAAGAGCTGCAACGGAGCGGGAAGTTCAGAGGAGACCTTTATTACCGGCTGTGCAACCATCATGTAAACATTCCGACCCTCAGGGAGAGAAAAGAAGATATTCCTCTGCTGCTGGAGCACTTCCTTATTGTCGCTGCCGATGAGTTTGGGAAAAAGAAACCAATTTACCCACAGGAACTTCCGGCACTGCTGCAAAGTTATCATTTTCCAGGTAACGTCCGGGAATTGAAAACGATGATACTGGATGCGGTAAGCACCCATCGCGGCAGGCAGCTTTCCACCGAAGCTTTCAGGTCGTTAATGAAGGGGAAGGGAAAGTCCCAACGCTCATCTGCAATTGGAAATCTGCCGGCAGATAGCACCTGGGCCTCCGGCCTAACGTGCTTGCCGAAACTTAAAGAAGCGACTCAGATACTGGTCGAAGAAGCCTTAAGACGGGCGAACAACAATCAGAAAACCGCCGCCCTGATGCTGGGTATAAGTCCTCAGGCCCTGAGCAAAAGGCTTAAAAGAAAAAAGTAGCCGATTCCCTCAGCTGAACCCCATCAACTTTTGTCCATTCGCGTAAAAATGTTTATTCTTCGCAGACCCCGAATACCGTAGCATTTAACGCCTCTCTTCGTAATTTGATAAATTATTGTCGAATAAGCGATCCCTCAGGTTTAAATCCTTCTTAATCCTATCTGCTTCAAATTTAATAATTTACTAAAACTCCAAAGTTTGACACGTTATTTGCGTTGCTCTTCCGGCATCCCAAAGGTTCGATAACCACTCCCCCAGAAGCGGAATAAACGAACGACTGGCAAGAGGAATTACAGCGAGCTCCAGTTGTTTTAGTAATTCGAATCATCAGCCTTCATCCGGCAATCTCCTTAGCTGCTTTGAAACAAACAACCTTATTATATCCAGCTAAATTGAGACAAACGATCCGCTTCCATTCATCTCGACTCAGGGCTTTCCTACGGCTTCCGGCCGTGGGAATTATATCCTTTCTAACCGCTTATACCACTCCCGCCTTCAGCGCCATCAGTGACATCTCATTGTCAACTACTTCTATCGATATGGGCAATGTCAACCTCGGTGACACCGATTCGGTCACTTTTAATATTTATAACCTTGGTGGAGCCGCCCTGGTGGTTTCAAGCATAACGGTTGATAATGCCCTCTTTACGGTGGCACCCGCTTCAATGGCTGTGCCTGGCGGCCAAACCGAACCAGTGACTGTCACCTTTTGCCCCCTTGCCACCGGCCCCCAGAACGCGACTGTTACTATAATCAGCAATGATCCAGATGAAGGGACGGTCACGGTAAGCGTTACAGCTAACAATCCTGACATTTCTCTCTCCTCCGCCGCACTGGACCTCGGCGGTGTCATAGTGGGCGGCAGCGGCGGCGGCACATTCAGCATCACCAACCAGGGCATGGCGGACCTGGTGGTATCAGCCATCACGAGCGACAACGCCGAATTTTCGGTCAGCCCGGCCGCGGTTACGCTGCTGCCAGCGCAGAGCCAGACTGTCACGGTCACATTCAGCCCGGCCGCGACCGGGCTGCGCAGCGCCACGGCGACCATTGCCAGCAATGACCCGGACCAGCCCTCTTTAAGCGTCAGCCTTTCGGGGACTGGTTTATTGCCACCGGAACCTGATATTTCTCTCTCCACCGCGGCGCTGGACCTTGGCAGTGTCACGCTAGGCGGCAGCGGCGGCGGCACGTTCAGCATTACCAACCAGGGGACAGCAGACCTGGTGGTTTCTTCCATCGTCAGCGACAACGCCGAATTTTCAATCAGTCCGGCAGCGGTTACGCTGGCTGCCGGAGCGAGCCAGATTGTTACAGTTTCGTTCAGCCCGGCCGCGGCTGGATTGCGCAGCGCCACGGTGACTATTGCCAGCAACGATCCGGACCAGCCCTCGGCCGGTGTAAGCCTCTCGGGAACCGGTTTGCTGCCCGCGATGCCCGACATCTTTCTTTCCACCGCGGCGCTGGACCTTGGCAGTGTCACGCTAGGCGGCAGCGGCGGCGGCTCGTTCAGCATCACCAACCAGGGGACAGCGGACCTGGTGGTTTCAGCGGTCACCAGCGACAACGCCGAATTTTCGGTCAGCCCGGCAGCGGCTACGCTGGCTTCCGGAGGGAGCCAGACAGTCACAGTCACATTCAGCCCGGCCGCGACTGGATTGCGCAGCACCACGGTGACTATTGCCAGCAACGACCCGGACCAGCCCTCGGCCGGTGTGAGCCTCTCGGGAACCGGTTTGCTGCCTGCGGAGCCCGACATCGCTATTTCCAGCGCCGCACCGGACCTTGGCAGTGTCACCCTAGGCGGCAGCGGCAGCGGCGCGTTCACCATCACCAACCAGGGGACGGCGGACCTGGTGGTTTCTTCCATCGTTAGTGATAACGCCGAATTTTCGATCAGCCCGGCAGCGGTTACGCTGGCTGCCGGACAGAGCCAGACAGTCATAGTTTCATTCAGTCCGGCCGCGGAAGGACTGCGCGGCGCCACGGTTACTATTGCCAGCAACGATCCGGACCAGCCCTCGCGAAGCGTCAGTCTCTCCGGAAGCGGCTTATTGCCGCCTGAGCCTGACAGCAGTAATGACGCAGACAGCCCGACTATCGGCCTGACCGTGGAAGAGGAAGTAGTACCTCCTCTCTCGCCGGAACTTAAGATCACCAGCGGAGCGCTGGTCAATCAGTCTGAGGCCAAGACAGCCGGACTTCTCGGTAACTTGGATTTCGGTAGAGTGGCGGTTGGCGGCCGTCAAACGATCGACCTGAATGTATCCAATACCGGTACCGCACCGCTTATTATCGAAAAATGTTACTTCGAAAACGACAGCTTGGTTTTTACTGTTAACGCAGAGGTCAAAACCATTCAACCGGGTGCGGCCGGAAATATATCACTAAGCTTCTCTCCTCTCGATGAGCAGCATTACAGCACTGCCCTCACTCTACTGACCAACGAGCCGGAAAAGAACAACATCGTAATTGCAGTTACGGGGGAAGGCGTTGCCCCGCCGGAGATTGAAGTATCCAGGACGGTCCTGGATTTTGGCGAGTCATCAATGGGGTCGGAAGTCCAGCAGACACTGGTTGTATATAATACAGGAAAAGGCCGGCTGGAAATAAACAGGATCAATTACATTTTCGATGTCTATAAAGTAAATCCCAAAAGCGCCAGTATCAAAAGCGGTGACAGCCTTGAAATTACTGTTTCATTCAAGCCTGTGTCGCTTGGTTCGTACTGTTCCAAGTTGAGTCTTTGGACGAACGACATCGACGAAGGCAATGTCGAAATTGCCCTGATAGCGTATGGTTCCCTGCCAGCGATTACCCTGCCGGATTTACCTTCTGCCGCCGAGCCCTACGTTGTTGTTTTGCAGGATTCACTGGATTTCGGTGAAGTTGCCGCCGGCGAATATATCAAGAGCAGCCTTACCCTTGAGAACCGGCATGACAATGCGCAGGCATTTTTAAGAATCATCAGCGATAACCCGGAATTCAGCGTTGATCCGGATTCACTGGAACTTTCGGCCGGCCAGACCTGGTCGATTGACATTCAATTCAGATCCTCAATAGTGGGAATACACCGGGCCGCAATAACAGTAATTGCATTCGAAACGGGAAAAGCCCCAGACACGCTCACGGTCGAAGCTTACTGTACTGTTATTGAACACTTGTCCCCGGAAATTGCAGTAGACAAATCGACTATTGATTTCGGAGATGTCCTCCTCAGTGAAAGCGCCTCGGCCAACCTGACAATCGAAAATCTAGGGAATGCGGATTTGGTTATCAGGAGCGTGAATAGCAGCCATGCCGATTTCAAGCCAAGTGTTGAGGCAGGCATGATTGCGCCCGCCAGCAGGAGTAATGTCACGATCACTTATACACCGGAATCGGCGGGGTCCCGAAATGCCACGGTTACTATCCTGAGCAATGATCCCGACCGGGACAGCCTTGTTGTAAACCTTTCCGGCAATGGTATCGAACAGGCGGCTGCTAATATCTCACTTTGGGTAACATCACAAGACCTCGACGATCAATCCGATAGTGTCGGCATGACAGCTCTTGTAATCAATTCCAACAAAGAATTCACGAGCGAACTTAATATAGGCAAAGTGGTTGCAGGCAACAGCATATGCGATACAGTCTTCATTAGAAATGATGGGACAGAGGATCTTTTGGTGACAGATATTGATATAGACAATCCTTTCTTTTCGATCACTCCCACTGCGCTGGTTGTCCCGCCAGCAGCGACAGAGTATTTAGTGCTGACTTTTAAAGCGGATACGGTGGGGGATCAAAATGCGCTGATTTCGCTGAGAAGCAATGACAAATCTTTGGAATTGCTAAGCTTCCAGATTCTCGCCTCAAGCATTCCACAGCCTGAGCCGGAGATGCGGATATCCACAGATAAGATCGATTTCGGTGAAGTCACGGCTGACTCTGAAGTGAGTGCAATCCTGATAGTGTCGAATCAAGGTGCTGCCCAGCTCAGTTTGAAGCGCATCCTCTGCGATAATTCAGCCTTTTCGGTTTATCCTGATTCGGCCACGCTCTTGGCCGGCGACAGCCTGCTAATCGAGGTCAGTTTCAGTTCCGGCGTACCGGGCAGCTATCAGAGTGTGCTGTCACTCGAGACAGATATCCGGAGCGGGAGTCTCGTGGAAGTCAAGCTAAGCGCCGCCGTTATCGTGAAGCCGGCATCTAGAATGAAACTATCCGCCGAATCGATCGAATTTGGAACGGTAGCACTGGGAGAAAGCTTGGAGAAGGCACTTAAAATTTATAACGAGGGCAATGCCACATTGGTTATAGGAAGAATGGTTTCTGACCACTCGAAATTCGAGATAACTTCTGATATGACTATGATATTGCCTGCAGATTCACAGGTAATAAAGATCGTCTTTCGCCCGGATAAGGCTGGCAATTACGAAGCATTGGTCACCTTACAGGATAATGGATCACAGCCGACGCGGGTTGAACTTAGAGGCCGCGGCGCTGAATCAATTGTATCTACGCGAGGATTTCGCCTTAACCAGAACTACCCCAACCCCTTCAACCCCTCCACTACCATTAGCTACACTTTGCCTGAAAATACTGCCGGGCATGTGTCCCTTGGCGTATATGACATCCGCGGCCGCCTGGTGCGGATACTTATAAATGAGAATAAGGAAACGGGAACCTTTCAAGTCAACTGGGATGGCAAAGATAAGACGGGCCATTCCTTACCGAGCGGCGTTTATCTGTACCGGTTGTCAGCCGGGAATTTTTCTGAGACCAGGAAATTGATGATTGTCAAATGACCTGGCACGGAATCATCGAATCAGCCAAAGATAAACGTGATAACTAAAGGGGGAGCAAGGCATGCTAATTTGCACCGAGCATCTGCAGGCCGGTATGGTACTGTCGAAAGATATAGAGTTGAAAAGCGGCAGCTACCTGATAACCCGTCGCGAGATCAGTCATGGCCGCCTCACTGATAAAGTCGTCGAGTCGATTCGAAAATTTTCCGGCCAGATATTGCCATTCGAGAACAGAGTCGAGGTCGAGGATGACGAGCAGGCGCTCGAGTGCATTAAGCTTGAGCTTCGTAAAGACCTCGACCGGGTCGTGGAAACTGTTCTTTCAAATAAGACGTACACAAATTTTCTGGAGGATGGCACCCTCCAGGCAAAGGCATTGCGGGTCATGGAGGTCATCTTTTCCAATCCGGATATCATTCAACAGATGTACGATGCAAAATACAATATTGTAAAAAAGGCCAGACCCGAAGACCTCATTCTCGAACACAGCATCAGGACTGCCCTGCTCGCCGTCGCCCTCGGCCTGCGGCTCAACTCAACGATACTTTCGCTGGTGTTCCTTGGCACGGCGGCGCTGCTGCACGATATCGACCTGCTAACGGAGTCCTCTGCAGTGCAACTTGAAAATCTCGATGAAATGTCCCAAGCGGAAATCGAACAATTCGTGGAAGAACACCAGCAGCGGGCCGCCGATTTTTATAAAGTCCGTTTAACTTCGATAAATCCGCACCATAAACTGGAAATTCTCAGAATCTTGACCAGTCATCATAGACCGGATGCCGATGAGGCGAGTCAGTATAGCACATTGATATTTCATTTCGCGGACCTGGTAGACGAGATGGTCTCTCTACTGCCCAATCGAGTAAGGTATAATTTTTCATCGAGCCAATTGAGCGTGATCGGGACAATGTACAGGAATCGCTGCGGTCTGGTCGCTGTTTTGTCTGGTCTGGTCCGTCTGTATCGAAATTCAGAGGAGTCAACCTGGAAAATAATAGCGGCGCTGATCAGTCTCTTTAAAATGGAGGCCCTGCTGGCTGGAGATTTCGACCGGAAGCTGCGGGAAATTATCGACTGGTGTCCGTTTGACTCGGCGCAGGTCTACCCGGAGATGGAAAGCAATTCATTACCCAGGACACTCTACTGCAGCAAATGCGCGGATGAGTCATTTGCCTGCGAACACCTGATGTTTTCAAGAACTGCCGTGCAGGACGAGCACGGCAACGTTAAAGACTATTGCAAATGCGCAGTGTTAGGGCCCCGATTCCAGCAGCTAATGGAAAAGGGCCGGCATTGAAAGAAATGAATATACCCTTACCCTTCAATTGTCATCACGACAAGTGCGAGGTTAATGAGGCAGAGCCGGGCAGGCGTGGTTGCCCTTGGTAATTTTCGGCAATTGTACTCTTCCGGTGTAAGGGGAAGCTGCGTACGTTAGATTGGAGAAATTGATCATGAGTGGACAAAACTATTACAGGATTAATCCCAATAATAATACTCAACTGCTAGAGGCTTTCGATCTGTTCAGGAAAGTAGACCTTGGCGGCGACAACTTTTTCGTCACCTTCCACCATGGAGGCGATTATTTAAGTGCTGAACTTCCTCCGGAAATTTACGTCCACGGCAAAGACCTCGAGATACTGCACAGGCTGATACCGAATGCAACGATCCGTATAAAAACTCTTCCTTCCGGCAATATTGCTCGGCTTTTAATTACTGATTATTTCGAGTCCAAGATCTTGCTTAACAATTCGCTTAGGTTGAGTGAAAAAATCGAGCTTTCGATTCATTGCGCAAATGAAGTAGCCGGAGACCTTCAAAACGCGGAACGTCCGGACCAAGATAGCATCCTGGCTGTCAGCAAGGTCTCAAAAAACCTGTTAGCTTTCACCAATTTGCTGCTTTTCGACGACGAGACCGGCCGTACTCTCTTTCAGGGACTTATGAGCCAGTATTCTTTTACCAGCTCGCATTCCGTGCAGGTAGCCTTCTATTCTGCATTTCTGGCCGCCGAGCTACACAGAAACAGATTTATCATAATCAAACCAGAGCTGTTGACCAACATGTTTGCTGCTGCTTTGATACACGACATGGGCCGGTTGTCTGATTATCCGGGCCAGACCGTTCAGCGAATTAATGCGCCGTCGATGATGGGTCCCAAGGCGGAAAGTGCATCGATTCTGGAGGACAAGATAAATGAAGATGACACGCTTCAGAACGAATCTCTCGAAATCGCAAAGCAGCTGAACGAGCGGTCCGAATATCAGGACGAATTTTTCTATCTGAGCTATCCCCACATATCGCCATACGTGCGAATAGCCATAATCGCCGATGCATTCGACACGCTGACCGCCAATCGACCGGGCGACAAGCATTATGCTCCGGTAGAGGCATTGATACAGATGAAGGGGGATAATGGAGGCAGATATTACGATAACTATATTGAATTCTTTCTTATGACGTTGGGTAATCTCTCCCAGCTAGAAGCAGCCGGTTAACAGACTATTACCCGTGGTTGAAACGGAATGGACTGTAAAAAGCTGCGATGCCAAATACAAAAAACCGCAATACAGTTGAGAGATAATTACAGGAGAGGAGATTGCAGGCTCCTGAATCAGAGCCCAGATGCCGGGACAGGGAAGAGCAGCATTACGTATAAGATGCCAGAGGAAGACGGAATCCTGACAGAGCCTTGTGCCGAAATTGAAAAGCCTGATCCACCACCGATCAGGCTTTTCAATTTTCAATATGGTGACGAAGTGGAGATTCGCAGTAGAGCCAGCAAGGCCGCGTATTTTAAGGATAGCTGGCTCTCCCGGCTGCGGATCTTAAGTCACGGAACGCAACCCATACGCAACTGGCATAAAATAAAAAAGCGGAACCCATATGGATTCCGCTTCTTATAAATATATGGTGCCGAAGGGGGGATTCGAACCCCCACGGGATTGCTCCCACTGGTCCCTGAAACCAGCGCGTATACCAATTTCACCACTTCGGCACCGCGTTGTTATCTTAACGAGACAGGTTTACTCAAAACCCGGGCGCCGAGATCAGCGTCCACCCAATTCACCAGGGTCCTCGTTGCGAGGGCAATTATAGGCGGCTACGGCTTATCTGTCAAGGTTTTTCCTTGATTTTCAGGCTGCCCGAATCTATCATTAACATTCTGAAAATACCAGGCCGCGGCTAGATTCCGCAGTTGCCGCAAGAGCGGCCCGGGAGGGTCGGTGCGGCAAGGCCGGGGCCCTTTTCTCAAGACAATATCCGATGAGGTTTATCCGAGTGTGGCTAATAAAGAATCCGGAGAGGATTCCGGGATCAAAATGGTATGCCGCAACCGCAAGGCCCACTTCCTCTATCACCTTCTGGAGGAATTCGAGGCCGGCCTGGTGCTGAGCGGCACTGAGGTTAAAAGCCTGCGGCAGGGTAAGGCCAGCCTTCAGGAAAGCTATGGAGAATTCCGCGAGGGCGAGCTTTATCTGGTGGGCTGCCATGTCAATGAGTACGCCGAGGGCAACCGTTACAACCACGATCCGCTGCGCGATAGAAAATTGCTGATGAGCCGCAAGCAAATCCTCCGCTTGCGCAGTAAAGTCGAGGAAAAGGGACTGACCCTGGTGCCCTTGAGCATCTATTTCCGCGGCGGCTGGGCCAAGGTCAAGCTCGCCCTGGCCCGGGGCAAAAAGACTTTCGACAAGCGAGAGGATATCAAGAAAAAGGATGCGGACCGGGAGGCCCGGCGGGTCCTGCGACATATCGGCGGAAATTGAGTGCCGGGGCATAGCATGCCATGCCCCGGCGGCAGCGGTGGCAAAGTCCATAGAAATTTCCCTCTGCAGAGGGGTGTCCGCGCAGCGGACGGGGTGCGTGTTTTTGACTTTCCTGCTTCGTTGTTCCCGCGCGCGGGCCTGGGGGTTTATGTTAAAAATCTTGCGGTACATCGTTCCCGCGCTGACAGTCTTCTGGATCTTACCGGACGGCCTCGAGGCGGCCGGATTTACCATCCTGCGGCAGTCCTCGAAAGAATCCCTGGAGCTGCACCTCTACGCCGATGAACAGTCTGGATATCTGGACCTCCGGGAGCTGGCGGAAACATTGGGCGACAGTCTCCGGTGGGAACGTCCCGGCGAAAAACTGGTATGGAATATAGCGGGTCACAGCCTGGTTTTCGAGGAACGGCTGGTTTTTTTTCTCGGTGATGGGCATCCGTACCAGCTTGTCGCTCCCTGCCGTCTCGATGGCGGAAAGTTCCTCGTTCCCCTGCAGTTGGCGGTCGAGTACCTGCCCGGCCTGGTCTCCGGACGCTTCGTTTACAACCGGCTGGACAGCCGGTTGATCGACAAGGCGGGAGTCCGGGGCGAGCCGGCGGCTGCCGGACAGGAGAAAAAAGCGGCGCCCCCGGCCGCGCCCAAAACCACCACCGCGGATGGGAAAAACTTTCGGATCTCCAAGGTGGTGATCGACCCGGGGCACGGCGGGAAAGATCCCGGTACTACGGGAAGAAAATATAAGCTCGATGAAAAAAACATCGTGCTGGAGATCTCGAAGAAAGTCGCCGGGAACTTAAAAGCCTCGAAGAAAGTCGAAGTTCTGCTGACCCGCGACCGGGATGTTTTCATCCCGCTGCGCGACCGGGGCAAGCTGGCCAATGAATCCGGCGCCGGGCTGTTTGTCAGCATTCATGTAAATGCGGCTAAGAACCGGCGGGTTGGCGGCTCGACCACCTATTTCCTGGATGCGGCCAAGACCGATCAGGCGCGGGCCACGGCCATGCTGGAAAACGCGGCGCTCGATTATGAGACCGAGGAGCAGGATAAGGGCCGGCTCGATGAGGTGAACCTGATCCTCCAGGATATGGCGCAGAACGAATACCTGCGGGAAAGCAAGGACCTCAGCGCCTTTATCCAGTCCGAGCTGTGCGGGCTCAAGGAGCTGGATGACCGCGGTCTGGACCAGGCGGGTTTTGCGGTGCTCAAAGGGGCTTTCATGCCGGCCGCGCTGATCGAGACCGCTTATATTTCAAACGAATCGGATGAGAAGCTGCTCAACTCGGCTAAATTCAAGGATAAGCTGGCCGAGGCGATAGCCTCCGGCATCTTGAAATACATCGAACATTACCACAAAAAACTGGCCAGCGGCAATTGACCGGGCCGGTCGATTAAAGGTCGGAAATAATGGAAAACACACGATGGAACGCTTCCGGAACCGGCCATTGCGGAAGAATTTATCTGCTGCTGATAGTCTGCCTGAGCGCCACAGCAAACTGCACTTATTATCGGACGTTTAACGCCCTGCACTGGGCCCGGGAGGCCTATAAGGAGGGGATGCGGACCGAGCAGAACCAGCAGAAGCAGCAGAAACAGCGTAACCCTTTCTATTCGCGCTCCCACCTCGAGGGCGTTCAGGTGGCGGGGGCCAGTTCCTATGAGGAGGCGGCCCGGAAATGCCTCGCTTTCCTGGCCGAGGCGCCCGAGGGCCGGTGGTCCGATGATGCCCTGATCCTGATGGGGAAATCCTTTTTCCAGATCAAGCGCTACGTCCAGGCTGAATCCAGCCTGCAGAAGCTTCTCGGTACTCAGTCGAAAAGCAAGTTCCGGGATGATGCCCAGTACTACATGGTCCTGATCATGCTGGCCCGCGATGATCCGGGCCTGGCCGAGCTGGAGATCGAAAAGCTCCTGGACCAGTACCCGAAAAGCGAATACCGTCCGCTGGCGCAGTATCAACTGGGCGTTAAATATTACGATCTGGGTAATCTGGTGCGGTCCCGGGAGGTGCTGAGCGCACTGCGGGACAATTATCCGAAATTCGAAAATAAGAAAGATGTCCTGACCTATCTGGCGCATATCGAGTACGATCTCGGGGATTTTGAAAAGGCCCTCGGCGCCTATGAGAAAATATACAAAGAGCGGGGCAATAAAAATCAACACCGCGAGGGTCTGCTCGGCATGGCCCGCTGCGAATCCAAACTGGGCAGGCACCAGGCGGCGCTGGAACGCTATCAGGCGGCGCTGCAACTGGCTGGATTCGAGGATGAGCGCGCTGAGGCCCGGCTGGGAATTTACGAGGAGCAAACTTACCTCGACCGGTCCGCTGAGGCCTTGAAAGGCTTCGAGCAAATTGTCACCGATGTGCCGCGCTCCGAGTACTCGGCGGCAGCCTGGTACGAGCTGGGTTTGATATACCGGAATTATATCCTGGAGGAAACGCTGGATTCGATCCGGGCGGACAGTCTGTCGCTGAAGGTTTTCAAGTTCAGCGCCAAGCAGCTCGAGCCATTTCAAGGTTTGAGCCAGCGTCTGCTTTCCTACAAGCTGGCCGAGCGGGCTTTTCGCAACGTACGCAGCGATGACCCTTACTCGACCCTGGCCGTGCAATCGGATAAAGAGATCACCGGGGTGATAGACCTTTATTCGATCTATGAGCAGATGGAAGCGAGCGACTCCACGACCAGCCGGGATGCCCTGGCCCGCTTGCAGTTTCTGCTGTCCGAGCACCAGGAAAGCACCGGCGAGATAGAGCTTGCCCGGGCCGGCTACGAGCGCCTGATCTTTGAGTTCCCGAATACGATCTGGATCCCCAAGGCCGTGCTCAATATCGCCCGCACCAGCCTTCAGCTCGGCGACAGCCTGCGCTGGCGGCAATCGCTCCAGCTTATTATCGACAATTATCCGGATACCCGCTATGCGGACCGGGCGCGCACCCAGCTTGGAGAACAGGTGCCGAATCGGCCCGAGGGGTTCTATCTGGATGAGCTCGCTGCATACACTCCGCCAAAAATTGTCCGGGAAGCCAAGGGCGCTCCTGGCGCGCCCGGCGTAAAACCGGCCCCCGGACAGGAATCCTGGCTCCAGATGCGCAGAAGGATCTGGTGGTCGCGATTCGGCAGCGGGGGTGGGGCTTGAAACCTGTTTTCAAGTGGGTCAGAGTTTTACAGATCAGCGGGCTGGCGGAAAGAACCTACATCCTCCGTTTCGAGGAGCCCGAAAGCGCGGCGGTAATCCAGCCCGGACAGTTCTGCATGATCTCGCCGCTTCCGGGGAGCTCCAATGTCTTCCTTCCCAGGCCTTTCAGCTACTACCGGGTGATCAGCCGCAGCGTGATCGAAATCCTTTTCCGCACCTTCGGCCGGGCCACCCGCTGGATGGCCAATCTCGCTCCGGGAGATGAAATCGGCGTGTTCGGCCCCCTGGGCAATACTTTCAATCTTGCCCCGGGTCCCGGTAATGCGATCCTGGTCGGCGGGGGGATCGGTATTCCGCCGATTGTCATGCTGGCGGAGCGGCTCTCCGCCCTGGGACGGCTGAAACGGCTTGACCTGGTCTACGGTGAATCCACCGCCTCGCGGGTGATCTACCTCGCGCCGGTGCTCCCTGCCTCAGTGCGCTGTCACCTGACCACCGAGGATGGCAGCGCCGGCCAGCGGGGCCTGGTGACCGCGGCGGTCGAGTCAATCCTTAAGGAATGCCGGGACCCGCTGGCGGTTTACACCTGCGGCCCGAAATCCATGATGGGCGCCCTGAGCCGGATACTGGACCCGGAGCAGGTCACCCTGTTCGAGACTTCCTGCGAGGAGAACATGGCCTGCGGGATGGGCATTTGCCAAGGCTGCGTGATACCGGTGCGAACCGGCGGAGACAGCGTCAGGTATCTGCGCTGCTGCGCCGAGGGGCCGGTTTTCAATGGCTTCGAGGTGCAATGGGCCTAGACCTTACAGTCAACTGCCTGGGTCTGCCCTTCCAGAACCCGGTGCTGGTGGCCAGCGGCACGTTCGGCTACGGGGATGAGTACTATGAGGTCATGCCGTTCAGCGAGCTGGGCGGACTGGTCACCAAGACTATCACCGCCGCCCGCAGAGAAGGCAATCCTCCGCCGCGCATCGTGGAAACCGACAGCGGCATGCTCAACTCGATCGGGCTGGCCAATGTCGGGTTGCGGGCCTTTCTGGAGGAAAAGCTTCCCTGGATCGCCGCGCATGCCGGCCAGGCCCGGGTGGTGGTCAATGTCGCCGGTTTCTCGGTCGAGGAGTTTATCGAGGTCGGCACGGCCGTGGGCGGCGCAAAAGGAGTCGATGCGCTCGAGGTCAACCTGGGCTGCCCCAATGTGCGGGCGGGCTACATTCATTTCGGCGCGGATGAGCTCAGCGTGCGACAGGTGGTTGCCGGGATCCTGAAAAATGTCCGCCTGCCCCTTATCGCCAAGCTCTCCCCCAATGTCACCGATATTGGCGCCCTGGCCGAGGCCGCGGTGGATGCCGGCGCGGATGGGCTGTCGCTGATTAATACACTGCCGGGCATGAAGATAGACCCGCTCAAGCGCCGGCCGGTGATCAGCATGGGATTCGGGGGCCTGAGCGGCCCGGCAATCCGGCCGGTCGGCGTGGCCTGCGTCTATAAAGTGTACCAGCAGATGCAGCGCATGGAGGCCCCGGTGCCGATTGTCGGGATTGGCGGGATCGCCTCGGGCCGCGACGCTCTGGAGTATATCCTGGCCGGGGCGAGCCTGGTGCAGGTTGGGACAGCCAATTTCCTGCACCCCCGGGCCGCGGCCAACGTGCTTCAGGAAATAGCCGCTTTCTGTGAGTCCGAGGGCGTGGCGAAAATTACCGACCTGGTGGGCCTGGCCCACGAACGCTGAGTCACTAAACAGGAGCCTTACCGCACATGGATGCCAATGAATTGATGGGACTTTTCAAACGCTACGATGCCTTTCTCGAAGGCCATTTCCTCTTGACCAGCGGCCTCCACAGCCCGCACTATTTCCAGTGCGCGCGTATCTTGCAGCATCCCGAGGTCGCCGAGAAACTGGGCCGCGCCCTGGCCGGAAAACTGAAAGACCGGCTGTCCGGAGTCAAAATCGACGTCGTCGTCTCGCCCGCCATGGGAGGGCTGATTATCGGCCACGAGCTGGGCCGCGCCCTGGGCTGCCGCGCTGTTTTCACCGAGCGCCAGGAGGGCGTGATGACCCTGCGGCGCTTCCAGCTCGCGCAGGGCGAACAGGCGGTGGTGGTCGAGGATGTAGTCACCACCGGCGGCTCGCTGCTGGAGGCGGCTGCCGCAGCCGAAAAATCCGGCGCCGGGGTCCGGGCGGTCTGCTGCCTGGTGGATCGCTCCTCCGGGAAAGCGGCCGGACTCGACTCGCTGGTCGGCCTGCTGAAAGTGGATGTGGTTAATTACAAGGCGGAACAATGCCCGCTCTGCGCCCAGGGCCTGCCTTTGGTCAAGCCCGGCAGCCGCACGGCGGCCAAGGCGAATTAATTGGGGGCACGGCATGCCGTGCCTGTAATTATCTGGCGCATAAATTGAAATACTGGGCAAGTGAATGTCTGATTTTTACCTATTTAATACGCTCACGCGTACAAAAGAGAAATTCGAGCCGCTCGAGCCGCCGCGGGTACGGATGTACTGCTGCGGTCCGACAGTTTACGACTACGCGCATATCGGCAATTACCGTACTTTCGTCTTTTCCGACCTGCTGCGCCGCAGCCTCCTGCTGCACGGATTTAAGGTGCTCGAGGTGATGAATATCACCGATGTTGACGACCGGACGATCGACGGCGCGGCGAAAAAAGGGCTGGAGCTTTCCGCCTATACCGGGCCGTATATCGAGGCCTTTTTCGAGGACCTGCGTCAGCTCAGGATCCGCCAAGCCGAGCACTACCCCCGGGCCACCGAGCATATCGCGGAGATCATCGCTCTGGTGCGGCGTCTCGAAGAGCGCGGGATCGCCTACCGCAGCGGGGACTCGGTGTACTACCGGATCGGCGGCTTCAAGAATTATGGCAGGCTCAGCCGGCTCGATTCCTCGGGTATCCAGGCTGGGGCGCGGGTGGAGGCCGACAACTACGACAAGGAAAACGTGCGCGATTTTGTTCTCTGGAAAGGCGGCCGGGATGAGTCTGTTGCCTGGGACAGTCCCTGGGGCCGGGGCCGCCCGGGCTGGCATGTCGAGTGTTCGGCTATGAGCATGAAATATCTCGGCGAGACTTTCGACCTGCACTGCGGCGGGGTGGATCTCACTTTTCCGCACCACGAAAACGAGATCGCCCAGAGCGAGGGCGCCACTGGGAAACCTCTGGCCCGCTTCTGGGTCCATGCCGAGCACCTGCTGGTCGATGGGCAGAAGATGAGCAAATCTCTGGGTAATTTTTACACTTTCCGTGACCTGAAGCAGCAGGGCCATTCGGCCTCGGCCATCCGCTACCTGCTGTTGGGCACGCACTACCGCAGCCAGCTCAATTTCACCACCGAAGCCCTTCACGCGGCCGCCTCCGCCGTGGGCCGCCTGCGCGATTTCCACGAGCGGCTCAAAATCTGCAGCCCGCCCCCCGGAGCGCGGGAGGAGCCTGCCCTCTGGTGCGCGCAGGCCTTCCGGGAAGCCCTGGAGGATGACCTGTCGATCAGCCAGGCTCTCTCCGCGCTGTTTGATTTCGTCCGCGAGGTCAACCGGCTGATCGACCTGCGGACCTTGAGCGCCGAGAGCCGCGCCAGGGCGCTCGAGGAGCTCCGGCTCTGTGATAGCGTGCTGGATGTCCTGGAGCCGGACCGCGAGGAAGATGAGGAGTTTGTCCGCGGGGTGGAGGCGCTGATCGAGGAGCGCAACCAGGCGCGCCGCAGCCGGGATTTCGGCCGGGCGGACAATATCCGCGCGGAGCTCGACACCCGGGGAGTGGTTCTGGAGGACTCTCCGCAGGGCACCCGCTGGAAAAGAAAGGGCTGATTTCGGGCTTGAAATTGATCTTTCAGGAAAATCATTGACAATACCTAGGTGGTGTTTATATTATTTACATTTTCCGCGTTGCAGGGTTTTTGTCTCGCTGAATCGACTGGCTGGCGTAGCTCAATCGGTAGAGCAGCTGATTTGTAATCAGCAGGTTGCGGGTTCGAGTCCCATCGCCAGCTCCAGGTTCTGGGAGGGGTTCCCGAGCGGTCAAAGGGAACAGACTGTAAATCTGTCGGCTCAGCCTTCGGAGGTTCGAATCCTCCCCCCTCCACCATTGTTATCGAATACGCGGGAATAGCTCAGTTGGTAGAGCATCAGCCTTCCAAGCTGAGGGTCGCGGGTTCGAGTCCCGTTTCCCGCTCCAGGATAGTTGATAAAGAGCCCACGTAGCTCAGTCGGTAGAGCGCATCCTTGGTAAGGATGAGGTTCAAGGGTTCGATCCCCTTCGTGGGCTCCATTTACTGCACTTCCAGGAGGAATTTACTCAATGGCCAAGAAGAAATTTGAGCGGACGAAACCACATGTGAACGTCGGGACGATAGGACACGTGGACCACGGGAAGACGACGCTGACAGCGGCGATCA
>MFIX01000186.1:38924-39707 GCA_001780825.1 Candidatus Glassbacteria bacterium RIFCSPLOWO2_12_FULL_58_11 | reverse complement strand
ACCAGCAGGCAGGCATCCAGACCGCCGATATCGATTCCCATTTCCAGGGCGCTGGTGGAAATCACCGCATCCAGCGTGTCATCGGCCAGGCTGCGCTCAATCGCCCGCCTTTCCGAGGGGAGGTATCCCGAGCGGTAGCTGGAGATGCGCCGAGCCAGCTCCGGGTCGGAGCGCACGGCCCAGCTATGAATGAGCTCCGTGTTCCTCCGGCTCTTGGTAAAAACTATGGTCTTGAGTTTCGCTGCCACCAGCTCGCGCAACAGCCGCGAGGCGATTGTCGCCGGCCGTACATCCTGCGGATTGACAAAGACAAAATGCCGGCCCGCCGAGGGTGCGCCGCTGTCTTCGATTACCGAAAATTTCAGTCCGAACAGTTTCTCGGCGAACTGTCCCGGGTTGCCCACCGTGGCGCTGGAAGCGATAAACACCGGCCGGGAGCCGTAGAGCGCGGCGATCCGCTGCAGGCGCATCAACACGCCTGAGAAATGCGCGCCGAATATGCCTTTATAGGTGTGCAGCTCATCCACGACCACAAAGCGCAGGCCCCGGTAAAATTCCTCCCAGCGCTCATGGCCGGCCAGCAGGCTCAGATGCAGCATGTCCGGGTTGGTGAGAATGATATTCGGCGGTGCGGCCATGATCTTCTTGCGGCGATAGGCGCTGGTGTCGCCATCGTAGATTTCCGCTCCCACCCCCGGCTCAACGCCCGCCAGTTCATCACCCAGCTCCAGGACTTTCCTTCTCTGGTCCTGCTCCAGGGCCTTGAGCGGGAAAAGATACAGC
>MFIX01000186.1:36077-38907 GCA_001780825.1 Candidatus Glassbacteria bacterium RIFCSPLOWO2_12_FULL_58_11 | reverse complement strand
CCGCAATACAGCCTCGAGCACCGGAAGGTTGTAGATCATGGTTTTGCCGCTGGCGGTCGGCGTGGATACCAGGACATTCTCGCCGCGGCGCACCGCCTCGACCGCCTGCACCTGGTGCGAATAAAGCCGCCGGATCCCGTTGCGCCGCAGCGAGCGCACGAGCGGCTCCGGCAAGCCCGGATCGAGCTTTCCGAATGAAGCCTCTGTAGCCGGGAGGTACCGGTGATGGACAAACGCCTCGTGGTAGCGGCTGTCCTTCTTGATAATCTCGATAATTTCCGCTATCGAGCCGGCTGCGCCGCTATTTTTGCCTCGCCTCCTGCCCATTTTTTTGCCTTTGCTTTGCTTAATCCTTCCCCTGATTCCAAGATAATGGTTCAGCTATTAAAGATAAGAGCCGCTGGATAATATTCAATCTCTTTTACTTCTGTTTCAGGCTCAGGACAAACTCCCTCGGGCCTTTACAGTGGGTGATGGAATTTGCCGGTCCCGGCGGCCAAAGTTAACCTTTGCAGCCGGGAGTGATTTTTATTAAGTTTTATTCTCATGCCGTAATGTTCCGGATAATTGATTATTTCACACTCATTCACAGGACACTCCTGATGGCCGAGATTTACCCATTCCGCGGGATCACTTTCAACCGGGAGCGGACCGGCCCGGTGGACCAGGTTGTCACTCAGCCCTACGATAAGATTTCCCCCTCCATGCTCGAGGCATATCTAAGAAAGAACCAGTACAATATCGCCCGGATTATCGCCTCGGCCCCGGAGGGCGCGGACCTGGAGCGGCATTTCGCCGGGGTTGCGGAAAAATTCAGCACCTGGCTCAACGAAGGAGTGCTGACCCGAAATAAGAAGCCCTGTCTTTATCCGTATTTCCAGACCTACCGCGTACCGGGCAGCGGCGCGGAATATACCCGCAAAAGCTTCATCGGCCTGGGGAAGCTCTACGATTATTCCCGGGGGGTTATCAAGCCCCACGAGCAGACCCACAGCGGACCGAAAGTAGACCGTCTTACGTTGACCCGGGCCTCCGGCTGCCAGTTCGGGCTCCTGTTCATGCTCTATTCCGACCGCGAGGGTGCGGTAAACGCCCTGCTCGAGGCGGCCGCCGCCCAAGGCGAGCCGCTTTTCCGGGTAGAGGATGAATACGGCGTGCTCCACCGTCTCTGGCAGCTCGAGGACGCCTCGAAAATCCAGGCGATCCAGCGGCTGATGCAGGGCAAATCCCTCTATATCGCGGATGGCCATCACCGCTATGAGACCGCACTTACCTACTGGAGGGAGAAAGCGGCCGAGGGCGTGCGGGTTATCCCCGAGGAGGGGATCGACCGGGCACTGATGAGCTTTGTCAGCATCCAAGACCGGGGCCTGAGCGTTCTGCCGACCCACCGGGTGGTTTTCGGGCTGGAGAATTTCAGCCTGCCGGCTCTGCTCGAGGAGCTGAAAAGGGATTTCGAGGTTCTGGAGGCCGGCCCGGCCGACGTGGAAAACCTTCAGGGGCGGCTTGAAGCTTTGGCAGGACGCGGCCATTCTTTCGTGGTCGCAGCCAAAGGCGAGAAGAGGCTGACCGGACTAAAGCTTAAAGATACTGTCTCCCCCGCGACGCGGATACCCGGCGCGCTCAGCGAGGTCTGGAAATCCCTGGATGTCACCTTATTGCACAAGCTGATCCTGGAGAAAAGGCTCGGGATCAGCGCCCATGACCTGGAGCACCAGGTGCATGTCTCTTACCTGCGCGACCCGGCTGAGGCCCTGCGGATGGTCCTGGACCCCGGCTCGAAATTCCAGGCCGTATTTTTCCTGAATCCCACCAGCGTGGAACAGGTGGTCGCTGTGGCCGACCGCAGCGAATGCATGCCGCAGAAATCGACGGATTTTTACCCGAAGATGCTTACCGGTCTGGTAATCAATAAGCTGAACCTCCAGTAAATTCAAGCCAAAAGAGGACCCGGGAAATGAAAGTACTGGTTGCCGATAAAATATCCGAGGAAGGCCTGAAAATCCTGCGCCAGACCGGAGATATCGAGGTGGTGATTAAAACCGGTCTGGATGAGGCCGGGCTGGCCGAGGCGGTAAAAGATTGCGAGGCGCTCCTGATCCGCAGCGGAGTCAAGGTGACCCGCAAGGTTATCGAGGCAGCGCAAAAGCTGGTCCTCGTTGGCCGGGCCGGTGTCGGAGTGGACAATGTCGATCTGGACGCCGCCACCGAGCGCGGGATCGTGGTGATGAACACGCCGAGCGGAAACACTATCGCCGCGGCCGAGCACACGCTGGGATTGATCCTGGCGCTGACCCGGAACATTCCGCGGGCCAACCAGTCCTTGAAGGCCGGCAAATGGGAACGCAATCTTTTTGTCGGCCGCGAGCTGCACGGCAAGACTCTCGGTGTGGCTGGCCTGGGAAGAATTGGCTCCGAGGTCGCCAGGATCGGTCAGGCTTTCCGTATGAAAGTGCTGGCCTATGATCCCTATTTCGCTGCGGAGAGCGCCGCCCGGGAGGAGATCGAGATGGTGAGCCTGGAGGAACTGCTGAGCCGGTCGGACATAGTCACCCTGCACGTGCCGGCCAGCGAGGAAACCAAAGGCATGCTCAACGCCCGCACGCTGAAATTGATGAAACCGGAGGCCCTGTTGATCAACTGCGCCAGGGGCGCCCTGGTGGATGAAAAAGCCCTGGAGCAGGCGCTCGCGGAGGGAAAACTGGCCGGCGCCGCCCTGGATGTGTACTCCAAGGAACCGCCGGATTGCGCCGCGCTGCTGGCCGATGAGCGGGTGGTAGCCACTCCGCATCTGGGGGCCTCGACCCATGAGGCCCAGATCAATGTCGGC
>MFIX01000186.1:11255-36012 GCA_001780825.1 Candidatus Glassbacteria bacterium RIFCSPLOWO2_12_FULL_58_11 | reverse complement strand
GCCGATCGCCGATTTCGGCCTCCTCGACCGTTTCCGTCACTACCTCGCCCTGACCGAGAGAATCGGTGTCTTCGCCTCCCAGTTTGTTACCGGCGGAATCCGGAAAGTGGGGATCAGCGTTGCCGGCTCCTGCATCGAGGCCCTTCAGCCGCTCAAGCTCGCCCTGCTCAAGGGCCTGCTTACACCGGTCACCGGCGGCAATGTCAATTTTGTCAATGCGGTCTACCTGGCCCATCAGCGCGGAATCACCCTCGACACAGTCGAAACCGAGAGCGCGGACTACAAAAACCTGATCAGTTGCCGGATCACCACAGATAAAGAGACCTGCCGCGTGGATGGCACTATTTTCGGCGATGAGCTGCCGCGGATCGTGCGGATCAACGAGTTCTACATGGATGTCAACCCCGGCGGCAATATGCTGGCGATCAAGAACGCCGATGTGCCGGGAGTGATCGGCAAGGTCGGCAGTATCCTCGGTAATGCCGGGCTCAATATCGGCGAGTACCGCCTGGGCCGCGAGCCTACCCAGAAAAATACCCTTTCGCTGGTCAGCGTGGATTCGCCGATACCCGATGCGGTGGTGGAGGAACTGCGCGCAGTCAAGGGCATGCAGCTCGTCAAGAAAGTCACGGTCTGAGATTTACCTTATTTATCCCGGGAGCGGAGGCATGACAGTCAGCCTGGCGGAGCTGGTCCAATACCTGGATGAGCTGCTCGAAATCAGCCAGTGGGAAAAGCTCGACTCCTCGCTCAACGGCCTGCAGGTGGAGGGTGGGCGGAAGGTCGGGAAAATCGCTTTCGCCGTGGATGCCTGCGAGCAGACTTTCCAGTCCAGCCGGGACCTGGGGGTGCAGATGCTGATCACCCATCACGGGCTGTTCTGGGGCAAGCCGCTCCCCTTAACCGGCACCCACCGCGCCAGGTTGAAACTGCTGCTGGAGTCGGATATCTCGCTCTATGCCGCGCACCTCCCGCTGGATTTTCATCCGCTGATCGGACACAACGCCTGTATCGCGCGGGGGCTGGGCTTGGAAAACAAAGGCCCCCTGACCCAGGAATCCGGCCTGGAAATCGGCACTCTGGCCCGGCCGCAGGCGCCGCTGGAGTTCAGCGAATTTGTCCGCCGGGTGGACCGCCTGCTCGATACCTCCAGCCGCAGCCTGCCTTTCGGGCCCGCGCGGATCGACAAGGTGGGGATTATCTCAGGGCATGGGAGCAAGGTCCTCGATGAAGCCTTAAGCGCCAGGATTGATACTTTCCTGACCGGCGAGAGCAGCCACACCTTCTATCATTTTGCCCGCGAGTTCGGCCTGAATGTCGTCTTTGCCGGGCACTACGCCACCGAGGTGCCCGGGTTGAAAGAGCTGGCCGGCCGTCTGGAGGAGAGGTTCGGCCTGAGCACGGTGTTCATCCCCGCCCCCACCGGTTTCTAAGACCGCGGCCCGGCGGCTTCCCGGAATTGAGGCTTGACATAAATCGGCCGCCGGACTATTTTGCATATCTGCACGGGCACTTCCAGTCACCAGTCCACGAAAATTCCCTTTTACTTGGCCGGAGAGTTATTGTGTCTTCACTTGTCGTGATCGGTTCGCAGTGGGGGGATGAAGGTAAAGGCAAGATAGTCGATTACCTGGCGAGCCGGGCCGATATCGTGGCCCGCTTCCAGGGCGGCGCCAATGCCGGCCACACGGTGGTGGTCGAGGGGACCCAGTTCATCTTGCACCAGATTCCCTCCGGGATAATTTTTCCCCAGCCGGAATGCGTAATCGGCAACGGCGTGGTGATCGATCCCGCCGGGTTTATCGAGGAGCGGGAGAACCTGAACAAGCGCGGGATAAAAACCGCGGGCCGGATCAAAATCAGCGGCAAGGCCCATATGCTGCTGTCCTATCATAAGGTGATGGATCAGGAGCGCGAGGCCTCGCGGGGCAAGGGGAAAATCGGCACCACGGGACGCGGGATCGGGCCGGCCTATGAGGATAAGATCGCCCGCAATGGCGTCCGGGTGATGGATTTCCACAATCCGGACAAGCTGCGCGCCAAAATTCTCGAAAATGCCGGGCTGAATAACAAAATCCTTCAGGCTATCGGCAGCCAGGTGGTGCTGGACGGCCAGGCGATCGCCGAGGAGGTCCTGAGCTACCGGGACACTTTCCTGGAGCTGGAAACCGATGTCTCTCTTTTCCTTTACGAGGGATTGGCCCGGGGAAAGAAGCTGCTGATCGAGGGAGCGCAGGGGCTGATGCTCGATGTGGACCACGGGACCTATCCCTATGTCACTTCGAGCAACACCAGTATCGGCGGGGCGTTCGCCGGGCTGGGACTGGGGCCGAAAGCCATTGAAATAGTGCTCGGCGTGATCAAGGCCTATACCACCCGGGTCGGCAATGGCCCGCTGCCTACCGAGCTGAAGAATAAGGAGGGCGAGAAGCTCCGGGAGCTCGGCGCTGAGTACGGCGCGACTACCGGCAGGCCGCGGCGCTGCGGCTGGTTCGACGCCGTGGTGACCCGCTACAGCAAGCGGATCAACGGCCTTACCGGGCTGGCGGTGACCAAGCTGGATGTGCTCGACACCCTGGATGAGATCAAGATCTGCAACGCCTACCAATGGCGCGGCAAGACCCTGACCGAGTTCCCCTTCGACCCGGATGTGCTCGAGCAGTGCGAGCCGGTCTATGAGGTCCATAAGGGCTGGAAGACCGAAACCAGCGGGATAACCGATTATGACAGCCTGCCCGCCGCGGCGCGGAAATATCTGGCGCGGATCAGCGAGATCATGGACTGCCCGATCCGGCTGGTGAGCGTGGGCGTACAGCGGGACCAGATAATCAATTGCGGAACAGATTTTTAATTGTATCTTGAAATATAAGTACAAGTTCTGCGTTTGCGGCAGTTCAGGTGAGCCGTTAGCTCAGTAGGTAGAGCAGCTGCCTTTTAAGCAGCGGGTCGTGGGTTCGATTCCCGCACGGCTCACCATATTTTTCAAGGAGTTACAGCGTTTATTGTTACGAAAGGCAGCGGGCCGAACGGCTTTCCGTAACAATACGTAACAAGCCTTGAATTAAAGGCCCTTTAACCGGGGCCTTTTCATTTGGTTGAGCCGCTGGCCCACCGCCGCGACATCCGCCGTAATGTACCGCTCCGTTGTGGCCCGGTTCTCATGCCCCAGGCCGACCTGAATATCTTCCAGGGAAGCGCCGGCGGCACTCCAGAAACTTGCCCGGTAGTGCCGCAAATCGTGAAACCTGAGTTTACTTCCGTCCTCGGCTTTCAGGCCCAAAGCACAGACAGCGTCAATAAAGAAATTCCTGGAAATTGACTATCCCCGCGGCAGAGCCACGAGGTATTAAGCCAATTCCCTGGCACTTCGTGCCACCAGAATTTCCAAATGTAAAAACAACTACGCAATGCAACCCCGGAGCAAGCTCCGAGGAATTCTTTTCGATTAAAAAATGTTGGCTATGCTTCTGAGGATTTCACCCTGCATGGTTGAACGCCGGTTAAAAATAAAACCGGGCCGATAAAAAATCTGTTGGAAAAACTTAACGGCTTCTTATTTATTTTCACTGAGCAACCATGTGGGTGCATTCCACACTTTTGACAAAAAATGAAAATATTCCTAATTTTAACCAGATATTATGTGGACAATTTCTGCAAAGCCGGAGTGCATACTTTTCAGTCGAATAGGCGGGAAAAATGGGAAATGCCAAAAAATCCAAACCGCTTCTAAGCTTAAGATTCAAGACTATTATTACCCTTATTATAGTTCATTCAATCCTGATCAGCTCACTGATCTTTTATACTTTTGCCCATTTTCATCATATGGTGGAGGACCTTACCAGGGATCATTACGCGCTTATTTCTTCCTCCTTTGCCCCGTTGCTGGCCGAAGCCTTGCAAAATGAGGACCTGGAATCAATCCGAAAGTATTTATCACGACTGAAGGATAATCCCGGGATCATTTATGCCGCGATCTTTAATAGTAAAAACGAGATTCTTGACAAAAGATCTTATTCTGAATTTGAAAAGCATTTTAAACACATACTGGCTGAACGGGAGAACGAGATCTCCTCTGCCTCGGTTTCCCGAGAAATCGGGCATGCCAGCGGTTTTTTCCATCGCGAAGGACACAACTTTGACTTTAGTATTCCGGTCGTCCGGGATCAACGATATCTTGGAAAAATCTATCTCGTCGTCAACACTGCCGACATCAATCAACGCCTGGCCCGGGAAAGCATTCAGGGAATCAAAATTATTGTGGGGGCAATTCTGGCGGGTATGCTGGTAATCGCCCTGATCGATCGGCGCCTGAAAAAGATTCTAACTCATTTGATTGCCGTAACCAGAAATATGGCCCAGGGTGATTTAACGGAAAAAGTTCATATCAGCACCGGTGATGAAATCGAGACTTTAGGCGACTCGTTTAATATCATGGCTGAGGCCATCCAAGAACGCGAAAGGATTATAGAGGAGCATGAACACCACCTTGAAGAAATGGTAAAGGAAAGAACCCTGGAACTTGCGGAAGAGCGCGATAAATTACAGGCAATTCTCGATCATGTGCCAAGTGCGATTGTCATGGTGGACCGCCAGCTGATAATTCGAATGGTAAATTCCAAGTTTGAATCCACCGTAAACCGGCCGGCTAATGATTGTTTGGGAAAACATTGCTGTGAAGCGTTTTGCCCTTGTCTGGATCCGCAGGCCTGCCAGGTGCGGGAATGCCTTGAGGACGGAGAAATTAAAACTCATATTAATCACTCGATGTCGGATTCCTATGCTGAACAGCATATGGAGCACCTTGTGGTTCCCTTGTGGCGCGAGGGCAAAACTTATGGGGCCCTCGAGATCATTACGGATATCACCGAGAAATATGAAATGCAGCGCCAGCTTATTCGGGCGGAAAAATTATCTACGACCGGAGAATTTGCCTCTTTCATGGCTCACGAGATTCGTAATTCAATCACTTCGATAAAAATGATCCTGCAACTCCTTCGGGAACGTGTTCAGGAAACGATGCATAAAGATATTGCGGTTGCTCAAGATTCAATTTCGCGAATGGAAAGACTCGTGACTGATCTTTTGAATTTTGCGCGACCTGCGGAAATCAAGATGACACATCAAAATATCCATCAATTAATCGAGGAAAGTGTCCAGCTTACCCATTATCAATTTCCCCAGAAACCGATCAAAGTTCAATTGGATTTCGATCCTAATATTTCCACGGTACTGATAGACCGGGATAGCATGGAGAAAGTATTTATAAATCTTTTTCTTAACGCGGTACAGGCGATACCCGAATCAGGAACGGTCAAAATAACCACTTCCAGACACATACTGGATAAGAATCTTTATGATTATGCCTCGCTGCCATCCGCTGAGAATGAACTATCTTTTCCCGCGTTAATCCGTAAAATAGTCCTGAAGAAAGATCAACCGGTTGTGCTGATTGAAATTTCGGATACGGGAGAGGGAATCCCCCGGGAGTGCATTTCGAAGATTTTTGATCCCTTTTTCACCATGAAAACCAATGGTACGGGTCTGGGCCTTTCTCTGGCAAAACGCATCGTCAATGCCCATAGCGGAATTATTACAGTACGAAGCGAAAAAGACCGAGGGTCTACCTTTTCGATCTATCTCCCATTAAAGGAAGCAGCATGATAAAAAAAATTAAAATCCTAATTGCCGATGACGATCCAAATATCCGCTACGCCTTCGTTCAGACTTTAGAGCATAATGAAACTATCGTTCTGGAGGCTTCTGATGGAGAGGAGGCCATTCGCATATTGAAAAACGAACAGACTGACCTGGCTTTCCTGGACTATTCAATGCCGAAATTGGACGGGTTCGGGGTGCTGGAAAAGATGAGAATCGAGGGAATCGATATCCCGGCTATAATCATAACCGGCTTTGGAACAATGCAGACCGCGATCAAGGCGATTCAATTAGGCGCTTACGATTACATCACCAAACCCCTGGATGTCGATAAAATCCGGATCCTGGTTCGACGAGCTATAGAGGTATATCAGCTCAAACAACGCGTAAAAGGTCTGGAATCAACCATCCAATCGTTTCCCAAGCAATACGAACTTGTGGGCAATCACCCCCGGATGCAGGAAATTTATAAAACTATTGGGGCGGTGACCGGTACGCCAAACTCGATCAATGTTCTCATCTGCGGAGAAAGCGGCACCGGCAAGGAGCTTGTAGCCAGGAACATTCATAATCATGGGCCTAACAATTAACAGCCTTTTGTAGCGATCAACTGCACCGTCCTTCCCGAGTCTCTAATGGAAAGCGAGCTTTTCGGCCATGAAAAAGGTGCTTTTACCGGAGCTGTTGAAAGGAGGATCGGAAAATTTGAAGTGGCCCAAAATGGGACAATATTCCTGGATGAAATTGGCGACCTGTCGATAAATCTTCAGCAAAAGCTGCTGCGTGTTTTACAGGAACGAACTTTTGAGCGGCTAGGCGGCAATACTCTCATGCCCGTGAGTGCCCGTTTTATCACGGCTACGAATCACAAGCTGAATAAGATGATCGAGGAGGGTCGTTTTCGCGAAGACCTCTTTTACCGGTTGAATGTCATTTCCATTGAAATTCCACCGCTCAAAGAGCGCAAAGAGGATATTCCACTGCTGGCCGACGTTTTTTTGAAGCGCTACGCCAAGCAAATGGAGAGAAGTATTGTCGGTCTCAAGCCCGAGACGCTTGAACTTCTTATCCAATACGATTACCCCGGCAACGTAAGGGAGCTGGATAATATCATCAAAGGAGCGGCCATGTTGGAGAAAAGCGGATATCTTACTCCCGCCAGCCTGCCCCAGTTTGTGCGAGATCCCTCTGAGGTATCGCGAGTTACTTTTCCCATCCACAGCCCGATCTGGAAACGGGCTCGAAGAGAACTCCTGGCTGCTTTTGAAAAAGAATTTGTCATCGCCCGTCTGCGCGCTTCCGAGGGGAATGTAACCCAGGCCGCCGAGGAGGCTCAAATTGAAAGACAGAGCTTCCAGCGGATGATGCGCCGCTATGGTATTCATTCCGAGGACTTCCGCGCTTAAGTGCAATCGTCCGAGTTGCGGAACCGCCACTCTCCTGATTGCACCAAACTTTTCTTCTCCTCCCGCCGAAGATTCCTTCTGATCATCTATACCTGTTGCATTTCAAGCACTTGAGTGACAATAACTGTCAAACGAAACAAAGCCGCAGCTCGCGGAATGCTCTTTGCAAATGTCCTATCAAGATTTCTCCGATCCAATCTCCAGTTTTTCCCCACTTTTCTCCACAAGGAGGACGACGTGACTCGTTCATTGTGCGTGATTTTAACCGTGGCCACTCTTTTAGTATTTGGCTTGGCGGATCGTGGGGAAGCTATCCCTGCTTTTTCACGGAAGTATCAGACATCCTGCTCAACCTGCCATTATGCATTCCCCAAGTTGAATAAGTTTGGCAAAACCTTTCAAAACAATGGTTATCGCTATCCCAAAGGCGAGGACGCTTCCTATATCAAAGAAGAACCGGTAAAATTGGGCTCGGAGAGTTATAAAGAGGTCTTTCCCGATGCCATCTGGCCTTCAGACATTCCTGGCACCGGGCCTGTAAGTCTCCGTTTAATCAACCGCACCAACTTCGCGTCAACCGAACCTAGGTCGAGTTTCGAGTTTCCCCATAAGCTCGAGATTCTTTTCGGCGGTACCCTGGGTGAGAAGTTCTCCTTTTTCGGTGAAGTGGAATACGAGCATGCCGCGGAATTCGCCTATGGATTTAACCTGCAGTACAACGCCGCCCCCGGTTTCAACGTCAAAGTCGGTACGGTTGATCCCGTGCCCCTCGCGGATCACTTTAGGCTGACCGCGGCACATTTAGGGTACCTGGAGACGAGAGTGTCCGACAGCCAATGGCGCCTGCGTGACATGCAGTCGGGCTTGGAACTCTGGGGTGCTGTGGACGGGCCGAAAGGCCGCGGCGGTTTCAAGTATCAAGTTGGAATAGTTAATGGTCAAAATGATGATGAAAACGATGACGTAAACAGCGACAAGGACTTTTACTCCATTCTCTCCTACAAATTCGGAGGAATGGGGATCGCCGGCGGAGCAGAAGCGGCCAGCGCCACATCGGCCTTCTGGAGAGACAACTCGTTCACCATCGGATTAAATACCTACAATGGAAATAGCACTTATGGTGATGGGTTCGAGAACTCATTCAGCGTGTTTGGGGTATTCGCAGACCTCTGGCTCGGCCGGCTCAACCTCTGGCATGCCACACAGTTCCACACGGATGATAACCCCAAGGCGAACAGCATGATTGAAAGAAAGGGGCTGGGCAGCAGCACGGAAGCCGACCTTGTTCTCTATCCCTGGCTGATCGGTTTTACCCGCTACGATTACATCGACAGCTATCGGGGCGATGGCATAGAAGCCACGAAACTTCTGATCCCGGGGCTATCTGCGATGGTCCGGGCTAATATCAAACTTACATTCGAGATGCAGCTGCGGCTCGATGAAGCGGGAGAGAAAAAGGACAGGTATGTGGTTGGTGTGGATTTCGCGATGTAAGCACCTTGCTCTACTGGATTTTCTGATAGCAATCCCAAGACGGGGGAAAGGAACGATATTATGCAGCGGAAGAATGCGATTGCCGCAGGAGTGGCGCTTATAATTGGCTGGAGCTCCTTAGTACAGGCAGGAGAGGTCAGCGGTATGGTCACGGCCCGGGGCGCCAGGAATAGTGCTAACGTGGTAGTATTCGTGGAACAAGCTGAAGGTCCGTTTCCTGTGCCGAGTGAACATGCTAGAATGGACCAAAAAGGCCTGAAATTTAACCCGCATGTGCTGCCGGTTCTTGTGGGTACTACTGTGGACTATCTGAACAGCGACAACGTAATGCACAACGTTTTTACGTCCTCCGAGGCGGCCGAAAAATTCAACCTCGGTACCTGGCCCCAGGGGGAATTCCGGCCCTTTACTTTCAAAAAGCAGGGAACGGCGGTAATGCTTTGTAATGTCCATCCGGAGATGGAGGCCTGGGTAGTGGTCCTCCAGAATCCCTACTTTGCGCTTACTGATGAATCCGGGGCCTACACGATCAAAAATGTGCCTGCTGGAACCTACACACTGAAGTTGTGGCACGAAAAGCTCAAAAAGTATGAGCCCCAAACTGTTGAGGTACAGAACACTGGTAAGGCGGTGGTCGACTTTACCCTGACTAAATAGCAATGACGAGAAAGAAGATAAATCTCCACTGGTGGGAATCCAATTTCCCCTGCTATCAGGCCTGCCCGGTGCATACCGAGGCCGGCCGGTATGTGTCCCTTATTGCCCAGGGCAGGTATGCGGAAGCTTACCGGGTGGCCCGGCGAACCAATCCGCTGGCCTCGATCTGCGGTAGAATCTGTGCCGCCCCCTGTGAGGATGTTTGCACCAGGGGTTCGATCGATACTCCCATCTCTATCCGGGCTTTGAAGCGCTTTGTCTGCGAGAGGTACGGCGTGGAAAGCATGCTCGATCTCTCTGCCGTTCAGGCGCTGCTGAGGAAAAGGCTGCGCTCCACGGGTAAATGGGTCGCGGTTGTGGGAGGCGGTCCGGCCGGATTGGCGGCGGCACACGATCTGGCCCTTTTGGGACACCAGGTGTCGCTTTTTGAAGCCCAGGATGTCCTCGGCGGCATGCTGACCCTCGGAATTCCGGAATACCGCCTGCCGCGCGAGCTGATCCGTCTGGAAATCAATGCCATTCTGAACCTGGGAATCGATGTTCATCTGGGAAAGAAACTGGGCCGCGACTTTTCTTTGGCTGACCTTCAGGAAAACGGGTACGGCGCTGTTTTTTTAGCTCTTGGAGCTCACCAGAGCCGGGAACTGAAACTTGAAGGGATCCATGCGGATGGAGTGATTCAGGCTCTGGATTTTCTTCTCAATGTGAATCGCGGTTACCGCGTTCAGACCGGAGAAAGGGTACTGGTGATCGGCGGCGGCAGCGTGGCCTTCGATGTTGCGCGGACTGCCGCCCGACAGCCGGGCGATGAAGAACCCCAAGTCAGTGATATGGTGAGCGCCCTCGATGTGGCGCGTTCAGCCATACGTTTCGGAGCCAAAGATGTTGAGATAATTTGCCTGGAATCGGCCAGCGAAATGCCGGCTGCCCCGGAAGAAATCGAAGATGCTCGGGAGGAAGGCATACACATCCATCACTCTCGGGGGCCGAAAAGGATCTTGACTCGGGACGGAAAAGTCACCGGTTTGGAAGTACTCTCTGTCGCCTCGGTATTCGACGATCAGGGGCGGTTCAACCCTAAAATGATCCCAGGCAGCGAGCAAATCCTCGAGACCGACTCAATCATCATCGCCATCGGACAGGAACCGGATTTTTCATTCCTTTCTCCCGCGGATGGGCTGGAGATTCAAGCTAACCGGACAATCCGGGTGAATCCGAATACCCTCGCCAGCTCCCTGTCGGGAGTCTGGGCCGGAGGTGATGTCGCCTTCGGACCGCGCAATGTGATCCATGCAGTGGCCGATGGCAAGCGGGCTGCACTGTCAATCCACCGTTTTTTGATGAAACTGCCGGAAAATCCCGAAAATCGCAATGATTTCATTTATGTGCCGGATGTCTTCGCCTACCAGCCGGTAAAAGACTTTGATTCATTTCCGGCCCAAAAACCTCCTAAGCTTGCTCTGGATCGGCGCACAGGGATAGCCCAGGTGGAATTGGGTTTTTCAGAAGAGCCGGCGATGAAGGAAGGCAGTCGCTGCCTTCACTGCTGGTTCAACACGATTTTCGATGGCCGGGAGGAAGAAGCCAACGAATGCGTGCTTTGTGGAGCGTGCGCGGATATCTGCCCCGAGTGGTGCATCGATATTCTTCCTAGGCGGGTATTTAGCGGCGAGCTCTCGCTGATGAACGAAAGTCGCGGCCCGGATCAGGCAAATGGATTAAGCGGTCCTTCGCTGATGGATTCGCAGGCGCTGATTATAAAAGATGAAAGCAGATGCATCCGCTGCGGTCTTTGCGCAAAACGCTGCCCGGTGAATTGTATCAGCATGCAAGGAATCTTCTTCGGCGAGGCTCGCTGATGACAACCAGAAATCCATTAAAAAACGATGCTCAGCAGTCCAGACGTAAATTCTTTACCGCTCTCGGAACAGGGGCTCTGGCGGCGGCCAGCACCGGGGCCGTGGTCTTGAGCGCTGAATTCCTCACTCCGAACGCGTTGTTTGAGCCTCCCAGCAGAGTTCTGGTAGGAAAACCGGATCAATACCCGCCGGGTTCGGTCGCCTACCTGACTGAACACCAGGTGGTGGTTGTCAGGGAAGGGGCCGGTTATTTTTATGCGCTTTCAGCCGTATGTACCCACCTGGGATGTATTATTAACTGGAAATCCCAGGAGGGAGTTTTCAGATGCCCCTGCCACGGGAGCATTTTCGATAAGGTAGGCGAAGTGCTTGGGGGGCCGGCGCCGAGACCGCTGAGACATCTTGCGCTGAGCTTGACGCCCAACGGGTATTTACAGGTGGACAAAAGCATTGAGGTCGAACCTTCAGAGATTTTAAAAGTTTAAAAATCAACGACTACGACCGGATTCAAGTTCGATGAAATTATTTCACTACATTATTCAAGGGCGCGTATGGCGCTCGATATTCCGCACCGGGTTACCGGAAACCAATTACCGCCGGTCACTGGTGATCTTAAACAATTTTTTCCTTCATATCCACCCGGCAAAAGTTAAAAAAAGCACACTCAAATTCACCACGACTTTTTACCTGGGTGGGATTGCCTTCGGCCTTTACCTCATCTTGTTGGTTACCGGAATATATCTGATGCTCTATTATCGTCCATCAGTGCCCCTGGCCTACCGGGATATGAAAGACCTGGAGTTTGTGGTTTCTAACGGAAAGCTATTGCGGAACTTGCACCGTTGGTCGGCCCACGCTATGGTTTTTATCGTCTTTTTACATATGCTGCGGGTATTTTTTACGCGTGCATTTCACCCACCCAAAGAATTCAATTGGGTAATCGGAGTCTTTCTGATCATCTTCACCCTTCTGCTCAGCTATACTGGCTATCTGTTACCCTGGGATCAGCTGGCGTACTGGGGTGTGTCGGTAGGCACCAACATGATTAAAGCCACTCCGATCATGGGTGAAAAGATTCGATTCCTGCTGCTCGGCGGCAATTTTGTCAGCGAAAACGCACTGCTGAGATTCTACGTGCTGCACTGTGTGGTCATTCCATTATTTCTAACGCTTCTGATTGGCGTGCATTTCTGGCGCATCCGTAAGGATGGCGGATTACAAGGTGACTTGGAACACTATGCGGAATATGAACCGGACATAATTCTTGGGAAAAATATTCGTGTTGAGCAACGGGAATCTCCAAACCAATCATTAGTTGGAACTGGAAATGACGAAAATAAATAAAAATCCGCTTGAGATTGAATTTGGAGAGGACATCCAGACTACACCGGTAAGGGTGGCTTATGTAAAGGGCGAAACCTCAATCGCGGTGGAGCGCGAACGGGATGAAGAGGTGCTCGCCTTCCCGCATCTTATCGTACGCGAGGTTCTGCTTTTTGAAATATTACTGATTGTCCTGGTAATTATCTCTCTTATATTTGATGCCCCTCTCGAGGATATTGCCAATCCCCTGCATTCGCCCAACCCGGCCAAGGCTCCCTGGTATTTCCTCGGTCTCCAGGAGCTGCTCCATTATTTCCCACCGGTGGTCGCCGGTGTCGTTCTGCCTGTCCTGGTGGTAATCGCCCTTGTAATCATTCCCTACTTCCGTATAAATCTGATCCGCGATCCTTTCTGGACCGGGAATATCCGGAAAAAATTTATCATATTCAGCGCAGTTGTGCTTTTGATCAATTCTCCATTTATTATTGCAAGAGCATTCCCGATCTATATTTGCAGCGCATTTATCTACATCCTGATGGTTGTGCCTTTGCTCTTTCCCAGGTCGAGCGGCCTTGCGGCTCGAATCAGGAAAATCCCTCTGGCGGACTGGATCATGATCTGGTTCGTATTAGTGAGCCTGGTACTGACCGGAATCGGCGTTTTCTTCCGCGGGCCCGAATGGCGGTGGGTCTGGCCCTGGAAATCGGGGATTTACTATTAAAACCGGTTGACAGCGATGCGCGATTTGGACAAACAATTCGGGATAGTCAGTGTGCTCTTTTTAACCGTTATGGCCATTTCTCCGGTAAAGGAGTATTTCCGCCAATGGCGACGGTATCAACACTCATATAATGATTATCTTCAAACGTTACCCCAGCGTCTTTCCCCGGTCCGGCTGGAGTTGAAACAGATCTGGAATCCGGAATTAGAGGTAATCGACCGCTGTACATCCTGCCATCTCGGCATAAACGAACCCGCTTTGAAAGATGCTCCGCAGCCCTTTACCACGCACCCCGCTATGTACCATGAGCCGGAACGGTTTGGCTGCACCCCTTGTCATCAGGGTCAAGGACTGGCCACTAATGTAAATGAATCTTTCGGCTACTCCAAATATTGGGATGAACCAATTTTCCCTAGGCCATTCTCCGAATCTTCCTGTGGTACGTGCCATCATGAAGTCCCGGTTAAGGGAGCCCCGCTGCTGAACAAAGGCAGGGAATTACTCGTGGAATACAGTTGCACCAGTTGTCATGAAATTAAGGGGATTGGCAAAAAATTCACGCCCCGGCTCGATGGTATCGGCGGCAAGGTTTCCCGTGGGTGGCTCATTCGCTGGCTTAGTGGCCCGGCATCAGTGTCTCCTTCCACCAGGATGCCTGATTTTCATCTCAGCGCAGAAGAAACAGAGCTGCTTGCCGATTTTTTAATGAGTTTTAAACGATTTCCGGAAGCAGGAGAGGAATTACAACCCCTTCCGAAGGTACTGCAAAAAGATATTCCCGAGAAATTGTCTGAACGCGGCGAGACATTATTTAGGGAGGCCCGCTGTATCAGTTGTCATCTCGTGGATGGGAAAGGTGGTTCAGGCGCTCAGGAAATCGCCAAAATTTCTTCTAAGGCCAGTCTGACCTGGATCTACAATTTTATCAAGGATCCCCGGCGCCTTCAGCCCGGAATCCCGATGCCACAGTACAATTTTTCACCGGAGGACCTGCAAGCGGTCACCGCTTATATAGCTTCTGAATTCGTTGATTTCGATGCTCCTGAATCGGCCGATACTGCGACCCACATTCCGGATCCGAATTATTACGAAAAGGGTCTGGCTCTATTTAATAAATTCAATTGCCGGGGTTGCCACATTCTGGAGAATGTTCCCACCAGCGAGGGTTTCGGTCCCGCATTATCGAACATGAGGCAGAAACCCTTTTATCAGTTAGAGTTCGGCAACAAAGATATTCCGCGCACCAAAGAGCATTACATCATCGAAAAAATGAGAGATCCACGCGGCTTTCTGGAAAACGCCCGGATGCCGGGTTTCCAGTTGGACGAGCAGGATATCCTTGCCCTAACTACAGCTTTGCTCAGTTTCCAGGAACGACCGGTTCCCAAATCATACACTGTCGAAGAAAATCAAAGTCCGCAAATCCCTCTTGCCGGTGAGTTCGGACAACTGATGAAAAAATATCAATGTCTTGCCTGCCATCGAATCAACGGTAACGGGTCAAATATAGCTCCGGACCTCTCCTTATCCGGCAGTAAGTTAAGGCCTGAATGGATCAGAAATTATTTCAAACTGCCCTATACCATCCGCCCGATCTTGACTGAAAGGATGCCGAATTTCTATATGTCGGATCAGGAGATAGATCTATTGAGCCGGTATATTTCAATGGTTCTCAGGGACGATTCTTTGGAACTCAAACAGAATATGATCTTTGAGCAGATAGAAGTGGAACAGGGCCGGAAGCTTTACTACAATACTTTCGCGTGCCAGGCCTGCCATCAGATCGGAGGCAGTGGTGGCTATGTCGGCCCACCGCTTGACAATCTCTCCGGGCGACTGCAAACAGGATGGGTATATGAGAGGTTGAAAAATCCGCATAAGTTTGATCCGGATGTATTGGAGCCGAATCTAAACTTGACCGATCAGGAGGCCGGGGCATTGGCTGCCTTTCTGCTGGCTGAGGGAAAGGGGAAATGATGCTGCGCCGCAGGGGAAAAATGATCGCCGGGTTAGGACTGTTGCTATCTTTCATTTTACTGACTGGTTATGCTTCGCGCATTGATTCCGTGGCGAGCGGCCAAAGCAAAAAACCTGTACTTTCTTCCGTACCGGTAAAAGCGCCGCCTCCCATTGCCAATATCAGGCCGTATTCTTTGCGGGTGGGGGAAAAATTGTATACAAAGTACTGTGAAATTTGTCACGGCGCCGCGGGGGATGGTAAGGGTTTCAATGCCTATACCCTCGAAGTCCAACCGAGAGATTTTACCAATCGCCAATACATGAATGCTCTAGCGGATAGTCGATTGGCTGAGACGATACGGGAAGGTGGACGCGGAGTGAACAAATCGGTCCTTATGCAAACTTGGGGCGGTACGCTGAGTCACTTGGAAATAAACTACCTGGTACAGTATTTAAGACAATTTTCGCCTTAAGATACCCACCGAATATGAAGCCATATTTATGTGAGAGGGTGGAAAGCACCCCCTGATCTGGACAGCGTTCTCACGCTTTACGGATGATCAACTGCCAATACCCGTTTCCCCTGGTTAATGAGAGGACTTTATGCCCTTCCTTTTCGACACTGGACGGGACATTATCAGCTCCCTGTTCATCCAGAAGAACCAGCAGAGTTTGGCCGGATTTCAGTTGATCGAGAGCCAGTTTCACCTTGACAAAATTGAGCGGGCAAACTACCCCGCGGAAATCTTTGGACAGGTCCGCGGAATTTAGTTGCGCGGATTCTCGAATATCATTGATCTCCTTTCCGCCAACTTGTGGGAAACGAAGCGAATCGTCCATGTTCTGGTGCAAATCATCCACCCTTTTTACCAGCGAGGTGACTTCTTCCACCGTCAGGGGGATGCTTGTTTCACGATCAGATGCGGCTAAAGAACCGATAGCGGCATCGATTACCTCTTCATATTTTTGTTCCAGCAGCCCCTCCTGAAGGAAATATTTTTTAAACAGGGCCAAAGACTGCATATCATCCGATGGCTGCTCGCCACGAGTAACCAAGAGGGCACGGGCCGCGAGGGAAACCGCAGTAAAAAGTCTATTATCCTTCAGCGCCTCTGCTGCACCAACCAAGTCCATCTCGATCAGGTCGAACACCCCTGCCCCACATTCACCTGGTCCCCTGCCTGCAAGCGAAAATGCCACTTCCGCACCCCAATCGAAATAGAAGTTCTTATCTTTATAGAAGGCTGGTACAGTACTGTAATTTTTGGCCAGTTCCTCGGCCAGCTTTTTTCCGCCGTTATCGAGGAAGGCCTCAAAGTCTGGATGTTGGTCTGAGCGCTGAAATTCCTGGAGAAAAGTCGAGAGAAAGACGGGAACATTTTTTGATGCGATAGTGCAGACCGACCCGGCCAATCTCGTACTGCCTTCCTCAAGTTTTCCTCCAAGTTGCAGCGTATAATATGGGACAAGTCTTTGTTCCACCCTTCGGGCCACCCCGAATAGCCCGATCTGACTAACCGGATGTCTGCCACAGGCGTTCGGACATCCGCTGATGTTTATCTTCAGATTGCCCAACCCCGCCAAATCAAGGCCGCTTCCGGAAAATGCTTCGATCAGGGCCTGAGCCAGCCCGCGCGAAAGGCAGATTCCGAGCCTGCAGGTGGAGGCGCCGGCGCAGGCCACCATATCGCGCAGGATTGCCGGCTTGGCGCCTCCCAGGTTTAGGCGGCCAAGCTGCTGCTTGAGAGCCGGCAGGTCGCTTTCTGCAATCCAGCGTACTACAAGATTCTGCTGCTGGGTCGTATGCAGGCAGCGTTCACCGTAATGTTCGATGATCTCCGCCAAGGCCTGAAAAACAGGTGCTTCTATATCGCCGAGAATCAAAGGAATCTGAACCATAAAGTAGCCCGGCTGCTTTTGAGGTATCAACATACCATTACCGTTGCGCTCAGATTGGAAATTTAATGAATCAGCGGGCTGGGGGGAGTCAATGGTTGGAGCAGGGGGCGCAGTAAAGCCGGAAGGCTCCTCGCGCAAGTTTTTAATTTCTTCCTCGTAGAGCTTCCGGAACTGCTTATGACCGATTTTATCGACCAGGAAGCGCAGGCGGGCCTTGTTTTTATTCTTGCGGTTTCCGTGCTTGTCGAATACCCGCTTAACCCCCTCGGCCACCTGCCAGACTTCGAAAATCGGGATGAATTCCTCCAGCAGGTTTCCTACCCGGCTGTTGGCTCCCATGCCGCCTCCGGCCCAGACTGAAAATCCCGGCCGGCCGTCACGCGTCTTGGCGATAAAGCCGACATCGCTGACTGTGGCCGAGGCGCAATCCTGGCTGCACCCCGAGAAGCTGATTTTATACTTGCGTGGAAGCTCATATGAAAGAGGGTCAGCCAGTAAAGCCTCGGTCAAGGCTAAGACATGCGGAGAGACATCGAAAGCTTCCCTCGCGCACACTCCCGCGTCGAAACAGGAAGTGATGTTTCGTACAGTATTTCCGCCCCCGCCCTTAGTGGAGAGACCGGCCTGGAAAAGATAGTACAACGCCGGATAGATACCTTCCAGGCTCACCCGGTGGACCTGGATATCCTGCCTGGTTGTCACATGAAGGGTACCGTTACCGTATTTACTGGAAACCTCCGCCACGGCCCGCATCTGGTGCGCCAGAATTATTCCGGCGGGAAGGCGGACCCTGAGCATATATTTCCCGGATTCGCGCTGTTCGTAGATTCCCTGCGGCACGCGGTAAGCGCGGAAACGGCCCGCGGTAATGTCTCCCCTGGCGAACTGTTCTATCATCCGCCCGAGACTTTCCAAATCTTCTGCTAAAGAGTCAGGCAAGCGGTATAGACTAGTATTTTCAAATCCGTTTTTCAATGAGTCTCTCCAATAAAGAAATAACTGGTACAGTTCTTTCGATCGAATTCTTTTACTGGCCCAAATCTCGTTTCATGTTCTATTGAGTCCATCTTCCTGAAAGGCGGGCGATCAACTACCAGTGTCTCAGACAACGGGCTTGCCCTCTTCTCCTAAAAAATCGGCGAAGAAACTTGTATATTTGAAGCCACTGTCCGGGGAGATGGCTACAGCCAGTCCCTGTTTATCATTTCCATATTCGATGGCTGCATGGACGATGGCCCCGGTGGAGGGTCCTACAATCAGTCCCGCTTCCCGGAAACAGCGAAGGGTTGTTGCATAGGCCGAATTGTCATTGACCCGCACAACACGGTCGATCACACTGCGGTCGAGTATCGAGGGCTGCTTGGATTCTTGGAGATTCTTCAGGCCGGGCAATCTGTGTCCTTTTTGCGGCTCTATGGCAACCACCTGGATTTCCGGATTTCTTTCCTTGAGGTATCTCCCCACCCCGGAGATCGTTCCGCAGGTACCGAAGCCGGCGAAAAAGTATTTTATTTGTCCCTCGGTCTGCCTCCAGATTTCCGGCCCCGTGGTTTCGTAATGAGCTTTGACATTGTCCCAATTGTCGTATTGATTGGGCATTGCATATTGATTCCTGCCGTTCTGGCTGTTTACCAGGGAGTGGGCCAGTGCGATTGCTCCATCCCTGGGGTGGTCGACCGGGCATAGGTCGTCGGAGGCCGGCCACACCTCGGCACCCAGCATCCGCAGGAGCAGCTTTTTTTCTTCGGGAATTCCCTCGGGGATAGTCACCGTTAGCTTCTTCCCCATCAATGCAGCTAACCCGGCAAGAGCTATTCCGGTGTTGCCGGAGGTCGGCTCCACGAGTTCCTTCCCCTCCAGCTCGCCCCTTTGCTCCATGCCTTTCAGCAGGAACAAAGCGGTGCGGTCTTTGATCGAACCGAACGGGTTGAACCATTCCAGTTTGAGGTAAAGATCGAATGAATTGGCAGGCATAAGTTTTTCGATCCGCACCAGAGGGGTTGGGTTATCAACCGACCCGATCAGATCGATGAGACTTGCAAAACGCCGTAATGCGTAGTTCGAGGGCAGGTTGGTTTTCGTTATCGTTTTGTCGGCCATTTTTATCCTGCGCTTTCCCTGGCTGGTAATAAAAATGTTCTCAGCCTAGTTTCCAAAGAATAAGCTGGATTGATAAAATTATTATCTCGATCGAATTGATCGACAAACCTCAAAAAAAATATGGAGTCGTGCTGTCAAATCGAATAACTCGGCGCATAAGCCATAGTTGTGCGCTTCTCCTGTTCCACGAGCTCGGCGAAAGTGGTACTATCGTAAATACTGCTAAGTGTTTTTTGCACTTTTTCCCACATCGGCAGGAACACACACTCTCCCAAAAGGGGACAACTTTCTGTTGCGTTTTCGATCAAGCAACTTACCGGCCCCATCGGTCCCTGGATGAACCGAATTACCTCGCCGACCGTGAGTTCTTCGGGATTAACCGCCAAAGAGTAGCCGCCCTCGTTCCCCCTCTGGGACTGGACGAACCCGCCCTTTTTCATTTCGCAGAGGATAACCTCCAGAAACCTCGACGGAATAGCTTGGGCTTGAGCTATTCCGGCAATCTTGAGAGGATTTTCACAGTAGCGTTTGGCAAGTTCGAAAACGGCCCGCAGCGCGTACTGGCATTTTTTGGAAATCAGCATAGCAAACCTTGTCGACTGATTCAATTGGATTAGTCGGAATTATATATATTAAACTTTTTTCGCCTGTCAAGGTTTCAGAATTTCCCTGTTGAGAGAAACTTTGGACTAATATTGGAAAAAGAGATTTTTACAAAGTGCCATCCTTGCGAAATTATGACTGCTTTGGATGGACTTCCAGTAAAAAACTCTTGTATGATTGAAGATTTTCTTATTTGTTTATTCGCACATGGGCGTTGGTTTTGAACCATGCAGATTACACTTATAAATGACAGAAGTGTGCCTGCTGTCGAAATACTATACGAAGATGCCATCAACGATGCACTTAACGAAATGAATAAAGGATTTGGAGCATCCGGTCTCGCAGAATTGGGTCCTCCAGCCGCTCCATGGCTCTTTCGAATGCTTACACATGAAGATAACAAGGTTGTGTATGAAGCTTTTAATGCATTGGTATTTTTGGATTGCAAAATGACAGAGAAGATGTATAACCATCTTTTTGACACTATTGAAGCGCTAGTTAAGATCGGAAATTGGAGTCTATGCGAAAGTCGGCTCAGAGAAGCTGTTAAAGGGGATGATTATGTAAAAGAACAACTGCAATATTTGATCTCTTGTGCAAAATACATAAAGGACAGTCTATGAAGCCGCCTATTTGTCTATTAGAGTTGGTTATTGGCTATAATTTTTCTCCTAAAATCGTGCTCTAGATCCACAGTTATAGAATGCATAGGGTTATAAGTTTTTGCCGCTTTTTCTACCCTACACGTTTCTGATTTGTTTGAGAATTATTTCCCTTGTCCTGCCCTTCGAAAGCGAGTGGAGTTTTGATGAGGAAATTCAATTTTAGGTAAGGCTTGTTAAAATGCAGTATAGCATTCCAAAATTCCACCCATACACCACGCCTCGCATATTCCCGCATATCGCACCACCGTTACTCCCCGAAGCTACTCGGCGGGTGGGGGCACTTTGTTAGCAGTCTTTTGGTATATCTAAGGTCATATATGGTTTTTGCTGGTCAGCTATGGTGTTCAGGTTGATTAACGCAAAGTGGCGTTAGTTGCGCCTTCTTTATATTATATGGTGCATTGCTACAATCGAGAAACTGGTAGAGCAGCTGCCTTTGGAGCAGCGGATCGTGGGTTCGATTCCCGCACGGCTCACCATAAATGGAAAAGGCCTGAATACATCTGCAGGCCTTTTTCTTTTATCTTTGCCGCGAAAGCGCCGAGGGCGGGAACCGGGCAGGCAACCCGGACAAACTGTTCACATATTTATTGCCGTCTCCGGATTTAGCGCCGGATTTGACCCTGTTTTTGAATGTCGGGACACGTACCTGAAAGGAAGGCAAACTCAAGTTTGCTTGAATTCTTTCATATTAAGTGGTACGATTAATGGGGAAAAATCAAATGGATGCTTCGGAAACAGAAAAAGAATCCAGGAACAGGAGCAGCGATATTCCGGCTGAAAATAGAGGCAGCCCCCAGTCAGGCGGCAATAAAACCGGATATTCAGGAAGGGGATTTGCCGCTTTAAGCTTGATCGCTTTCCTGGTCCTTTTCACCCAATCCAAGCAACAAGTCAACTCTCCAAATAGCTTAATACCTACCCTATCCAAATTTATTTCTGATTTCATCTGTCCGCCCTTATATGCCCAGTTCCCGCTGCCGATAGAGACCTATTCCAAGACATTGGCTTTCCTTTTATATGATCCTGAAAATATGGCTGAACATCTCATGCTGAGCAGCGGCGATAAAGTGACAGACGTTACCGGTTCAATAAGCGCCAAAGGCTTTGTATCGATTAAGGATATCTGCATGGACGGCTCCGGGAACGTTATCTGTGCCGCATTTGACACAACGGATACGCGCCATAACTGGGAAATTATTAAAGTTACACTCAACGGGAAAATTACTCCCCTTACAAACACGGCTGAGCTTGACGAAAGCTCGCCATCTATGTCAAATGATCAAAGCCGACTGGCATATGTCGCGGATGGTTCCGTTTATGTTGCAGGGGGCGGGAATAAGATAAAGTTATTTCCGAAAAAACTAAGCGCCTACATAGAGGTCAGGTGGGCCCCGGAAGATAAATTGCTTGTTACGGTGCAGGAAAAAAGAAAAAGTTACATAGCCGAGATAGACCCGGCGGACCCTTATTTTGTCGATCGGCTCACTTATTCAGAAAATAAAGTCATACTCCATAATCCGGTTATTTCCCCGGATGGAAGGAATTTGGTTTATTTGAGCGAAAAAGGAGGCAACACTGAGCTGGTGATCGCGGACAGATACGGTAACAGCTCACGGATATTATCCTTTGGGGACAATGTCATATATTCTGACAGTTCGACCATTGTGTACAGCCGGGAATTCAATGCCCGGCCGCACCTGTTTTTCACTACCGAATCGGGAATAGAATTGGAAGCCATAATTCCAGACAAGATAAATAATTCGGGTTTTTTCATTCATTCCATTTCAACTTATACGCCCTATTTAATTTATCCCAAAAACCCGGAAGAATCCGGTATCGAGGGAGATCTGGAGGGCAAGGAGGCTCAGCCCGCCGGCGCGCCGAATATCAGAAAAGGATACCGGCTGTCAAAAAACTATCCAAATCCATTCAATCCGGTTACAACGATACAATTTGAGATCTTATTCAGTAAAATTGTCAGATTGGAGATACTGAATATCAGAGGGCAGTTAATCAGGACATTGGTCGATGAGCTGAAAGCACCCGGCAGGTATACTGTCGAGTTTAATGCCGGGGGTTTCAGCAGTGGAGTTTATCTATATAAGCTGATTGCGGGTGAATTTACCCAGACCAGGAAAATGGTCTTAATGAAATAACGTACCTTTGTGCTGTTATCCTGCACGTGCAGCAAGCGCTGCCGGAACATCTTCAGGACTTACTCCGGCATTCCTTCCGTCAGTGCCGCGGATCGAACCAGGCAGACGCCCCGGACAAAGCGTTCCCGGTTCATTTGCCGTCTGCGGATTTGGCGCCGGTTTCCGGACCGACATAGTCCGTGCCGATAACCAGGTCATCGTACCAGCAGGTGTTGTCCTGCCTGGCCTGATGGATGTACACCGAGAACCAGAAATAATTCAGCCGCAGCACCTCCGAGTCCCGCCAGTGAAAATCCCGCACGTGCAGGAGCTCTTTGCCATCCACCCAGAACGCCAGCTCGCCATCGGTCTTGCCGATCTCATTGAGCTTGACCATGGCCTCCAGGCAGTACCAGCGGTTCCGCTCGAGGACCACCGGCTCCTCCGGGTGGACTGAGTTTGTCCAGTAAACTCCATCCCCGGCGGCTTTCATTTCCGGGTAGCTGACAGAAAACTGGAGCGCTCCGGGAGGCGGGTATTTTTTATTTCCCCGGCCGGGCTCGAACATGGCGGTGAAAAAGTCCGTGCCGTCCGGTCTGATCCCGGCCTTGCCGAACCCCGAATACTTGTCATCGGTTCGGCTGCCGCCGATCATGGTCCAGTGCATGAAATTGCCCTGGTCGAAATCTTTATCGAACATAGCGTAGTAGCGATAGTGGAGTTTATCATAGCCGGGCAGAAAGAAGCGCACCACCTGGGCCACCGATGACTGGCCGTTGCTGGCCGTGGCGGTAAGCTTGAGCGAGCGTTTTCCCGATTTGACGCGTCCAGGATTGGTTTCAAGGCCACCGTTGGCCTTGGTACGGATATTGACCTGGTCCCAATGGTCGGCCAGCTCACCGGTTTCAAAGTCATCGGAGAAGATTACCGGAGAGCAGTACAGCGGAGAAAGACAGGCCAGGCCGATAAGCACGAGTGCGGCCAGACAGCCGGTAATCCGGGAAGCGTGCCGTCGGAACACAATATCCTCCAGAAGTTCAGGTGAAGACTGGTTGATCAGTTAATTGTGCGGTATTCCTTTAACTTTAACCTCTTTGGCCGGAATCGTAAATCAAGTTATTCTTGATTAGTAGTATAGCTATTGCCAAGACCATCGGGTACGGAGAATCGGCGGAAATGTCATAAAATGCGCCTTTAAGCAGCCTGCCGCAGGTTCGATTCGCTCGCGGCCCACCATAAATGGAAAAGGCCTAAACGCACATTCAGGCCTTTCTATTTCAGTATTGCCGCGGAAGCGCCGCCGACGGTGAATCACAATCCCCCGCCGGGCTTGGGAACATAAGGATATACTTTCACTGTCTTGCCATTCGAGGTAAAGGTGATCTCTCCGTCCCGGTTTGGTATCTGGTTCAGGCCCGGCGTATCGAACAGGCTGACCAGGTTGCCGTTGCTGTCGGTCGGCAGTATATAATGATCGTAATCCGCAATGGCCTTATAGTTCCCGGCCATGACAATCGTGTCCTTGATGAAGACATTTTTCGCCGCACCTTGGGAGCCGGTCCACACTATCAGCCCGGTGCATTCGAGCGCACCCCCGAAAAACAAGGCCCCGTCATCGGAATAATCGAACAGCGTCAGCTTAAAGCTGAACGATTGCGTAGTGCCGCCTGTCGTATCCGTCACGCCTCCGCCATCGGCAATTGCATACCCGCTGTAGTTCCCGGTGATACGGAGATTGGAGGTCACCTGAGGGTCTTTGGTCATGGCCTGGACAGTCTTGGTATAGACCGCGAAAAACGCCACATTCATTGTCTGCGCAACATTCAGTCCATTGAGATCGGTGACCGCCTGATTCGGGCCGTTGCCGCCCAGGGTCAGCCGCCCCTCGGTCGAGCCAAGCTCGGTTGCCAGAGGGTCTTCCTTACCACTGCCGCCGCAGGCCAGCGCCAGACACCCCGCCAGAAAAGCGCAGGCCAGCAATTTTATCCCGGTCATTTTTCCATCCTTTGCTTAGCTTCAGTAGATATATGGTTCAACCGTTTCTATCCCCCCGGAGGTTTTTTAGTAGATGGATACGGATAAAGGGAAAATTTCTGCCCGTTCGAGTCAAAAGTCACCTTGCCGAACCAGCCTGGAAACTTGGGCTCGCCGTTTTTTAAATATAGATCAAAAAGGCTGACCAGAGTATTGGTGCTGTCGATCGGGAGCGGGAAATTTTCAAAATCGGCTGAGCCGGCATAAAGACCGGCGAACCTGATCTTGTCATTGACAGTAACTT
>MFIX01000186.1:0-11200 GCA_001780825.1 Candidatus Glassbacteria bacterium RIFCSPLOWO2_12_FULL_58_11 | reverse complement strand
TCCGAAAAAGAGATATCCGGCATCGGAATAATCGTAATAAATCAGGCTGAAATCATACGATATCTTAGGCCCCTCCGCGATAACTTCGCCGCTGGCCAGGGCATGCCCGCTGTAAATCCCATCGATGCGGACACTGCTTTCGAGACTGGAATAAAAGCTCAGGGACGCCGTGCTTTTAGAATAAATTTTGAATAGCGCCTCACTTATTGCCTGCAGCGCAGTTAAGCCATTTGAAGGAGTAACTGCTTCGTTCGGTCCATTTACGCCCAGGGTCAGGCGCCCCTCCTCCGTGCCGATTTCAGCCGCTACCGGATCCTCCCGGCCTCCACCGCAAGCGGTAAAGCCAAGGCCCAGGACAAACAGGATTGACAGGAGAGTTTTCCGGCTCATTCACTTTCCCCTCCGAAATAATAACCGGATGATAAAGAATCCTGGCTGAAGGTGCCGCCGCAATCAGAAACCTCTCCAGTGTATTCCGCCGCTCTGTCTGTTATTTAGTGCCGCTCTATTCCTCCAGCCGGATCGAGGTCTTATTGGGGGTTAAATTCCCTGAATTCGATGTTAATTCCGCCGAAAATGTAGGCGCCCATCGAGCCAGCCCCTTCCAGGTATCCGAAGAGGTTGGGGTCGCTGTTGAGGACGTTGTTGGCGCCCAGATATACTTCCGTGGAGGTGGAAAGCTTTTTGCTGCAATACAGGTTAAGGAACGTATAGCCATCGGCATCATAGAGGTCCGAGATTTTCCGCTTGCCGACCGTGGTCAGGCGGATATTGGCTCGCAGTCCGCGGTCCAGGTTGTTGTATTCCAATTTGATGTTGTTGAGCACTTCCGGGATATTCAGCAGCTTGGCGCCGGTAGTCTTGTCTTCGGTGGTCATGAGCGAGGCATCCGCGGAAAGCTCCAGGTGCCGGGGCAATTTAACCGAAGCGTTGATCTCGAAACCCTTGGTCAGGGCCCGGGCAATGTTCATGTATTGCAGCACGGGGCGGATCCAGGGCGCCACCGAATGGTCGATTGCGCCGTTACGTATTTGATAGAGGGTGTCCGAGCCTATCTCCACCGTATTGATCATGTCTTTCAAGTCGTTCCTGAAATAGCGGACCTCGCCTGAGAGACTGCTGTACTCGCCTCCCACCCCGAACTCGTAGCTTTTCGATTCCTCGGGCTTCAGCTCCAGGTTGGGCTGCACGAGACTCTCCTTGGAGGGGGAGTCGATATAGAGCTCGAAAATGCTAGGCGCCCGGATGCCTTTGCCGTAGGAGCCCTTGAAACGAAGGTGTTCGAGAGGGGAATAGGTCGTACTCACTTTCGGGCTGAACGCCGTGCCGAAATCCGTGTGCTTGTCATACCGCGCTCCGAACACTACCAGCAGCGGGTCGATCACCTGGTAAACATCCTGGAAAAAGACAGCGTCGTTTTCGACATTGACCAGTTTTTTGTCATCATAACGCCGCTCTTTCCTGTATTCCACGCCCAGAGTCGCCGTGTGACTGGAAAAGATCGACTGGCTCCAGCGGGCCTCGGCCTGTCTCAGGTTTTGCGAAAGATGATAGGGAGCCGATGTCTGAGACAGCGGGTTGGTTACATTCCCCAGTATCAGCGGCGAGACCCCGATCTGGGTCTGGTAACGGTACTCATAAGCCTGGATCAGAAGGTTGGAATTTTCCCGGAAATTCCCCTGGTAGTCGAAAAAAATCGATTTCCGAAAAGCAGTATTCAGCCGGTTGCCATCGCCCCAATCGTAAGGGCGCACGCCTTTCCTGGCGACCCGTGATTTGTCCAGCCCGAAATGGACAATCTGGTTCGGGGTCAGGTCCAGGGAGAACTTGGCCGAGGCCGAGCGCAGTTTTTTCTTGTCGCCATCCGTCCAGACTGTCTGCTTGTACCGGTCGTACTGCCCCTGACGGTCATAGCTGGCAGCCAGGGAATAGCCAAGGCCGCCGTTCTTTTCCGCCATGTAGCCTTTGATAAAGGGCGACTGGGCCTGGCCGTACACGCTTGAGCCGTAGCGGATAGCCATCCCTGCGGTCATGATCTCGGTCGGTTCCTTGGTAATAATATTGATCACGCCGCCGATCGCATCGCTGCCGTAGAGCGAGGAGGTCGGCCCGCGCACCACCTCGATCCGGTCGATCATCGAGGTGGGCAGATCATCCAGGTCGATGTTTTCCCGCAAGCCCGGCGCCACCCTTCGCCCATCGACCAGGACCAGAGTATATTTTGTCCTCAGGCCGCGCAGGCTCGCCGCCAGGGCGCGCTCCGAGTCTCCCTGCAAATACAGGCTCTGGGATTCCTGAAGGGCGTCGGCAACCGTTAGCGCCCCTTTCTCTTCGATCTCCTTTTCGGTGATAACCTCCACTGCCGCGGGAATTTTCACCAGCTCCATCTCGACCATGGTGGCGGTCACCGCTCTTTCCGGCACTTTCCCCTCGACCTGCAGCGGCTCGAGATTAATGGTTTTCGATTTGAGGGTAAAATTGAGAATGAGCGTGTCGTTGCGGACAATGGTGATTGTCTTGGTCTGGCTCTCATACCCGGTCATCGAGGCAGTCACCTCCTGCGTGCCAACCGGAATATTCCGAATATGAAACTGCCCGTACTGATTGACTACATCGCCCAGCTTGAGGCCTTTTATGGCAATCTGGGCCCCTCTCAGTCTTTCGTGCTGGTCTGACTGCACTGTCCCGATAAGATCGCCGAAATCCTGGGCCGCGGAGAGGGAGGTGCTGACAACGAACAACAGAGCGCACAGGATACGTGTCATATAGTAGCTCCATTTGAGTCGGCCGGAATCAGCCGGTAAAACAGGGAGGATAATCCGGAAAAGGCAAGATCGGATTCACCGGAAAAAGGGTGCATGGTCGATACGAAATCCGGCATTTAATTAACCTAAGCTGACAGGACTGCTTAATTAGCTGACAGGACTGCTTAATTATCCAGGTAACGGATAATAGAACGGGCTGATCTGGCACACCGGAGAAAGACCAGGACAAATTTCTTTTGATCGCTGATTCCGGTACTGATCCCGCGCTTACTAAATTTACCCGGCTTAATGGATATTGTTTCTGAAAGTTTGACGCAAATTCTAAATTTACTTTCAAGCTTTATTCTCTTTTCTATTTTGCCATGGGACAGCAGCCGGGGATTTAGAGTGATTGCCAAAAGTATTTCCCCTTTCGAACTGACGTTTGAGTTATATGAAACTGCGATTAGCCAGGGTATTTTGGCAATCGCTCAAATACAACACTACATAGATGGATAACCTTTGAGTCGCATAACCGCCTCTTCGGAAGTTGATTACACTTGAGAGGTTTTGATTGGTCTCCGGCTGCAAAAGGCTGCCGGGATAAGTCTTCAGGCCAGCCGGCCTTTACCGATCGAATCCAAAGCGCAAGGACTTTTGGCAATCACTAAAACTCTTAAATAAATCGCCCCGCCACTTGATGTCTGCGGGGCGAATCGTATTAATAGCCCGATACCTGATTTACTGAATCAAATACTTTTTATTCCGTGCCTTCCAGCAGTTCGAGCAGCGCCCGGCGGACCTCGCCGAATTTTTGCACAGCCCCGGTATACTCGGTAAGCGATTTAATCAGCTCGCCGCAGAGCGCAAGCCCGGCAGTTCCTCCATCCCCCAGCTTTTTTTCCAACAGATAGAGCAACTCGGTATCCTCCAGCCCGTCGCGGATATTCTCGCAGCGGATCGTGCTGACCGGCCCGTCCGGGCCGCTGTAGATGAAGCAGCCATCTCCATTGGCGGTCCTCCAGGAGGCCGGGTTCCAGTTGGTCTTGTTGTGCCCGTCGATCCTCATCAATTCGGTCTGGCCATGCCTGAGGTTTGTGAAATAATACAGGTAGCCCGGCACCTGCTGCTGGTAGGTCATCCACCAGAGGAGGCGCGGCTCGAGCGCCGGATACTCGATAAACCAGTTGGCATAAGGGTGGGACGGAGAAATGCAGGTGTACCACCAGACTTCCCTGCCGCGAGCCCGGGCGGCTTTCGCCCGCTCCAGGTCGTAAACCGGGGTGAGCGGGACCCAGATATCGACCGCCTCATCCAGCCCGGAATCCAGACCGAAGCTGGCATCCCGGCCGGTGGTAATAGTAGGAATCTCAGGATAGCGTGTTTTCAGGAAACCGAAAGTTTTTTTCACCATCCCGTACATCTCACCGCCAATTTCATCGAAACCATAGATATAAGCTTTGTCCGCCAGCCCTCTTTTGCGCAGCTCGGCCACATAAGGGTCCAGCACCGCGGCCAGGCTTTGAAGGTAGCCCTCGCTTTCGATCTCACCCTTCTGCTCTACCCGTCCGCCGACATACATGAGGTTAAATGCATTAAGCTGGCCGCGCCTGGAAAAATATTCCACGGTTTCGATATCGGGCGGGCTGGAGCGATAGATATTGTCCACATTGAGACGGTGGTCGGCGATAAACTGGTGGTACTTGCGCAACAGGCCCGCGGGCAGCTTGCCGCCGTTGATCTCCTCGATCAGCTCATCGGAGAAAGTAAAGGCCGTGCGCAGGGTGGTCTCTGTTGGCAGGGCAGCTTTATACAGGCGCACCTCGAGCGGAATTGAGCCGGCCCGCAGGCCGTCGGCGCGCACCTCCAACCGGCCCCTGTAAGTGCCGGGCGGGGTAGCAGCCCCGGACTTGAGATTGACCCAGACCGGCATGCACTCTCCTGGCCGAGCGTACATCTGCGGCGCGGGCAGAAGCGCATCCGGCCACCAGCCGATCCGGTCCACCTCGTAATACACCGGGTCATTCGTATTAACATAACCTACCTGGTAAATCCCGCCGCCTTCCAGCGGAAAAGGCTCGCCGGTTTTTGCATTCTTAAGGTCTTTTATCTCGAACTCCAGGCGCATGGTTTTTCCCCTGGAAAGAAAAACCACCTGTCCGCCCTCATACTCATTGCGGGCCATTTCGATTTTAAGCGGCTCGATTCCACCCTTCTCCCCCGTGATTTGCGCCCAGGTGATTACGCCCGCTCCCTTTTCCGGCCGGCCGTCCAACATTACCTTGCGGGTGGATGGCACATACCAGGCTACAGCTTGCGGAGCCTGCTCCTCTGGAACGATCCGGAAAGTCCCCAGCTCCCGCCTGAGCGGTGAATCCGGGTCCCACTTGACATCGGTCACAGTCAGCTCCGCCCGGTAAGTGCCGGGAGGCAGGGTTGCCAGCTCCTCCGGATCGCTCCAGCGCCAATCGAGGTTGTCGGTCATTTGCACGTGGCGGGCCACCAAGGCGCCCGCCTGGTCATAGACCCGCACATCACACTGCGCGGCCCGGCTCAGTCCGCAGGCCACGCCAATCTCCCCCCTGCCGAACGGATCATCCAACAGGGCTGCATCCTCGATTTTAAGGGTATCCGCGGTAAGACGGACATTATCCAGGTAAAAGTCCTGCTCGGCGATCAGCACCAAATAGAAACTCAGGAATTCCGGGGCCTTATCGTTATCCTTTTCCGAACGGCCGAGGTAAATCGGCTCAACCTTGCGATAGATCCGGTTGACCGGAATCTCGCAGGTTTTCGACCCGCGCGGCGCAATGGAGAAAGTGCCGCTGGCCTGTCTCCCGCCGGTGGAATCCCGCAGCCCGGCCCGCAGCTCGATCACCTCCGCGCTCTGGTTGGTGATTTCGAACTGAAGCTTCTCGTAACCCGCCCAGTCATTTCCGGGCAGGACATCCGGTCCCAGCCGCAGCACGGCCATAGGCCAGGAGCCGCCCTCCTGTCTCTGCCGGAATACCAGATGGGCCGATTTCGCGCCCTCGCTGGCATTCCCCTCGCTGATTTCCCCTTCCACCCCGGTCAACTGCCATTTCCCCAAAGCGCCTTCTTTTTCGAAGCTTTCCAGCGTGGTTGCGCCGACCTGCGCCCGGAGCGCCTGGGCGATGAAAAGAAGCGACAGCAGAAGTACGGTCAATTTGCGCATGAGCGTGACTCTCCTGTTTTCAGGGTTGATATTTTGACAGCACTTTCGGACTGAGAAGCTTGTCCGGGAGAACCCGCTGAGAGGTTGGACTGCCTTGGGGCGGCGCCGGCGCATTCCCGGCGGACCCGCGCGCATGGCTTCACATGCGCGCGCCGCCCCAAAGCTCCGGGGAAGCTGAAATCCCTATTTTGCGGTCAAAGTCTCAGCGCTTCACCGGCAGTATTTTAATTTATTCAATAATGTCCGATAGAAAATTCCAGTTTTATAGGTTCTAAAGTTGTAAGCCGTCCCTGATAAATTTTATCTGTCAATTTACATGCGTGGCCAGAAAAGCCAGTACGCGGTCGTACACTCGCCTGAACGAGGTGTCGCCATGGCTGTGGTGGCCAAAGCTGTGGCGCCATTCGGGGTCGTGGATAAACTCGTGCGCCACCCCGTTACGCTCCAGTTCCCCGGCCATCATCACCGATTGCTCGAACGGCACGTCGGTGTCTTTCTCACCGTGCAGCAGCATTGTCGGCGGATAGCTGGAAGTCGCGTTGCGGATTGGCTCGTAGGCTTTGTACCAATTCTTGTCGGTAGGATCGTGCCCGGCAACTAACTGAGGCCAGATACCCTGCTGGCGACAGTAGAGATAAAACGGTTCGCGCTCCTCAGCGCCCTTCCCCCATTCTATGCTCGTGATGGCTGTATCGCCTACAACTTCGAATGCCTGCTCTTCTGATACCGCCGGACTGAGGTTTTAGAATGAATCCGGCTGCGAGTACCAGGGACCGGTAATGTCGCCGTAACCGTAGAACGCCACCAGTGCATCCGGGCGCGGCTCCAGGCAGAACCCAGCCATCAGGGTCAGATATCCTCCAGCCGAGTGTCCGATCACGGCAATCCGATCCGGATCGATGCCAAACAGCCCCGGGCCATCGGACCGTATCCAGGCGTAGGCATCCCGGAGGTCTTCGATGATGCCGGGCAGCTTGGTTTCGGGGGCCAGGCGGTAGTCGATCGATACCACGGTGTATCCGGCCCCGAGATACTCCTGGAGCTGATCGTCGGATATCCCATTTTTGGAACCCATTATCAGAGCTCCGCCGTGAATCCAAATGATCGCGGGCCGGGGTTCATCGCCTTGCGCCCGGTACACATCCGCCTCGATCTCCAGCCCATCAACTACCTTGTACGTGTAGGTGGACTTTGAATAAGGGGCGTCCACTCCATCCGCTTCTCCGGCGTTCAACCCTGGCGTCCACCAGCAGATAGCAGCCAGTATCAGGATAAGGACAGGTACGGATAAGCAGCGGTCGCGATTCAAAATCCACCTCCTCGAGTATTTGCAGGCAGTAACAGACAAATAAGCCACTATCCGGGTGGCTTCAGCGGTCAGTCATCACCCCGAAAGTATTGCCTGATTTTCTTGGGTTCGTACCGTCGTACGATCAGTTCCAGCACTTCCCTCCATCTCTCCGCACTGTGAACATTGCCTGAACGAAGAATAGCTCATTCACAATCCCCAAACTGGTTGAAGCAGAACAGAGGATGGAAACACGTACATCGAAAATGGACGTTGTATGCTGATCCCTCCTGCTCACCAAAAACTTGGCTCTCCGAACTGTCCATATCGAGGATGATACGCCGATACGATGTTTTGTCTATCGCTCTTTGCACCCAACTGCCTTTGATCTCAGACAAAGCACCAAGATTGTCCCTCATCGCTAACATCTCTGTTTCAAAACGTCCCATCGTGTTGGTACTGGCAGCATTCTTCTTAACGTTCTTCTTCCCGGTGATGGCTCGCATCACTAGGTCTTTGCTCATCCGAACGGCATCGTTAACATCCTTGTATCCAGCAAGACGACTATATACCGCTTGGCGTAAAGGTTCTCTATCCTGTGCTGAACGTTGCGTCCAGTTCGTCTATCAGTCAAAATTTTGGATACTGCATCAAATAACCCCAATGCCTCATCAAGGTCACGGTAGGCAAGAAGACCTGAATCAGAAGTTACCCTTGAACCATGAAATTCAAGTCTGAGACTGCTATCAAAACCGACCTTTAAACCTTCACCCTTGAGTTGAGCCATATCTCACCTCTTGAATGCGTGGTTATCCTTGTCATTTAATGTTTTAGGTCGGCTTCGTAAACCACTTTCAATCTTGATATGGTGAATCCGGGTTTATAATTATTCAAAACCGGCATTTTATCAAGGCGAATCTCTTCCGGATGCCTTTCCGGAGCATTGACATTTCCTTCCGAAACGGCCAGTTCGATAATCCGCGCGCACAGCCATTGGGCATCATCCGTGAACTGTCCGGATGAGCGCGGCCCATGCCGCCTCAGCCTGAGTCTGTATATTTTCCGCCTGTATCAACCCAGCCTTCTCGATTTCGCCCACTTGCCCCACGAGGCCAGCCTAGATTATTTTATGCAGGCCCGGAAATTGTCTGCGACCCGATCCGGAATAATAACTGCCGATAATCGGACTTGCCGTAAAATACACCTTTCAGGAAAAGAGACACACATGGCGGAACAATTTATCTTCACGATGCTGCGCCTGAACAAATATTACGGCCAGAAACAGGTGCTCAAGGAAATAAATCTCAGCTTTTACCCCGGAGCCAAGATCGGTATAGTCGGCGAGAACGGATCGGGCAAGTCAACCGTCCTGAGGATCATGGCCGGCCGGGATGAGGAATTTCAGGGCCAGGCCGAGATTACCCGCGGTTTCCGCGCCGGCATGCTGGCCCAGGACCCGGAACTTGTCCTGGATAATACTATCCGGGAGAACCTGGAGCTGGCCTTTTCCGAGACCATGAAAATGCTTCGCGAGTACGAGGCCCTAACCGCCCGCATGGGCGAGCCCATGGAAGATGACGAGATGCAGAAAGCCCTTGATCGTTTGGGCGTGCTGCAGGAAAAACTGGACGCCGCGGATGCCTGGAACCTGGACACCAAGCTCAACCAGGCAGCCGAGGCCCTGATGCTGCCCGAAGATGAGCGATTGGTAAATACCTTGAGCGGCGGCGAAAAACGGCGCGTGGCCCTGTGCAAGATTCTCCTCGAACAACCGGACCTTCTGTTGCTGGATGAGCCGACCAACCACCTGGACCCCGAAACCGTGGACTGGCTCGAGGCCCAGCTGGTGGACTACCCTGGCACTGTGATCATTGTCACTCACGACCGCTATTTCCTGGACAACATCACCAAGTGGATCCTGGAACTCGAGGGCGGCCACGGGATCCCCTGGTCGGGCAACTACAGTAGCTGGATCGAACAGAAGCTGCAGAAGCTGCTGGCCCTGGAGAAAAAGGAAGCGCCGCGTTTCAAGCTGCTCCAGCGGGAATTAGCCTGGATCCGCATGAACAACAAAGACCGTCATGAATTATCCCAGAACCGTCTGCGCGAGTATGAGAAGCTGGCGGCCAGGGAGGCATCCGGGGAGGGCGAGCTTATCCAGATCGCCCCGGGACCGGTCCTGGGCGACCAGGTGATCGATTTCAGCGGAGTATCGAAAGGCTTCGGTGAAAACCTGCTGTTCAAGGACCTCAGCTTCTCGGTGCCCCGCGGGGCAATAGTCGGGCTGGTGGGACCCAATGGCGCCGGCAAGACCACCCTGCTCAGGCTGATCACCGGCCGCGAGAAAGCGGACAGCGGAGAGGTCAAAGTCGGCGTCAGCGTGCGGATCGGCTATGCCGAGCAGGAGCGCGAGCATCTGGACAAGGGCCGCGGCCTGATCGATGAGATCGGCGAGGGAGCCAGCGAGATCATTATCGGCAAGCGCAGCCTGCCGATCCGGCATTACCTGTCGCTGTTCGGGTTCAAGGGCCCGGACCAGCAGAAGAAAGTCGGGGAGCTTTCGGGCGGCGAGATGAACCGCTGCCAGCTCGCCAAGGTGCTTAAAGTCGGCTGCAACCTGCTCATGCTCGATGAGCCGACCAATGACCTGGATGTCAACACCCTGCGGATGCTCGAGGAGGCGATCCAGAGCTTTCCGGGCTGCGCGCTGGTAATCAGCCATGACCGTTTCTTCCTCGACCGTATCTGCACCCACCTGCTGGTGTTCGAGGGCGAGGGCCAGGTGCGCTGGTTCACCGGCAATTTCCGGGAATACGAGGAGTGGCGGAAAAAAGAGCTGGGCAGCGGCCTGTTCGAGAACCGCCGCAGCCGCTACCGCAAGCTGGTGCGCAAGTAAAACGCTTAGTCATTGATAAACTGAAGACATGGAACAAAGGTTATCTGGCATAGAGGACCAGCTCGATTTGAGCCGGCCCTCTATTTTTTGCAATGATTACTCGCGCCGCCTGATCCTGGCCGCCGTCTTATGAGAACCGATCGGTATCTTAGGCTAATTTCTCAGGAAATTCCTCAAACTGCTACCCGCCCCACTCGATGATAGTCAGCAGCTTGCAATCCCCCTCGATTCCAAATTGCCCCACGATCTGCGGACAGGGCACAATCCGCATGAAACCCGGACTGTACCAGCCGAGCAGCGGCTCGCTGTCGCCCTCATGCAGGCTTATCCGGCAGCGGCTGTCCGGAGTCAGCCGGAGCCCGGTGCCGGCATTGGTTATGTTCAAGACCCCCTTATTATCCTCAGATGCTCTGACAGTACAATCCGGGTGAAGCATAAAAGTCAGGCTTAGTCGGTGAGCTGTCTTTGTCTCGAAAATGTCCTCAATCTCGAGACGGTGCTCCTGCCTGCTCAGGGTGAGCCTCCGGCGGTGGATAAGTCCCTTCCCGCCCCGCGCTCCCTTGGCGTAGCCGGTATGAAAGCCTTCCAAAATCACCCGGCTTCCCTGCTCCTCGCAGACTGTGATCGATGAGCCGACCGGCTTGCTCCAGATGAAACAGCCCCGCGGCATGGCCTGGGAGTGGTTGTCCACGGTTACGGTATTGTGGGCCGCTGTCGAGCGGAAAAATTCCCGGAAGCGGTGGTCGGCCAGGTACGCGCAGGTCCCCGGGTCGATGAAAAAGGGCAGTCCGTCGATAAAGAGCGAAAAGGAGAGGCGGTCCGCATGGGCATGGGCCCAGATCCGGCCGTCGCCCCAGTGGCCGCACTCGAAGCGCAGGAATACCGGCGCTCCAGCCTTGCCTTCAGATATTAAACCCGGCCCGCTGCGGACGATGTAATGGCCGCTGGCATCGAAACGCTCCAGGCCCGGCGGAATTTCCGCAGCGCCGGAGGCAGCCAACTTTTCCGCCTCGCTGAAACCGAAAAGCCAGGCGCTTTCCGCGTCCGGCTGATAGGAGTGAAGCAGGGGCCGGACG
>MFIX01000185.1:8188-9965 GCA_001780825.1 Candidatus Glassbacteria bacterium RIFCSPLOWO2_12_FULL_58_11 | reverse complement strand
GTTTTGAAGAGAATCGATATCAGTCTTAATCTTCCCGGTGACATCCAGATAAGTACTCAGGTATCTTTCCGATCCGGTCAAGACGTATCCCCGTACGTCTGTCTCCGCCGCTCTGCAATGTGAAAGGGTCAGCTCGATCATAATCGCCACTTCGTTGCTGCGCATCTCCAAATAGCTGGTGTCCTGTAAACGAGAGATATTTCTGTAAGCCAGGCCGCCGATAACCGCAAGAATCACCAGCGGCAAAACGTAGCCTCCGCCTATTTTCTTCCCGACCGGCCATTTCATTTTCGCCTCCGTGGGCTAAAGTCCGACCTCAATCAATTTTATAATGATCCACCAGCTCTTTCAGGTCGTGCCCCAGCTCCGCCAGCTTCCTAACCGTGGAATCCAGTTGTTTGGTGCTGGCGGCGTTCTGGCTTGTAGCCTGCTTGATGTTCTCCATCGCGGCGGCGACCTGATCCGTCCCGGCCATCTGCTGCTGGCTGGAGGCGGTTATCTGCATCCCGGCCTGGGCCGCCTCCGCCACGCTGTTGGTCAGGGCCTGGATCGACTCGCCGGCTTTTTGGGATTGATTCACCCCCGCATCGACCTTTTTATTTCCCTGTTCTGTGGCCAGCACCGCCTCGCTGGTCGCTTTCCGGACATCGTTGAGGATCGTGCGCACCCGGGTCGTCGCCTGCTTGGATTGCTCGGCCAGGCTGCGGATCTCCTGAGCCACCACGGCAAAGCCTTTCCCGTGCTCATCCGCTTTGGCCGCCTCGATGGCCGCATTGACCGCCAGCAGGTTCGTCTGGTCGGCGATATCATCCACCACCGCGATAATTTCGCCGATCGCCTGGCCTTGTTCGCTGAGTTTCATAATGCTCGCGCCGATAGATTCCATCTGCGCTTTAATGCTGTCCATACTTTCAACCGTAACTTCCACGGCTTTCCGGCCGTCTTTCGCAATCTGCTCCGCCTGGCGGGCGGTATCCGAGACGTACTTGGCTTTCTGAGCGGCCACTTGCGCGGTCTGTTTGATTTCCTCGGCGGTGGCCGAGGTCTCGCTCACGGAAGTGGAAGTTTCCGCGGTGCTGGAGGCGAGCTGCGAAACTGAAGCAGAAATCTCGCTGGTGGAGGAAGACAGAAAATTTACCGTCTCAACGATCTTCTTTGTCTGTTCCCGCAGGTTCTCCGTCATGGTCCGGAAGGACTCGGCCAGCATGCCGATTTCATCGCTCCGGGTCTGATAGGATATTTTCCCGGTCAGGTCTCCGGCGGCAATCAGCCCGGATATTGAAACCACCTGCCCCATGGGAAGCGTTATATTCCGGGTGATTATAATTCCGGCCAGGCCCAGAAAAATCACGCCGAAGATTACGCCGAAGATGATGGTCAGCAGAGTCCTGTCGGCTGCGATATCAGCAGAGGCGCGCCTGCTGCTGAGAAGGTTCTTCTCCCCGCTTCTCATTTCCCGGAGAAGCTCCTCCATTTTCTCCATCAATCCTTGTCCCTGATCGGTCTGAACCAGCGCCACAGCGGCCTCGAGGCTCTTGGCTTTCCTCTCATTCAACAGCTTCTCGAGAAAGTCGTTTTTTGCATCGGTCAACTGTTTGAGCTCATCGAGCCTGCGCTGCTGCGCCGGGTCTTCGGCGGTCAAGAGCCTGAGAGTATCGATATTGGCTGAAAGCTTTTCCACTGCTTCCTGATAGGGAGCCAGATATTTTTCCGATCCGGTCAGTACAAATCCCCTGGCGCTGGTTTCCGCGGCTCTGGCATGCGACAGGGTCAGCTC
>MFIX01000185.1:0-8130 GCA_001780825.1 Candidatus Glassbacteria bacterium RIFCSPLOWO2_12_FULL_58_11 | reverse complement strand
GTTATGGCCCTGTAGGATGTCACCCCGATGACGCACAAAATTGCCAGGGCCAGGCCGAAACCTCCGCCGATTTTTTTCCCGATGGACCATTTCATAATGGATTTCTCCTGAGCTGATATGTTATTTAAAATATCTTTGGGTTCAAGCTTCCACCTCTTCATTGACGATAATCTGCGGATCGGAAAGAAGTCTGTCAGCCTCCAATACAACTACCCGCTCATCCGTAACTCCTTTGAGGTATTTTTCATTTATGACGGTCGAGAGAGCGGCCGGAGACTGCAGCGTTCCGGTAGGGATGGAGCGCACGCCGAGGATCAGGTCCGCCAGGAGGCCGAACTCCGTTCCATCTTTTTGCAGGATAATAATTTTGTTCAGCTCGGTCAGCCCCTTCTCCGGCAGATTGAAAAACTTTTTTATGTCAATCACCGATAGAATCTGCCCGCGTACATTGACCAGGCCGAGAACGAACTGCGGCGTGCAGGGCAGGGGAGTGAAATTTCTCAGCGGATATACTTCCCGAATATATTCCGTCTCGATGGCATAGGTTTCGTTAGCCAGGATAAACACTACGACTTCGAGAGCACTCCCGCCGGCATCTTTTGCCACCAGCTCACGGGACAGATCATGCGCCCGGGCCTGGAGAATCTTTTTCGCCTCATCCGGCCCCGGTTCTCTGCCCCATTCAACCGAAGCGGATTCAAGCTTTTTTTTCGCTTTTGCCATGGAAGAATCTCCGTTCAGATCATGCGCGAGATGATTTCCGATAGTCTGCCGGCGGTCACACCGTCAGCTTCCGGCAAAGGCCCGCCCTGATCGTATGTCTTGGCGAGCTTGAGAGCGTTATTCAGATGCCGATTGGCTTCCCGGCTATTCCCTTGTTGAAGGGCGAGGTTTCCCAGGGCGAAATGGGCCAGCACAAAATCCGGCTCCAGATAGAGCGCTTTCTTCAGCGAGGCTGTCGCCGCTTCAATCCGTCCTTCTTCCAGAAGAATCGAGGCCTGGAGGTAGTAGGAGCCCGGGTTCAGCTTATCCGCCGCCACCATTTTATCACACCACCGCAAGGCCTCGGACAGGTTACCCTGGTTGGCGTACGACCTGGCGACCAGAGCCGAATTCCTGCAATCACCCACGGCCAGCGGAGCCAGCAGTTCCACGACCCCATGGTAAAATCCCCGGGCGTACAAGGACAGGGCTTCCTCATAAGGTGAAGGTTCGCTTTCAGGCTGTGGTGCAATTGGGAGGTCACCCGCTTCAGGAATGGGGGCCGGTAAGATGTCAACTGGCGGTAAAATGTCTGGCAGCGAACCGGTTACAAGATCGACAGGCGGATGGAAACTGAAGGATTGAAGCTCCGAGCCCCAATCAGGTTCCGGTTTTGCCTGCCGGCCGTCCTTTCTGTAGAATGTAGTCTCGGGGAAATTGACTGTCTGGAATCTATGAAAAAGCAGATGTGAGGTTTCGCACGGGCTTACTATCAGCCAGCCTTTATTGACCAGGCACCGATAAAGTTTTTGAATAACCTTTTTTTGAGTATCCGGATTGAAATACATCAACACATTCTTACAAAAAATCACATCCATTGCATTCGTGTCGTTCAACAGAGAAGGATAGGTGTCTTCGGCTAAATTAAGATATCCTAACCGGACAAGTTCCTGCATATCAGCTCGGATTTGATAGGATTTATCCCGGGTTTTAGAAAAAAACTGTTCTTTTATATCCGCTGGTGCGTTTCGAAACGACCACTCTTTGTAAAGGCCGTCCCTGGCTTTATCCAGAGATTGCGGATTGATATCCGTGGCCAGAATGGTGATGTTCCAATCCTTAATATCGGGAAGGAAGCGGCTGAGCAGCATGGCGATAGAATAAGGCTCCTCGCCGCTCGAACAACCCGCGCTCCAGATTCTCAGACGCCGGCTGGTCCCCATTCGGGACTGTATCAATTCCCTGAGGACCTTATCTCTTAAGGTCTCGAAAATCGGTTTCTCCCTGAAAAAGTAGGTTTCTCCGATGGTCAGATGGCTGGCCAGAATCTCGATCTGTCGCCTGGTCAAAGGCGACGACATCAGCCACTGGATACAGGCCTCGGGGTCCGCGAAACCGAATTCGGGCGCGGCGCTGCTGATACCCCTTTGGATGTCGGCGCGGCGCTCCGGGGGAAAGTGCAGGCCCATCTGGGAAGAGATAAATTCACTAAACCGCAGAAGGTCCGATCTTGCAATGCAATCAGCCATGCTGGAACTCTTTCGTCTTATCGATAGCCTGACTCAAGGATTTTTCTTCTACGGGAGAAAGAAAGCGGTCGAGATCGTGAATCAGCAGCATCCCGTCGTCAAGTTTGATCACCCCCGCAAATAGTTCCATACCCGGCGTAATCTCATCAAACTGAGTCTGCTGCCCTTCCGCCGGCTCAATGACTCCCAGGACTTTATCGGCCACCAGCGCCACGCTCCGGCTTTTGGTATGCGCCAGGATAATCCGGTCATTTACTGTGGAATTTTTTTCAGGCAGGGCGAATCTTTTCCGGGCGTTATATACCGGCACGATCCGGCCGTGGATATTGATCAGGCCCAGAATATTTTCCGGCACTTCAGGCAGGGAAGTAATCGCAACCGCTCGAATAACTCTTTCCACAGCCTGGAGATACAAGGCGTAGCGCTGGTCCTCCAGAACAAAGGCGATAAGCTTTTCCGGTTTATACATAACGGTCTCCAATTTACAGAAACGGGAATGGCGGTTCAGCTTTAGTTGGCTTTGAAAAACTCAAATCTTCCCGCTGAATAGCAAGGCCCACGACGGTATGAAAGCTTACTTAACCGGGTCCTTTGAAACTGTTCTTTTTATTTTAACCATTTCATCGAAATCACTTCTTTATTCACAATAATATGATATTCTTGCCCCCGGATATCCGCGCTACCTTTTGTTTTTTCAGACGCACTTTGCTTTTGCGGGAAAAGCGGAGTGGAACCTGCCGGCGGCGGGCCGGTACGCGGCATCCACCGGCAAAATTGCTTATAGAGTAAGCGGGTGATACATCAATGTATGTTGATACTCAGTGATATTATACTCCCAACACCATTTCCATTCAAGCAATTTTTTCTAAAAAAGTTATCAAATTCTCCTCTGACCGGCCTAAATATGTATATTCGCTTATCTTAAGGGAGTTTTGCCTGTTCCGCGGACACGCTGAAGGAGGGTTGAAAAATCTCCATATACCATGAAATTCCGTACCAGTAATCAGGTGACGCGGGATGATCTGGTTTAATTATTAAAAATATAAGGATTTACTGTAGGGGCAACGCATGCGTCGCGCCCGCAACCCATGTTTATTACCTGTATGCGTGATGATTCTAACGCGCTTTTAAAAGCGTGTTGGATTATCCTTTTTAAATACGGATTGAGAAATATAGTCTTTGATAACACATCTTAATATTAGAAAATACAAGCATTTGTAGGGGCGGGTTTGAAACCCGCCCCTACGGCGCCGGGGAACATCCAGCCGCATAGGAAATATTTCGACACGCTTTTAAAGTATTCAGATATAATTGCCCGCAATTCCTTAATTCTCCTTAGTAACTTCATGTGATTAATATTTATAGAGGAGTTCAACGATTTTTGCATGCGATGAGAAATAACGATAATCGAAATCTGCATCAAATCAGTGCATGCAGTTGAAATTGCTATTTGGTTTCAATTATATTACAATGATGGGCCGTAATGGCTGAACGCAATTGAAGCAGGCGCCTGCATAGCAAGAATATTTACATCCAAATTTCGCTCCCTTTTGATCGTTCTTCGTGCCGGCCGCCTGGATTCCAGTTGTTTTGTAGATGGTCATCATTGATATCCTGGAAAGACCGGCTGCGATCGACCATTAAGCTTCAGCGCCGGCCTGTTGACTGTTTGCCGGATAATCCATTATACTGATATACTTTTCTTGTGGAAAAAATAAGGATAACTACGTTTAATAAGTTCTTCAGAGACTATCCGCGTTATTTTATTGTAATTTTTGGCGGTTTGTGTTTTAATTTAATCGATAGTCTTTCGCAAAATACCCTCGCCATTGGAGAAATCCTTTCTCTGTCGGCAAAAGTTGAACCGGATGAAAAATAAAAGGAGAATGTGACGTCCTGAAGGTCAAGGCTGCGGTCTGGAAGAGGGATTAGCTCATGAATTCGGACGATACTGGTACAGGACGCTTATCGAAAGTAGTTGCCGTGGTATCCGGAGTTTTGGCGGCGGGTTTCGGCATTGTCGCACTCCTGGGCTGGAGTGCGGGTATTCCTCTGCTTACCAGCTTCGGACCGGGCTGGATACCCATGGCGCCCAGCACGGCGCTCTTATTCTTGTTGTTTGGCCCCGCTTCGCTGCTCCTCGGCCGCTCACCGCTCGACCGGGCGATGTATTGGATCGGCCTGGTCATCGGGTCCGCTGGCACGCTGGCCGCCCTGCTGTTGTTCTTCCTGTCTTCGCTGGGCATATATCCGCAATCCGAGCACCTCGGATTAGGCATTACCGGCACCGTGCATGGACTGCCAATCGGCCATATGTCGCCGTTGACCGCTTTCTGCTTCGTGCTTGCCGGGTTGTCGTTCCTCGCCTCTCTGTCTTCTCCCTCCGGCAATCGAGTGTGGTCATTTCCGGCTTTGGGGTTCGCTTCCCTGATGGTATTGACCACCTTCGCTGTTCTCCTGTCCTATCTCCTTGGATCGCCTGTTCTTTACAGCGGAAGTCTCATTCCGCCCGCGCTGCCGACTTCCCTGGCCTTCCTGATCCTGGGGACAGGGCTCCTGGCCTCTTCAATGCAACGGATTTGGCCGCGCGGCAGACCGGCGGATGCAGCGGGTACCCGCGCCATGTATGTGCTGATCCTGGTTTTCGTGGCCCTGGCGCTGGGCATCGTCACGACAGGATACCTGTATTCCCAATATTACGAGAAGCGCTACCGGGGCGAGGTGGAACGACAGCTATCCGCCATTTCCTTACTGAAGGCCGAGGAGCTGGAGCGCTGGCGGGAGGAGCGCCTGGCTGATGCCGCCATGTTTTACGGAAACGAAAACTTCGCCGGCCTGGTGCGGCGCTATCTGGAAGCGCCGGATGATTCCGCTGCGGAATCCCGGCTGCGGAAATGGCTGATACTGATCAAGGGGTGGCGCCGGTACGACCGGGTCTCCGTGCTGGACACGCAGGGGCTCGAGCGGATAGAGGCCCCGGACACGCTGGAGCCGGCTGAAAGCCATCTGGCAAAGGATGCAGCCGAAGCGCTGCAAACTGGAAATATAAAGTTCCTGGATTTCCATCGCGACTCTCCGGACGGGCCGGTTTTTTTGGAGCTCCTGGTGCCGTTATATGACGAGCGGGACGGCCGGCGTCCCCTGGGAGTCCTGCAATTGAAGATCGATCCGGAACACTATCTTTATCCCATGATCCGGCGCTGGCCCACGCCCAGCCGGACCGCCGAGACCCTGCTGGTCCGCCGGGAGGGCGATGACGTCCTGTTTCTGAACGAGCTGAGATTCCAGAAGAACACGGCGCTCACGCTGCGTAGTCCCTTGTCAAACAGTGAGCAACCAGCCGTGATGGCGGCGCTGGGCCGCCGGGGGAGTGTCGAAGGGGTTGACTATCGCGGGGTCCCGGTGCTGGCCGCCCTGCGCGCAATCCCGGGCTCGCCGTGGCGTCTGGTCGCCCGCATGGACCTGGCGGAAATCTATGCTCCGCTGCGGGAACAGCTCAAACTGGTGATTGCGCTTATCACCGTCCTGATCCTGGCCGCGGGGGCGGGCGTGGGTATGGTCTGGCGTCAGCAGCGCGTGCGTTTCTACCGCGAACGGTATGCGGCGGCGGAGGCCCTGCGCACCAGCGAAAGCCGTTTTCGCAGCACTCTGGACAACATGCTGGAGGGCTGCCAGACTATCGGCTTCGACTGGCGCTATCTGTATATCAACCATGCCGCAGCCGGACACGGCCGCCAGACCAGGGAGGAGCTGCTGGGCCACACTATGCTGGAAAGATACCCTGGCATTGAAAACACAGAGATGTTTGCCGTTCTGCGGCGCTGCATGGAAGTGCGTGCTTCCGGGTTTATGGAAAATGAATTTATCTATCCCGATGGCTCCAAAGCCTGGTTCATGCTGAGTATTCAACCCGTGCCTGAAGGGATTTTTATTCTTTCTCTCGACATCACGGAGCGCAAGCGGATAGAAGCGAGTCTGGAACAGAGAGCCGTGGAGCTGGCCCGCTCGAACGCCGAGCTGGAGCAGTTTGCCTACGTGGCCTCGCACGACCTGCAGGAACCGCTGCGCAAGGTCTCGAGCTATGTGCAGCTCCTGGCCCGGCGCTACAAGGGCCGGCTCGATTCCGACGCGGATGAGTTCATCGGCTTTGCAGTGGAGGGCGCGGAGCGCATGCAGAAACTGATCGAAGACCTGCTTACATTCTCGCGGGTGGGCACGCGCGGTAAACCATTCGAGCCTGCCGAAAGCGAGGAAGTCCTGGAAAAAGCTCTTTTCAACCTGCAGGGAGCGATTGAGGAGACCGGAGCTCAAATCACGCACGATCCGCTTCCGGCTGTACAAGGGGATTCATCCCAACTGGTTCAGCTATTCCAGAACCTGATCGGCAATGCGCTCAAATTCCGCGGCGCAGAGGCTCCCCGGATTCATATTTCCGCCGCTGTCCGGGAAAAGGAGTGGGTCTTTTCCGTGCGCGACAACGGGATCGGCATCGATCCGCGGTATTTCGACCGGATATTTGCTGTCTTTCAGCGCCTTCACCCGAAGGAGGACTACCCCGGCACGGGGATCGGCCTTTCACTCTGCAAGAAAATCGTGGAAAGGCATGAAGGACAAATCTGGATTGAGTCGGAGCCCGGCCGCGGCTCGACATTTTATTTTTCCATTCCGGAAAGGACAGCGTGAGATGACAAACGCTTCAGGCAAACCGGTCGAGATATTAATGGTGGAAGACGACGCCGGGGATATCCGGCTGACCAGGGAAGCGCTGAAAGACGCAAAGGTCCTAAATAATCTGAACGTGGTCAGGGACGGCGAGGAGGCCATGGAATACCTTGCGCGGAGGGGAAAATTCAAAAATGCAATTCGGCCGGACCTGGTCCTGCTGGACCTTAACCTGCCGAAAAAAGACGGCCGCGAGGTCCTGGCGGAAGTCAAAGCGGATGAAGATCTCAAACGCATTCCGGTCGTGATACTGACCACCTCCAAGGCCGAACAGGATATTCTCAGCACCTATAATCTGCATGCCAATTGCTATATAACCAAGCCGGTCCAACTGGACCACTTTATCGAAGTCGTGAAATCCATCGAGGATTTCTGGCTGACTATCGTAAAACTGCCCCCCGATGGGCAATGATCCGATCGGCGGTAGCCCATGAAAACCAAACCGGTAAGAATTCTGTTGATCGAGGATGACCGGGGAGACGCCCGCCTTTTCCGGGAAACTCTGACTGATTCAGGTCTGGAAGATTTCAAGCTGGTTCACTCGGAGACCTTGGCCGGGGGGCTGGAGCGCCTGGCGCAAGATAATTTCGACATTGTTTTCCTGGACTTGCAGCTCCCGGACAGCCAGGGCCTGGATACCCTGAAAAATACCCTGACCGTTTCCGCCGGCACGCCGGTCGTAGTCCTGACCGGCCGGGATGACCAGGCTTTGGGAGTCCGGGCGGTCCAGCAGGGAGCGCAGGACTACCTGATCAAAAAAGACCTGACCGGCGGTCTGCTGATCCGGGCCATGCAATATGCCATCGAGCGGCACAAGCTTCTGGAAGATATCTATTTCAAAGCGCAACTGCTCAAAACCCTGCCCAACGCGGTCATTTCCACCGACCTCGAGCATAAAATCGTCTCCTGGAACCAGCAGACCGAAAAACTGTATGGCTGGTCCGAGGGGGAAGCCCGGGGCAAGGATATATCGCTGATCTACCCGTCAGTTGACGAAACAGAGCGCACTCTGTTGCGGGATTCGGTGGACCGTCAGGACTTATGGTACCGCGAATGCCGGAGAAAGACCAAGGCTGGAGAGATTATTGACGTTCTTCTGGCAGGCTCCACGATCCGGGATGCTAAGGGCAGCCTGATCGGCTACTTAGGCGCCTCTGTCGATATAACCGAGCGTAAG
>MFIX01000184.1 GCA_001780825.1 Candidatus Glassbacteria bacterium RIFCSPLOWO2_12_FULL_58_11 | reverse complement strand
CGGCGAGACCAGGGCCATGCAGTCATCCGCCGGGTTGTTGGTCAGTTGCGTCAGGTGCCCGCCGCCGATATCCACCCGCCAGAGATCATTATTGGTGCCCACTGCCGGCATCGGGTCGCGGTTCGCCGCGTAATAGACATAGCGGCTGTCTTTGCCGACAGCATAGTCGGCCCGGCTGCCCAGGCTGAGCGGCGGACAGTCCATTGCTCCGGGGGTGAGATCGAGCGGCGGCTCATCAGATTGCAGGCGCTGGACAAAAAGGTGGCTGTACTTGCCGTTGCGCCAGGTGTCCCAGTGGCGGAAAAGCAGACGGTCGAGCAGACGGGCCCGGGGCGCGGAAGCGGGGTCTTTGCCCTGTACCACCGAGGCGCTGTCAAGGAGCACCTCGCTGCTGTAGAGCAGGTATTTCCCATCCGGGGAGAGCGCTCCGCCCTCGACTCCTCCCGGCTGATTGGTAAGCTGGAGCGCCTCGCCGCCCTCCAGGGGCAGGAGGTAAAACTGGCGCGTGCCGCCGCGCTGGGAGGCGAAGAGCAGCGAGTTTCCGTCCGGGGTGAATATGGGCCTCGAGTTGCCCTTGCCGCCCGTGGTCAGCGGCCGGGGGCTGCCGCCGGCCAGCGGGATGAGATAGATGTCCGATGATCTTTCGCAGCTTAAGGTATCATAGGTCGTTACAACAAAAGCCACCCAGCGGCCGTCGGGCGATACCGCCGGCTCGCTGATCCGCCGGGCGCGCAGCAGGTCATTGAATTCGAGTGGCCGGCCCTGGCCGTGAGCCAGGCCGCAGAGCGAGACGAGAATGACAAAGAGGATGTTTATAGGCTGGATTTTCCTCACGAGGCCCGCTCCTTTGCAAGGGTTCCGGACAATTATTGCCGTCACGCCGAGGTTCTAACGCAGGATGCCGGTGTCTTTGATAAACTCATCTTTGCCATGCCGCCGGGAGGACCAGCGGAGCGCGCCCCGCCCGTGGTAGCGCCACCCGGTGGCATAGACCAGCGTCCCGACCAGCAGCAGCACTCCGGACACACGGTACATCGCGACATAATCCCAGGACTGGGCGATTCGGCCCAGGATCGGGGAAACCGTCATCATGCTGATATCGAAGCCCAGCATGTAGAGGGACATCGAGGTGCCGCGGTTGCGGGCCTGGGAGCTGTCGTAAGTCAGGGTGCTGAGCGAGGGAAAGATATAGCCGTGCCCGGTGCCTGTCAATATACCGACCAGCACCAGGTCCAGGCTCCCCCGGCTTATAGAGGCGTAAAAGAGTCCCACGCCGATAATTACGAGCGACCCCAATACCACCAGCCGGCGGTCGATACGGTCGAGCAGCCGGCCCGTGGTCAGGCGCAGCACGATCGCGGTGATCGAGTAGGAAAGGAAAAAAGTGCTCGGCTCGCCCAGGTGCCGGACCTGGGTGAAATCGGTGATGAAGTTGAAGATCGAGGCATAGGCCGAGCCGAACACTATCGAGGGCACCACCAGATATAGCATGGTCGGCGAGCTGAGGACCCGGTACCAGGGATCGGGGTCCAGGTGCTGCTCTTCGTGCGGCTCATCCTCCTCGATCCCGAGACAGGTGAGGAAAGCCAGGCCGCAGAGCAGGGCGGCCAGGCCGAAAAGCGCCCGGTAGTTATGGGAGGGGCTAAGCGGCAGGACTTTCAGCAGCCATTCGCAAAGGTAGGGGCTGATCGCCTGGGCGACAAAGCCGCCCGCGCCGTAAATGGCGACAGTCTCGGCCCTCCGGCCTTCCCTGGCCTTTTCGGCTACATAGGTGACCACCGCGGTAAAATAGATTACCGTGGCCCCGCCGGCGGCGGCCCGGACCAGGAGCAGATACAGTCCGGCCCCCCGGGCGAATACCGGCAGGGCCGAGGCGATAGTGAAAAAGAACAGCCCCAGGACCATCATGCGCTTGCGGCCCAGGCGGTCGATCCAGTTGCCGGTGGGCAGGCGGAAGATGATCGCCATGGCGGCCGGCGCGCCCATGATCAGGCCGATCAGGAACTCCTCGCCCCCGGTCAGCCGGATAAAACGCGGCAGGAAGAAATAGATCCCCACCGCGCCCATGGCCAGGAAATGGATCAGCAGGATACGGATAAAGGCGAATGTGAAAAGCGGCTCTGTGGACTTGGTTTGGTTAAGAGGCATGGAACTCTTTACTTTTCGTAAAAATAAAGATAGCCGGGTGGGATAAGGATTGTTCCCGGCTGGAAGACATAAAAATATAACTTTGAGAGGTCTAAAACAAGAGAGGACGGGGGAATGCACTTCTAACCCGAACCATTAGATGGTATAATTAAAATATGCAACATTATTTACGCGCACTTGGAGAAAAACCAGAGGACTTGCAGGAATTGGGCAATCCTATAAATTTTGAACGTGAAATCAACTTGACGTTCAAAGGCACTGTTAGTGATATGAACGCTTGAATTTTGGGAATTATTAAGATGTTAAGGACAATTTCATCCGGAATAAGATATGGCAAATGAAATTATTCCATACATCGAGATGTGCCGTCGGGAAGGAGTGAGCCTTCAGAGAGGTATGAACTATGCGCTTGGAGAGAATCATTCAGTAATTCTAATGTCTGTACGACCAGGTGCTCCATATGCAGACCGTTTTGAGGATGATGGCTCGACACTTGTGTATGAGGGGCATGATATTCCTCGTTCTTCTCAACACACTGACCCCAAGAGCATCAATCAGCCAGAGTATTCTCCATCTGGCATTCTGACTGAGAATGGTAAATTTCATAGAGCGGCACAGGATTTCAAAGCTGGAAAGCGATCACCTGAAAGAGTTCAAGTATATGAAAAGATTAAGCAGGGAATTTGGTCGTACAACGGAGTCTTTCATTTGGTTGATTCATGGCAAGAGCAAAGTGAAGATCGCAGCGTTTTTAAGTTCAAACTAAAAGCAGTTGAAGGCGAAGAAGATTTCTCTGTTCCTGTGCCAACCCATTCAAAATTAAGGCGAGTAATCCCTACGGCTGTTAAACTAAAGGTTTGGGAAAGAGACGGTGGTAAGTGTGCAAAATGCGGAGCAGCCGAGGACCTACACTTCGATCACATAATTCCTTGGTCAAAAGGCGGTTCATCAAACACTGCTGATAACATCCAATTGCTTTGCGGGAAACATAATTTGGAAAAGCATGCCAAAATTGAATAAGCGATCAACAATTACATCCACTGGACGGATTTTTACCATAGCTGAACCAAGCCGTCAGCCAACCTTGAGCTTAAACTTAATCTCAAAGCGGAGTAGGTTGTGCAATCCCTTCCTCGTATAATCCTCGCAATTGCTCTCACGCTGATTTCCTGCGGAGGGCCTCGCGGAGGCGCGCAGGCTCAGCAGCGCGAAGTCGAGCGCTGGAACCGTGTCCTGACCGCCGAACCGCTCTCGTTCAACACCCAGCCGAATGCCTTTCTGGTCGAGATGACCCGCGGCCTGCCGCCCGGCAAGGCGCTGGATGTCGGGATGGGGCAGGGCCGCAACGCCATATTTCTCGCTCAGCAGGGTTGGGAGGTAACCGGTTTTGATCCGGCGGACAAGGCGGTCGCCGCGGCGCAGGAGCAGGCGAAACAGGCCGGTGTTAAGCTGACAGCGCTCGTGCTGCGCGATGACCAGTTTGATTTCGGCAAAGAGCAGTGGGACCTGATAGTCCTGAGCTACGTGGCACTTCGCCATCTGGTGCAGCGCTTGTATGACTCGCTCAAACCGGGCGGCCGGGTAGTGATCGAGGCTTTCCATCGCGATGCGGCTAAAGCGGTCTCAATCGGCCGTGGTGTAGTTTTCGAGACCAACGAGCTGCCCAGGCTGTTCGACAGATTCCGTATCCTGCGCTACGAGGACACCGAGGGCCGGGGCGATTTCGGAATGCAGAACACGCACCTGGTCCGGCTGTGTGCGCAGAAACCTTGAACAGGGAACATCAGCGGGACACCGGCGGACAGTTGACAATTTCCGGCCGCCTCCCGTCTACTTTTGTCTTCAGGCGGCTTATGCCACGGCGGTCGTGTGATGGCTGGCACTTTCGTATATGGCGCGGGACTCGCTGTACTGGGCCTGCTGGCCGGCCTGATTGGCCGGAGGCTGCGTTCCGAGTACCGGAGCATTCTGCGCCCGAGCTTACAGACTGTGGTGCTGGTGTGGGCGTTGTACGGGGTTCATTTCAGTCTTGTCGTGTGTGCAACCCTGGAGTCGGCCTGGCGGTTCAGCCTCAACCAACCGTTTGCAGTAGCCTGCGGCTCAATCTTGATCCTGGCAGGCCTGGCGATTTACCTGAGCGCGGTAGCCGCATTCGGGTCGCTGAAACGGATGTCCGGGATGGATACATCGCGGCTAGTGCGCGCCGGGATCTATCGCTGGAGCAGGAATCCGCAGGTAGTGGGCTGGACTCTTACCCTGCTGGGCCTTGGCCTGGCCCGCCGGTCCGGAATGGTTTTGCTGCTGGCCGCCCTATTCTGGCTGGGCTTCCGACTGTATTTACCACTCGAAGAAGAACTCCTGGGGCGCCTCTTCGGGGAGGCGTACTCTACGTACAGGCACAACACACACAGGTACTTCGAGCCGCCAGGAGATTAAACATAGCAGTACAACAGCATGGGAATATCCCTTCAGCAGCCGGCACTGAAATCAAAGGCCTGTAATACAAGTAAATGCCCGCTCCCTTGACCTGCCTCTGAATTTAGGGCTGGCGGCTCCCCCCGCCTTTCCGGCATTCTCCTGTCACAGCAATCTCTCACCGGCTGGATTGACAATCCACGCTCTCTGGTATTAAATAGTACATACATTTTCAAACTGGAGCGGAACTCTAACAAGAGAAAAGTTTATGAAACTGTTGAGAATGCTTTTAATTCTAATTATTTTGCCGCCGCTTCTCTCCGGCCCGCAAACGGGCCGGCCGGCGCTTGCGCCGGGCTCGCTCTATGCCGCCGAGACCGAGACCGGAGCTTTCAATACCGACTCCTACCAGCGGGTACTGCGGATATATGT
>MFIX01000183.1 GCA_001780825.1 Candidatus Glassbacteria bacterium RIFCSPLOWO2_12_FULL_58_11 | reverse complement strand
CCGGATGGTAATTCATGAAGGGTAAGAGGTTCTGCCATGCCACGGGTAAATATGCTGCTGTATAGACTTTTCAGGGGCGCCTATTCGGGCGGCCGCCTGATCTCCTCCGTCTGTTTGTGCGCAGGATTGCTGCTCTCTGGCTGCGGTCCTAAAGAGGACCCTCAGCTTACCGCTGAGCGCAAACAGGTCAATGAAGGAGTCGAGATACTGCGCTCCGGAACGCCGGTGGAGCGGGATTCAGTGATCCGCACTTTTTATAATCTCAAGAATCCGCAGTTGTTTCAGGCTTTCCTCGCCGATTCCAATTTGAACGTGCAGATCGGCATGGTGAGCGCAATCGGCTATCACAAGGACAAGAGCGCGGCGGCGGCTCTCAACAACATGCTGCTCTCGGTCGAGGATTACCTGCTGAAAGAGACGATCATCTATGCAATCGGCGAGCTCTGCGATACCTCGAGCGTGGGGGTGTTGATCGGGATACTCGACGATAAGTCAATGAACCGGGATCTGCGGCTGAGTATTCCGATTACCCTGTCCTCGTTCGCCAAAACCGAGGCCGCCCCCCGGGTGGAGCAGACATTTATCGACCTGCTGCAGCAGGATAGCACCGATGTCGAGCTGTGCTCCTATGTCTCGGTGGGGATTCTCGAAATCCTGCGTCCCGGGAACGTGGAGCTCTTTCGCAAGTATCTGCCGCTGCTGAAAGAAATGGCCGAGAGGAGAAAAGCTGAAAGCGGAGAAGACGGCATCTGGACGAATTTCCAGTTGACCATTCAGGAGCTGGAAAATTTCAAGCCCGATGCCAGTTAAAAAGCGGATGCCGGATGATTCAATCCGTGGCGGGTTAGTCTTTGCATTCAAAAAACTGAGATTCGAAATCTCAGTTTTTTATTGCCCCATTTGGGGCAAATTTGCTTTAAATGGAACCCGCCCGTTTCCCGTACCCCCGGCAGGAGATTTTTCCCGTAATTAACTTATTGATTTTCAGATAATTACCTGAGAACAGGGGGCCGGTTACCTCTGGTATGCCGATTGCTTTACGTGTTTCGCGATGAAGAATTTTGCCCGAAGATTTCGACGGCTGAAATTTATCAGGATGGAGTCGATAGATGAACCAACAAATTCAGGTTTTGAATGAACAGGTTAAGCAGGAGAGCCAGTTTATCGAAAGGATAATCGAGGAGGTCGGCCGGGTAATTGTCGGCCAGCGCTACATGGTGGAGCGCCTTCTGCTGGGGATCCTCTGTGACGGGCACGTACTGATCGAGGGCGTCCCGGGCCTGGCCAAGACCCTGTGCGTGAGGACGCTGAGCCGGGTGATCGACGCCGGGTTCGGCCGCGTGCAGTTCACCCCCGACCTTTTGCCCGCCGATCTTACCGGTACCCAGGTTTACAGCCAGAAGACCGGGGAGTTTATCCCGCGCAAAGGCCCCATTTTTACCAATATTGTCCTGGCCGATGAGGTCAACCGGGCGCCGGCCAAGGTTCAGAGCGCCCTGCTGGAGGCGATGCAGGAGCGCCAGGTGACGATCGGCGCCAGCACCTACCCGCTGCCGGAGCCGTTCCTGGTCCTGGCCACCGAGAACCCCATCGAGCAGGAGGGCACTTATCCGCTGCCCGAGGCGCAGGTGGACCGTTTCATGTTCAAGCTCAAGGTGACCTATCCGCGCAAGGAGGAGGAGCGGCAGATTCTCGAGCGGATGTCCGGCGGCGATCTGCCCTCGGTGGAGAAAAGGTGCACGCCCGCGGATATCCTGCGCTGCCGGAAAGTGGTGCGTGATGTTTACATGGACGAGAAAATCAAGGACTATATAGTCACCCTGGTCCTGGCGACCCGCGAGCCGGCCGAGTACGGACTAAAGGAGCTGGACGGATTGATCGAGTACGGGGCGAGCCCGCGGGCCACGATTTACCTGGCCCAGGCGGCCAAGGCCAATGCCTTTCTGCGCAAACGGGGCTATGTCACGCCGGAGGATGTCAAGCAGATCGGGATGGACATACTCCGTCACCGCGTCCTGCTCACCTATGAGGCCGAGGCCGAGGAAATGACCTCGGAGGACATCGTCAAAAAAGTTTTCGAGCGGGTGGAGGTTCCCTGAGCTTGATACCGCAGGAGATCCTGAAAAAAGTACGGCATATCGAAATCATCACCCGGAGTCTGGTCGAGGATGTTTTCAGCGGGGAGTACCACAGTATTTTCAAGGGGCTGGGGATGGAGTTTTCCGAGGTCCGGGAGTACCAGCCGGGAGATGATGTCCGCTCGATAGACTGGAATGTCACCGCGCGGATGGGCCAGCCCTATGTCAAGAAGTTCATCGAGGAGCGCGAGCTGACCGTCGTTTTTCTCGTGGATGCCTCAGCGAGCGGGCTTTTTGGCTCGGTGGATCGTCTGAAAAACGAATTTGCCGCTGAACTCTGCGCCGTGCTGGCCTTCTCGGCGATCAAGAACAACGACCGGGTGGGGTTGGTCATCCTTACCGACCAGGTGGAAAAAGTAGTGGTGCCGAAGAAAGGCCGCAAGCACGTGCTGCGGGTGATCCGGGAGCTGCTGTTTTTCGAGCCCCGTCATCGGGGAACCAGCCTGCGCGAGGGCCTCGAGTACTTGATTCACGTCCTCAACCGCCAGAGCGTGGTTTTCGTGGTGAGCGACTTCCTCGATAGGGACTACGAGCGGCCGCTGAAGATTCTCGCCCAGCGGCACGACCTGATCCTGATGCGGATCTGCGACCCCCGCGAGCTGGAGCTACCGCCCCTCGGCCTGGTCCGGATGGAGGATGCCGAGACCGGAAGGGTCGAGGTGGTCGATGTTTCCTCCGACCGGGTGCGCCAGGAGTACCAGCGGCTGGTCGAGCAGCGCCGCGCCTCCCAGGAGAGCTTTTTCAAGAGCGCCGGGGTGGATTTTATAGACCTGAGAGTCGGAAGCTCTTATATTGAACCCCTGATGGGCTTTTTCCGGATGCGGGAAAGAAAATTTCGCTGAGCGAATGCCACACCGGTTCCCCCGGTTCTTCGACTATTCAATTACCGGAGGCTGTCGATTGATTCAGGTTAATGAGCTGACCAAACGCTACGGCAATTTCAAGGCTGTTGACAATATTTCATTCAACCTGCGCAAGGGCGAGATTCTGGGGTTCCTCGGACCGAACGGGGCCGGCAAGACCACCACCATGCGGATTATCACCGGCTATCTCTCGGCAACTCAGGGCAAAGTCTCGGTGGCCGGATACGACATTTTCGATAAGCCGCTGGAAGTGAAAAAAGAGATCGGCTACCTGCCGGAAACCCCGCCGCTGTACCGCGAGATGCGCGTGCGGGACTTTCTTAATTTCGCCGGCAAAATCAGGGGGCTGAATAGCGCGCGGCAGCGCAGGCAGCGCCTGCAGTATGTAGTCGAGCGCTGCTCGCTCGAAGAGGTGCAGAACCTGCACATCCACAAGCTCAGCAAGGGCTACCGTCAGCGGGTCGGCCTGGCCCAGGCCCTGATCCACAACCCGCCGATCCTGATCCTGGACGAGCCCTCGGCGGGTCTCGACCCGCACCAGATTATCGGCGTGCGCCAGCTCATCCGCCAGCTCTCGGGCGAGCACAGCATCCTGCTCAGCACGCACATTCTCCCGGAGGCCAGCCTGACCTGCGACCGCGTGCTGATCATCGACCGGGGAAAAATCCTGGCCGAGGACACCACCGAGCACCTTACCGGAAAGCTCAAGGGCCATGACATGGTGCGTATTCTGGTGCGCGGCGGCGGGCCGGAGCTGGAAAAGAGGATCAAGGCCTTGCCCGGAGTGCAGAAGGTGGCCGAGATGACCAATGAAGGCCAGCCGAAAGACGCCCCACGCCAGTTTGACATTTCTTATGCGCTGGGCCGGGACCGCCGCGGCGAGCTGGCCCGCGCCCTGGTCGAGGCAGATGTGGAACTGCTCGAGCTGCGGCCGCAGGCGATGACTCTCGAGGAAATCTTCATCAAGATCACTTCGAAAGTGGATAACTAAAGAATGCCGGGCGCGGGAAAATATAAATCCAAAACCAAGGGCTGCGAATAATGCGCAATATAATTTCAATATTCTGGCGGGAATACAAATCTTACTTTGCCAGCCCGATCGCCTATGTGGTGATCGGGGTTTTCCTGATCCTGATTTCCAACCGCTTCATTTACAAGTTTAACGATTTCGTCAAGTTCACCTTCCAGGCCACGGGCGAGGCGGTCAATTACCAGATGCTGGTGCCGAAGTTCAGTATCAACGATTCGGTTATCCGCTACATCTTCCAGGAGATTCGCACGATCAGCCTGTTTCTCCTGCCGATGATCACCATGCGTCTGTTCGCCGAGGAGCGCAAGACCGGCACCCTCGAGCTGCTACTCACCTCCCCGCTGACTATCGCGCAGCTGGTGCTGGGCAAGTTCCTGGCCGGGTTCATCCTTTTTTTGACCATGATCGTCCCCACCGTCGCCTTCCATTTCTTTCTTTTCCAGTACGGCAATCCGGACCTGGGGCCGATCCTGACCGGTTATGCCGGCACCATTTTCTACGGCGCCTCGGTGATTTCGGTGGGTATCCTGATCAGCTCGGTGACCGAAAATCAGATTATCGCCGGCGCTCTGACTTTCGGGGCTTTCCTCTTCCTCTGGATCGTGGGCCGGGTGGGAGAGTCCACATTTACGTTCTGGAACCGGCTGGCTAATTATATCTCGGTCACCGGCCACTTCGATAATTTCGCCATGGGAATCCTTGACTCGCGGGATGTTATCTTTTACCTCTCGCTGACATTTTTCGGGCTGTTCCTGACTTATCAGGTTGTGGCCTCGCTGCGCTGGAGGTGATTTAAAAGATGAAACAGAGGATCAGGACACTCGGTTATGTCAGTCCGGTAATTCTGCTGATCGGCCTGGGCATTTATTATATAAACGGCCTCTGGGATATGCTTTCCACTGGGCTGACGGTGCTGGGCGCAGCTTGCGGTATCGTTTATCTGGTAGTCTGCTTCGATGATTTGCGTCAAGCCTTCAGCGCCAGAAGCTTCCGCTCCGGCACCAACTCCCTGCTGATCACCTGCCTGGTGCTCAGCCTGCTGGTTTTTGTCAACATGATCGGTTACCGGAGCTTTGTCTGGAAGGATATCACCATCGCCCGGAAATTCGAGCTGAGTCCTTTGACTCAGACCATCATTTCTGATATCCGGGAGAAAAAACAGGACATTTACTTTACCTCGTTTTTCTGGACGTATGTCGACCGGAACCTGAGCCAGGAACAGAACCAGACGCTGATACGCCAGAACCGCGAGCGGGAGGGCAAGCTGCGCGACCTGTTCGAGGTCTATGGAAGTGTCACCCCAAACTTCCATTTCCGGTTCCTCGATCCCAATAAGGAGCTGATGCTCGCGCGCCAATACAACATTCAGCGCTACCGGGGCAACGTGACGGTTGTCGAGTACGGCGACTACCAGGAAATGGCGACCGATATGGAGACCGAGGAGCAGGTCACCAATGCGCTGATCCGGGCGACTAGCGGCGAACAGCGCAAAGTGTATTTTCTGGAGGGGCACCAGGAGCTGGATATCAATGACGGCAGTCCGGGCGGATTTGTCATGGCCCGGGCGGCAATCGGCGACCAGTCCTATATCACTGAGCGGTTGAATGTCCTCGAGGCGGGGGGCGTGCCCGCGGATTGCCGGGCGCTTTTGATTGTCGGTCCCCGCAAGCCGTTTCTTTCGGAGGAGATCCGCCTGGTCGATGATTACCTGGAAAATGGCGGCCGGGTGCTGGTCTGCCTGGACCCGGAATATGATAGCGGACTCGGCGAGTGGCTGCTGTCGTGGGGTATCCGCGTGGATGAAGATATCGTGGTCGACAACTCGACCGCCGGCGTCCGTCAGGGCGCCGGGCCCACCGAGCCCCTGCTTTACAGCTACGATAAGGAGCACCCGATCACCAAATTCCTGATGAAAGCTTACTCCACCATGCCCACTGTGCGCTCGGTGAGGCTGGTCGACACGCCGCCCACGGACCTCGAGCTGTCTGTCCTGGCCCGCACCAGCGACAATAGCTGGGGCGAGCGCGACCGGAACGCCATGGCGGCCAGGAATCCGACCTTCGATCCGACTGACCTGAGCGGCCCGGTGCCTGTGGCGGTGGCCATGCTGAAAAAGATCGAGGAAACCGAGCCGGGCCTGCATGAGATTGCCACCAAGGTCGGGACTCAGGCTCCGACAAAACAGGAAATCGAAAAGATCAAGCGCGAAAAATCTCAGACTAAAGCCGAAATGGTGGTTTTCGGAGACAGCCAGTTCGCCTCGAACTCCTACCTGCGCTACGGCGGGAACTGGGATCTGTTCATGAATGCGGTCAACTGGCTGATCGGCGATGAGCGCCTGATCACGATCCGGCCCAAAGACCCGGAGGATCAGACTATTTACGTCAACCAGCGCCAGTCCAACCGGATGGCTCTGATGCTGCAATACGCGCTGCCGGCGCTGCTGGTGATTTTAGGGACCTGGGTCTGGGTCATCCGCAGATTCAGATAATTGCCGCTTAGGCAAGAAAATTTGGCGTTTTACAATTCAAAGGAATTGCCTGATGAACTGGAAAGTAATCCTGATTCTGCTGCTTATCTGCTCCGGGCTGGGAATCTACCTTTTTAAGATTGACTGGGGCAGGGAACCCGCAAAAAAGACAGAGGAAAGGGATCATCTCCTCAATTGCGCGCTGGACCAGATAGCGTCCGCCCGGATCACTTTATTCGACACGACCTACAGCATTCGAAGGAAATCCTACGAGTGGGAATTTGTCAGCCCCTACGCCGGGGAGCTGGCCGACTCGATAGCGGTCAATCACCTGCTGAGCTCTTTGATCAAGATTTTCGCCCTGTCAAAACTGCCCGCCGATTCGCTGGACATGGCGATGGTGCATTTGAAAAATCCGGTCATGGAGATCGAGGTGCAAACTGTCGCCGGAGACAGCACCTCGCTGCGGTTTGGCGCGCTGAATCCGACCACGGACAACATCTATGTGCACCGTGACGCTGAAAAAGCGGTGATGCTGATCAGCAAGGAAATCGGCCCGATGCTGGGCCTGAACAGTTTCATGCTGCGCGGCAAAGGCCTGACTGTGATCCAGCCCTTAGATATCGCGGAGATCAGGTATGCGGGCCGGGATATAAAGGAATTTCAGGCCGCGCGCTCGCCCGGCGATGGAGTGTGGTGGATGACTGGCGGCAAGGAAAAGATCCGGGCCGACAAGAGAAAAATCATTCGGATTCTGCGGGATTTGTACGAAAATCAGGTGCGGAGTTTTGAATCGGCCGGCGTTGAGGAGTCCAGCCGGACCGGCTTGGATAATCCGCAGCGCAGACTCTTGGTCAAGGCTCAAAACGGCGATTCCGTGTTTATCGCCCTCGGGAATACTGTCGATCAGGCGGCTTACCTGCGCTGGAGCTATTCGAGCCTTTATCCGAACGACCTGGTGCTGACCGACTCGCGCCTGCTTAACCATCTGGACACCAATTTCGAACTGGACTGGATGGTCGATCTGCGGATGGCGGATTTCGATGAAACCCGGATCAACCGGATCGAATTGTAAACTCCGCTGGATTCAATCGTGATCGTGGCTGACAATGACACGCTCTGGCGGCTGGTCCGGCCGAAAGAGGCTCGCTGCAAGCTGCCGCAGGTCGAGCGGTTAATCGCGCACGCCGACACCATGGCCGCCTCGAAATTGCTGCCCCAGGGGCCCGGCCGGGGATTCGAACACCCGCAGTTGAGCCTGATCCTGAAGGACGGCGATAAGGTCCTTTTCGGCCTGTTATTCGGCGATTACGGCGGGGACAAGCAAATCTACGTTCGCGATCTGGTGCGGCAGCAGGACTTCCTGGCGCCGGCCAAGGAGGCCGAGGATTTCGAGTACTCGGCCGATGATCTGGCGGACATCCCGCTGTCCCATGTGGTGCAATAGCGTGCCTGGGGAGCACCGGGCATGGCTTTCGGCGTTTTTGCCGGGAGGTGTGATCTCCCCGCGGAGTGAGGTCTGAAGGAGCTGGAAGGAATTATATCGAGCTCGAATCCAACAGCGCAAAATTTTATGAAGTTTGCCGGGCAACGGATTCCGGATTAGCGCCGGATGAACCGCACGGGGGGGAACCCCGGCCCGGGCAAGGCTGACGGCTGCTGACCGAAATTCGGAACACTTATCGTTTTATTGCGAGGGCCGTCGGCTGAACGGCCTTTTCAGCTTCAGGCTGAAAAATCAGCTAGAGTGATTGCCAAAAGGATATTCCTTTTCGAACTGCCGTTCGAGTTTTATGAATCTTCGATTTGCCAGGGTATTTTGGCAATCACTATAAGCTTAGGATATGCGAAGGATTGTGACGAAAGAAATTAAAAAACTGCTGACCGCCTTGCCGCTTTGTCTCTGGGCCTTGATTTTTTCCAGCGGCGACTGCCTGGCGGCAAGCCGGGTCGATGCGCGGGTCGATACCACCGGGATGCGGATCGGCGATCACCTGACACTGACAGTCTGGGTGCGCACCGAGAAGAACGAAACCGTCAAATTTCCCGACCTTAAAAGCTCCCTCGGTAAATTCGAGCTGCTTTCAGACCTTCCCCCGCAGACCCACTCAGAGGATAACGGCGCCACCCTCGAAAGGCGCAGCTACGTCCTGACTGCATTCGAGACCGGAGAGCTATCAATTCCGGAGCTGCCGTTTGTTCTGATGCAGCAGGATGGCGGGCTGGATACCCTCTATACCCGGGAAATAAAGGTCCGGGTGGCCAGTCTGGTCACCGACACTACCGCCGCGGAGATCAAGCCGCTCAAGGGGCTCATCGAATGGCCGAGGCTTTGGCACAAGATCGCTGTCTGGGGGGCATTGGCCCTGGCCGTGATCGGTCTGCTTATTTACGCCTGGGTCCGCTATCTCCGCCGGCGGGATGAGAAATTCAAACGCGATTCCCGTCCGCTCGCTCCCGCAAAGCCCGCGCATCTGGCGGCACTGGAAGAGCTGGACCGGATCAAATCCCTGGGCCTGATCGAAAAAGGAGAGATCAAGCAGTTCCATATCCTGGTATCCGATGCGATCCGCAACTACCTGGGTGCGCGCTACGGGATAGAAGCCCTGGAAATGACCACCTGGGAGCTGCTGTTTACCCTGGAAGGTAAAGCGCTCCAGCGGGAGCTCTGGGATTTAAACGCGGATTTTCTCAACGCCTGCGATCTGGTCAAGTTCGCCAAGTACAAACCGCAAATCATCGAGATCAACGCCACGTTCAACCGGGCCTATGAAATTGTGGAGAAAACCCGTCCAGTCCAGCTCGAGCCTCGGCCGACCGAAATTTCGGAAACGCCGGAGGAGCAGAACGGACCGGAGGTACGGAATTCCGCGGGCAGTCTGGCTGCCGGGCCGCAAAGCGGGGGGAAGAGTTGAATTTCGATTTCGCTAACATTCGCCTGCTCTTTCTGCTGCTGCTGCTGATACCGCTGGTTTGGCTCTATCTGCGTTTCAGCTGGCGCAGCCGGCGGACCGTACTTTTTTCTGACCTTCAGACCGCCCTGAGAGTCAATCGCCGCTGGACGGCCTGCCTGCCGCACGTGCCCTTCGCCTTGCGGGTCCTCGCCCTGGCGGTGCTGATTGTCGCCCTGGCTCGCCCGCGAAGCGGATCGACCTATGAGGATGTAAACAGCGAGGGTATCGATATCATCCTGACCCTGGATGTCTCGACCAGCATGGCCGCCGAGGACCTGAAACGCGGCAGCAACCGCCTCGAGGTGGCCCGGGAGGTGGTCGATGATTTCATCTCGCGCCGCAAGCACGACCGGATCGGCCTGGTGGCCTTTTCCGCCAAGGCGGTCACGCTCTGCCCGCCTACTCTCGATTACCGGGTCCTGACCTCGCAGCTTGAAAAGCTGCAGATCGGCTCGATCGAGGATGGCACGGCGATCGGGGTGGCCCTGGCCAGCAGCGTCAACCGTCTGCGTAACTCGCAGGCCAAGAGCCGGGTCATCATCCTTTTGACCGATGGGATGAACAACCGGGGCGAGATCGATCCGCAGACCGCGGCCAAGGTAGCCCAGGCCGAGGGCATGAAAGTTTACACCATCGGAGCGGGGACCCGCGGCCTGGCCCCCGTACCGGTGCGGGATGCATTCGGCAGGCTGCATTACCAGAACATGCAGGTGGAGATCGACGAGGCGATGCTTCAGGAGATCGCCTCGGTTTCCGGAGGCCGTTATTACCGGGCCACCGACGCGGCGCAGTTGCAGGACATCTATCGCCAGATCGATTCGCTGGAGAAAACCAGGGTGGAGGTCCGCGAGTACACCCGCTACCGGGAGCTGTTCTCCTATTTGCTCATTCCCGCCCTGGCTTTGTTCATTCTGGAACTGATCCTGGCCGGGACCCGTTTTAAGACTGTCCCCTGAAAGGCAGACATGCATTTCAGCAATCCACAATATTTTTATCTGCTCTGGCTGATACCGGCTCTCGCGGTGCTGCTCTGGTACGTGGCGCGGCGCAGGCAGAGGCTGCTGGCCCGATTCACCGCGCCAGAGTTGGCCGGCCGTCTCGCCGCGCCGTTTCTGCCCGGGATGCGGGGCCTGCGCACGCTAGCCCTGCTGATCGCTCTGAGTTTCCTGATTCTCGCCTTGACCGGTCCGCAGTACGGCAAGCAGGCGGTGATCCTCAAGCGGGAGGGCCGGGACATCGTTTTCCTGCTCGATACCTCGCTCAGCATGCTGGCTGATGATATCAAGCCGGACCGCCTATCCAGGGCGCGGTTCGAGATAACCAGCCTGCTCAGCCGTCTCGAAGGGGACCGGGTGGCGCTGGTACCCTTTGCGGGGGATGCTTTCACCCTCTGCCCGCTCACTACCGATTACTCGGCCATATCTCTCTTTATGGACGGGGTGGATACCGACATAATTTCCGACCCCGGCACCGATATCGCCACGGCGCTGAAAGTCGGCGGAGAGGCATTCGATGTCAAAGAGCGCAAGTACAAGGTGCTGATCCTGATCACCGACGGCGAGCAACTGGAAGGGGATGCGCTCGCCCAGGCGCAGAAACTGCGCGAGGAGGGTGTGCGGATCTATACGATCGGGATCGGTACGCCGGATGGGGTCCCGATACCGGTAAAGGATGCGCGGGGCACGGTGACCGACTACAAGCGTGATAACAAGGGCGAGATCGTGATGAGCCGCCTCGGCGAGCCGCTCCTGGTGGAGCTGGCCCATGCCGGCGGGGGGGAGTACTATCGGGCGGGAAGGAACTCTATCGAGCTGGACCGGATATTCGAGGATATCAAAAAGCTGGAGAAGCGGGAGCTGGAATCCAAGGAGTTCACGCTCTACCAGGATCGCTACCAGTGGTTTCTCGGGGTCGCCCTGGTGCTGCTCTTTTTTGAGCCGCTGCTGCTGGAGACCCGGCCGAAGCGTTCCGGCATGGCGGTGCGCTCAAGCGGCGAAGGAGACCGGACATGAAAAGATCGATCGAGGCGGCGCTCGCGCTGCTGATCGGCTCTGGCCTGCTGTTCAATGGCGTTGCCGGCGGTTGGACCGATATCTTCCGCAGCCAGCCGGAGAGAGCCGAGCAGGCGTACAAGGCCAAACAATACGATAAGGCCCTGGAGCTTTACCAGGAAGCCCAGACCCGGAATCCGGACTCCGACACTCTGGCCTATAACCTGGGTAATACCCTGTTCCAGCTTGGCCGCTACGATGAGGCGGCAAGGCAATTCGGCAAAGTACTTGAAAAACAGACGCCCGCCCTGGCTCCCCGCTCGATTTACAACATGGGCAACACTCTGTTCGAGATGGGCCGCAAGTCCGAAAACCAGCAGCAGCTCTCGCAGGCGCTCGAGGCTTACAAGCAATCGATCACGCTTGATTCGAAGGATGAGGACCCGAAGTACAACTATGAATTGACCAGGCGTTTGATACGGGAGCAGGAACAAAAACAGCAGCAACAACAACAGAATAAACAGGACCAGGACAAGCAGAAGCAACAACAGCCGCAGAACCAGGATAAGCAGGAGCAACAGAAAAAGAATCAGGAGCAGCAGAAACAGGAAAAAATGAACCAGCAGCAGCAACAGCAGGCGCAGCAGCAGGAACAGAAAGATAAACAGCAGCAGCCGCCCCAGCCGAACCAGATGAGCAAGGAAGAGGCGGAGCGCATTTTGAACGCGCTGATGCAGATGGAAAAGGACATGCAACAGAAAGAGAAAGATAAAAAGACCGCGGTTCAGGGCGGCAGGGGGCCGGACTGGTGAGAAAGGCCGGTTGCAGGAATTTTTCAGGCCGCTCGCGCTTGACTGCGCTGGCCCTGGCCTTTCTGGCAATTCTGCCTCTCCGGGCGGCCGCGCAGGATATCAGTGTCGATCTGAGCGCGGACCGGCAAGAGCTGAGCCTGGGCGAACAGTTCCAGCTTACAGTGACGGTTTCCGGGACTATGCGCAGCGTGCCGGAGCCGCAGCTCCAGAACATGGATAACTTCCAGGTGGTGGGCCGGGGCACCTCGAGTCAGATCTCGATTGTCAACGGCCAGATTTCGGCCACCAAGTCCACCAATTACACGGTTCTGCCGAGCCGCGAGGGAGCTTTCAGCATCGGGCCGGCGGTGATCCGGTTCGGCGGGAAAGATTACAGCTCGAACACTTTGGAGATAAAAGTCGGCGGCGGGCAAGCGCCCGCCAGCCCGGGAGCCGCCGCGCCAAAGCCGGGTCCCGGAGCGGCGCCGCCTCGCCCCGGCCAGAGCTCGCCCCCGGTCGAGGAATCCCTGGCCGAGGGTTCAGGGGATGCCAACCTGTTCATCCGGGGGAGCGTGGACAAAAGGGAAGTCTATGTTGGGGAGCAGGTCACTTACACTTTCGGCTTCTATAACCGTCTGCGGCTGGCGGAAAACCCTGAGTACAACCCGGCTTCGTTCAATGGCTTCTGGGTCGAGGAGCTGGACAAGAGCGCCCGCCAGACCAGCCAGGTGGTCAACGGCGTCTCTTATTCGGTCCAGGAGCTGCGTTATGCGCTGTTCCCGGCCACGGATGGCGAGGCGACAATCGGACCGGCCAAGCTGGCCTATACGATCCGGAACGCCTGGGACTTTTTCGACAACGGCAGCCGGAAAGCGCTGCAGACCCGGCCGATAACTGTCAAAGTAAAGCCTCTGCCCGCGGCGGGGAAACCGGCGGATTTCGGGGGCGCGGTGGGTAAATTCACTATCGCCGGTACAGTGGACAAAAATAGCGTCAAGCAGGGCGAGGCGGTAACTCTCGAGCTGGATATCGCCGGTACCGGCAATATCCGGTCGATCTCCGAGCCCAAGCCGGACAGCCTGGAGGATTTCGACATCTACGAATCCAAGAGCGAGGAGAATATCGACCGCTCGGGCGAACGGATCCGGGGCAAGAAGATTTTCCGCTTTGTCATGGTTCCGCGCAAGGAGGGCGAGTACAGGCTGCCCGGAGTGGCGTTCTCCTTCTTCGACCCCGAACAGGAAAAATACATTACCGTGCGCTCGGCGGAGCTGGCGCTGACTGTCTTGCCCTCCGGGGAAAAAGAGCAGCCGCCGGCTTACCACCTGGCCCCGGAAAGTGTCATGGCGGTCGGTGAGGACATTCATTACATAAAGGAGGCTCCTTCGGCCTTGAAAAGCCCTGGGAAACCCTTGAGCTCCACCGCGCTTTTCTGGCTGCTCCATCTCCTCCCGGTCGTCAGCGTGGGCCTGGCGCTGCTCTATCGCCGCCACCGGGGCCTGCTGGTCAGCGACCTAGGATACGCCCGGCAGAAAGGGGCCGGCAAGCGTCTGGAGCGGAACCTTAAAGATGCCGCCCGGGCCCTGAAATCCGGCGATACCGCCGCCTGCTACGCCGCACTCGACCGCGCCCTGTGCCATTTTATCGGCGACCGGCTGAATGAGGAAACTGTCGGAATGATGACCGATGGGATTGTCGGGCTGCTGTCTGTCAGGAATGTGGCCGAGGATGTCCGCGAGGAGGTCCGGCGCTGCCTGGAGCATTTCGCTTTCGTCAGGTTCGCTCCCCAGAGCGCGACCGAAGCGGAAACTGCCCGGGAATATCTTAACAAAGTGCGAAAGCTGGTTGGGAAACTAGATAAAGCTCTCTGAACCGCTGATACGGAAACTCTTGAAATGAAATCAGATTTCTTCTTTGTCGGTACGCCTGCAGCCTTGCGCGGCAAATCCGGGCTCCGCGGCAGGCTCAAGTTATGGCTCCTGATGCTTCTCTCATCGCTTGCGTTCGGCCTGTATCCGGCTTTCGCAGCCGATTTACCGACCACGCTGCAGAAGAGGTTCCAGCAGGCCAATGAGGGTTACAGCGAGGGAAAGTTCGCCGAAGCGCTGTCACAGTACCGGGAGCTGCTGCGGATCGCCGGGCCCAGCGCCGAGCTCTACTACAATGTGGGCTGCGCCGCGTTCAAGGCCGGAAAACTCGGGCCCGCGGTGGTGAATTTTCACCGGGCGGCCCGGCTGGCCCCTCGCGATGAGGACATCCGGGCGAACCTCAAGTTCATTTCCGCGCTGGTGCGGCCGGAAAACGAGGTGGAGAGCCAGGCGGCCAATCCGTTATTTTCCCTGCTGACAGGCTGGGTATTCCTGCTCTCCAGCAGCGAGGTGGCCCAGCTGCAATTGTACATCCTGCTGATTTTCGCCGTGGGCGCGACCGGCTTCGCGCTGGGCGGCGCCGGGCTGCTGAGAAGAATATCCCTCTGGCTGACAGTGGCCGGCCTGGTCCTGCTCCTGGTAAACAGCGCTCTGTTGGGAGTCCATTACTACCGCGATCACTACGAGAGAAAGGCCGTAGTGGTGACCGCCAATACCGAAGCGCGCAGCGGTCCGGGCGAGGATAATACCCGGGTGCTGGTGTTGCCGGAGGGCGCGGTCATCCGCCTGCGCGAGCAGCGCACCGGCTGGGCCCTGGTGAGCCTGCCGAGCGGACGCAGCGGCTGGATCAAAGAATCGATGCTGGAAGAAATCTAGCCGGCAGCCGAGTTCGATTCCTCTCAGCCGAGGCAGGACACCAGAGCCTGAGCGCCCGCTTTGCTCGATCCTGGTCCGGCCGCCTCTCCGGAACCTCCACCAAGCAAATATTTGAAGATTCAAGTTATATTTATTAACTTGGAATAACAGCGGTAATGAATTCGCCGCTTTTTTCTTGCAAGGTCCTTATGAATAGCTTCACTACCGAATTAACCTGTACAGGATTAGACACCATTACCCAGGACCGGGCTTTAAGCGAGTTATCCGATGAGGAGTTGGTTCAGCGGTTTATCGACGGCAGGGAACAGGCGTTCAATGAATTGATGAAGCGTTACAGCCGCCGGATTATTAACTACATTTTCCGTATAATCGGCGACCGGGACCGTGCCGAAGACCTCCTCCAGGATACATTTATCCGGGTCTACCGGAATGTTAACCGTTTCGATCAGAGCCGGAAATTTTCCACGTGGCTCTATACGATAGCCACGAATCTGGCAAAGAACGAGTTGCGGAACGCGGGCCGCAGCCCCTTGCTGTATTTTCAGAATTTTTTTTTCCGCAGAGACGACCAGCAGATGTTCGAGGCCGCGGACAAGGCTGGCCGTCCCGATGATAACCTTTATCAAAAGCAGCTAGGCGATCTGGTAGCCAAGGCGATGGAAAAACTCCCCGCCCGCCACAAGCTGGTTTTCACCCTGCGCGAAACCGAGGGGAAAAGCTACGAGGAAATTGCGGAGATCCTGGGCTGCAATATCGGCACGGGGAAAAGCCGGCTGACCCGGGCCCGCGCCAGGTTCGCCCAGATTATCGAGCCGTACTTGAAATGACAGCCGGCCAGGTCCAGCTTTACGCTGGAATTTAATTTCGACAGGAGTGCTGATGGCCTTTCCGGTACATAGGGGCCGCAGGCTGAGGCGTAACCCGGCGATCCGGGCCATGGTGCGGGAAACCGTGCTGCGGCGCGAGGATTTTATCCTGCCCCTGTTCGCGGTACACGGCAAAAACGTCCGACGGGAAATTTCCTCAATGCCGGGCAATTTCCAGCTTTCGGTGGATGAGCTGGTCCGGGAGGCGGAGGGCGCCTATGCGCTCGGCGTACCGGCTTTGCTGCTGTTCGG
>MFIX01000182.1:4650-8607 GCA_001780825.1 Candidatus Glassbacteria bacterium RIFCSPLOWO2_12_FULL_58_11 | reverse complement strand
CGAATCGGCCGCCGGGTCGTAGAGGTAGAAGTGCGCCTCACCCGGCTCGGTGCACAGTCCGGTATAGACTTTTCCATCGCGAGCCGCGTACAGTCCCTGCCACATCGCCGGGTCCATGCCGGAGTATTCCCGCGCCTCGACAATCACCGGCGAGTTGTTGGATTGCGCCAGGCTGAACGGATGAAAAACAGCCAGAAGCGCTGCGAGCGTTAGTATCGACTTTCCCCGATAATGAGGGCCGACCCGGACTGGTGAACTCCAGTCAAGACAAATAGAAAGCGGCATATTCCCAGACTCCTTCAATTTCATAGGCGTAAAATGGCGAAGACCGGCGCGAACGTAAGCTGATTCGGACACGGTTACTCTAAAGCCGCCGGGCGGAAAAATCAAACTTTTTCGCTTTTTAGATCAATCGGGTTCGGGGACCGGATCGTGGGATTTGCGGCCGTAGACTTTCTCATAGGCCCGGCAGTTGGGACAGTAGTTCTCGAAGGTTTTAACCAGGAGAAAAAGGAGCCCTCGCTGCTTTTTGCGGGCGTGACGGCAGACCGGGCAGTTCTCGCTGATCCGTGCCAGACGCTGGTCCATCTCGGTGATTTGCGGGTTAGTCATGCGGGTATCTTGGTCACACTATGACAGCTTAATGAAAGTAATAAGCCGCCCGGGGTGTTTTCCGCCCCGGGCGGCTTTTTGAGCGAGAGTCTCGATTAAAGCTCTTTTACCCGTATGTTGGCGAAATGCACGATCGAGGGCTCGTGGTTCTGCAGGCCGACATAGCCCGCGGGCCAGCAGGTGGCGACCTTACCGGCAGGCTTGAGCTGCCATTGGTTAACCACTTCGCCGTTGAGCTCGATAGTCACATCCAGGCCCTTGGCCGTGATTTTGTAATGGTTCCACTGTCCGGTGGGCTTGGAGGCGGCCTTATCCGGCGCCTTGGCGTCGTAGACGGCTCCGGTAATGTGCAGCATGGGGTCGTTGGTTGGCGGAGCGGCGCCCTCGTGCATCACCGGAGTTTTCACATCCAGCGCGGCGTCGTAAATCTGGATCTCGAAGCTGTCATAGATGTACTGGTCGCTGGTGGGCACGTAGGGAACCCGTAAGAACACACCGGAGTTGGTGTCTTTCTTATCGCACAGGAAATCCATTTCCAGTACGAAATCCTTGTACATCTTGGCGCTGTACCAGAACAGGCCCATGCCGCCGTGGGCTGTCAGGATGCCGGCCTGCCGGTCGAGATCGAAATATCCGGGGCCGTAATGGTTCCAGCCGCCCTTGTTGTACAAGCCGTTTTCACCTTTGGCCAGGAGGTAGGTGTAACCCTCCTCCTGCGGAGCGGCGGGCGGAGCGGGAGTCTTGGCGCTGGCCGGGCTGCACGAGATCGAGGCCACGTTGAGCATCATGGCCAGTCCGACATCCGGCAACCCGCAGGCCATTCTTCTGAAGAAAACAGTGTTCATCTTTATCCTCCTTGGAGGAACCGGGTGAGTGGAACGAAAAATAGGTCGAAGAGCCTGAATCTTACCGCGCCGCGGCGGGGGGCAAAGATTAAAGGTCCCCTCACCGGCGGGACTGCATGTTTATTCACCGATCTCCTTGAGCCAGGTGTCGTACAATTTGTCCGTGGCCTCCTTGTCCAGGCTGCTGGAGGCGATGAGGATCCGGTAACGAAGAGTGGTTGACTCGCCGGGGGCCAGGGTGAATTGCAGCTCTTCGGCGCCATTGGTAAATGTTTTCCAGCCGAAGGGATTCGCCGCGAAAAGCCCGTAGCCCCGGGCATGCCAGTAAGTCGGGTAGCCCACGTTTTTCGGATGGTCGAAGACGCCGATAGTCACCTCTTTGTTGTCAACGGGTCCGCGGAGGATACACCACTTGGCCCGGCTGGCCCAGACCTCTTTTTCATCCACCTTGCCCTCACTGGACAGGTAGCTGCCCTTGACTCCGGTGTTGTCGAGCTTGGCCACCTCGGTCACCTCGCCGCGCTCATCGACATATTTCAGCGGCTCGGTTGACGGCTCCTCCAGGCTGCGGGTGACCCGGATGCCAAACGCCCCCTCCTTGGTGTCGTTAAACACGACCTTCTGCTCCTGGGCGGTGAGTGTCATCACCCGGTCGATAATCCGCAGGCCCGGCCGCGCCCGGAAATAAACCAGGTCGTGCTCCTTGAGCAGCGGCAGGCCCGCCGAGCCGACCCAGTCCATGCTCACCTCGATATGGCCCTCGCCTTTGCCGCTGGTCACATTATCCACCGAGCGCTGGATTATCACGCCGAAATGCCCCTTGGTCTGGTCCACCGAGTCGCTGTTGCCCCAGAAGTCATCCCCGTTGACATCCCCGTAATTGAACCAGCAGGAGAGCTGGTGCGGGTGGTCGACCCGCTCGCCGGGGACAAACTTTTCCGGGTAGCTGCGGGTGACCACTCGCCCGTCATCCGCCCGCAGGGGATAGAGGACCGGTTTCTTGAGCTTTTCCCAGTAGCACCAGGAGGTGAACGGCTGCCCATCGACCGTGACATCGATCTGGCGGGAAGCTTCGTTGTTGACTATTTGCACGTCTTCAAGCATCGAGTTGTCCTCGGCCATCGCCTGGCCGGCTTCGTTTTCAGCATCGCCCGCGTTCGAGCCGCAGGCAGCGAGAGCTAGAAGGAGAGTGATGGCGATAAATCCGGTTTTCATGGCTTACCTCGAATCCTGGGGCTGAATGTAGGTTTTGTGACCGACCTGATAGCGGAAGATTCAATCATTTCAATTGACTGCAAGAATTCAGGAGTCAGAATTGGCTTTCAACAGGCATTTGATATTTTACTGACCTTTTTCAGGGCGCACCGTGAAGTACCGGAATACCCCTAAAGCTTTAAGCCGGTGATATTATTTCTTCTCCTGACTTCTGACTCCTGTCTCCTGACTACTGGAACGGCGGCAGCGGTCGCCGGAGGCCCGCTGGGCGCACTTTCGTAGGAACCAATTTACCACGGTCGCGGAGCGCAAGTCAAGGGCTGGGCGGCCTAAGCGGCCGGGGATCCTAGGCCCAGGGACAGGGTTTGCCGAACGCGGCCAGGTGCTTCTCGGCGGCCTTGCCGGCGCGCTGGCTCCACGGGTCGCTTTTGTCGGTCTTGAGCAGCAGCCAGGGGTCCTCTTCTAGCCAGCGCCAGAGCCGGCAGACCAGGTCACGGGCCTTGAACAGGGTGACCTCGGCCATGCAGACCCTGCCGGTTTTGTAAAATCCGGCTTGCGCGAACTTTTTCTCCAGCTTGGTGTCCCGCGAATTGTAAAAATCCCGCGGCCCGGTCGGGCTGCCGGTGACAGTGACTATCCGGACATCCCGGTTTTCATCGAGGATCAGACATTCCGAGGATTCGAGGTAGGGCAGACCCATCCAGTCCTCGACACAGTGGACCAGGGTGCAGGTGCTGAGATAGGTCCCCAGAAACAGTATCTTCGCATCCCACTCGCAAAGGCGGCCCCAGGGGCCGCCGCGGTGGAAAGTGCTCCCCGCGTTCCAGGCGTGGCCTTCGACAAATTCCGCGGCCCGGTGGCCCAGCGCGGCGATACTGTGCGATGGGTGGTCGCTGCGCCTGACCCCGCGCTGACGGAGGAGATAGTTGGTGATAACGCCGACCCGCGAGGGCGTGGTCTTCTTGTCCCAGATTTCCCCGGTGGGGCCGACCGAGGATTTGACGAAACAGGAGGTGAGCGTGGGCACGGCAATCAAGCCTTCGGGGCCGACCATCTCTTTGAGCGCCTCGAGCACCAGCGGCATCCCCATCTCGGGCAAGGCGAGAAGCTGGCCGGCCGGAGCCAGGTCCTTGAGCGAGCTGTGCATGAAAACAATGTCGCCGCGGCCCAGGCCGAGATTTTTCAAGCCTTCGGCGAGCAGACCGGCAGTCAGTCGCGGGTATTCTTTCCTGGCTTTCTGCTGCATGATTGCGCTTCGGTTCTCCGTTTCAGGCTATCTGCCTGA
>MFIX01000182.1:0-4582 GCA_001780825.1 Candidatus Glassbacteria bacterium RIFCSPLOWO2_12_FULL_58_11 | reverse complement strand
CTATCGACTCGGCCCCCAGATCATGGGCGAACTGGCTGGACTCCTGGATTTCGGCTTCCTCGAGGTTAAGGATATCGGCGGTCACTTTTTTCACTCGCGCGAGGACCTCCTGGTACTCCGGCATATTCGGTCTCCGTCAAATAAATTTTTCCTGCTCCGATATATCTGCCGGAACAGGCTTATTTTTTCAACAATTTTTTCCGGTCTTTTTTGATCGCCCGGCTTCTTTCCGGCTTGGTCAGCTCGTATAGGTATTCGAGCAGACGGCGGTCGGCGGCGGTAAGTTCGCGGCTGCGCCTGCCAGTCGCGGCCACCGCTGTCTCCAGCAGCTTGCCCAGCCCGAATCCGCCGGTAATCGCCCCCTCGAGGAACCAGCTGAACGAGGGGATGAACTTGGGCAGCACCCGCCCATCGGCCATCAGCAGGGTCATCACTCCGATATGCGAGCCGGTGTTGAGCAGGGTGCCGATCGAGGTCTTGGTATGATCGCCGATAAAGCAGCCGACCTTGGAGTCTCCGGTATTGACAAAGCTCCATTTGCCTGAGGCATCCTGCATGTACATCTCCACCGTGTTGTAATCGTTTTTCAGGTCGCTGTTGGTGGTCATGGCGCCGAGGTTGACCCATTCGCCCAGGTAGGCGTGCCCCAGGAAGCCATCGTGGTACTTGTTCGAATAACCCTGGATGATACTCTCCTCGACCTCTCCGCCCACCCGGCAGACCGGGCCGAAAGAGCAGCCCTCGCGGATATGGCCCCGGAAAATCTGCGTGCCCGGCCCGAGATAGCAGGGTCCCTCGATCCGGCTTTGCGGGAAAATGACCGACCCGCTTTCGATAGTCACCGGACCGCCCCGGGTATCGATAACCACTCCGGGCTGCACCTCGGCCTCCCGGGCGATATACAGGCGGCCGGTTGGCCCGTAAAGCGCGGTCGTGTCGTGCACCCAGCCCTCGACCCCCCGCTTGCCGGCCAGCTCGAAATCCGAGACGATGGCCCGGGAGTTGTGCTGGATCAGCTCCCACTGATTGCGGATCAGGGTCAGGTCCACTTTCCGGGAGGGCAGGCGCTCGGCAGCCGCGCGGAGGAAAACGTGAATGCTGTCCTTGGGCAGTCCCGCGGCCGAGCTCCTTTTGATCCGCGCATAGAGCACCTCGCCGCGCTCGCTCAAGCCGACCTCCTCCTCGCCCGCGCTCTCCAGCATCCAGTCATTGACCAGAAGCTGGCCGTTAAAGACCAGCAGGTTGTCGTCCAGGCTTACAGGGTCATTGATAGTCGAGCCTGCCGGGGCCCGCAGGGCAAAGGTTTCGGCCAGGTAATGGCGGCAGAAAAAAGCGGCCGGCGGGCCGGGGTGGTTGCGGATTATCTTTTCGTAGAGCTTGAGGTGGCCGCAGCGCAGCTCGAAGGTGGGGCGGAGGTAGGCGATCGGAAAGAAATTGTAAAAGCTCTCGCTTTCGAAAATGACCAGTTTCATCTGGCGCGCGACTCCTTTCGCCCCCCGGCGGCCAATATTCGAATTCCCGGGGATTACGGTGGGACCTTCCGATGCCATCCCGCGCCGACTGGAGAACCTTTCAGCGAAGGTTTCCCGGTTCTGGCGGGTTCATTAACATAAAATGAAGAGGGAGGCGAGTCAAATCAAAATGAAAGCGAAAGGATTCAGCGAGCGGGCCGGGCTTGATTCAGGCCCGGCGGTCAGGCGAAGCGGCCGGGAGAAAGGCCGATAAACAGGGCCAGAAAGCCGACCGGGTTTTGCTGCCGGTATCTTTAACTCTGATTCGGGTCCCTGCTATAAAAGGCCAGCCGTCTGTGCAGGAAATAGAGTATCGGCAAAGAAGCCAACTGGGCGGCTACGGAAAATGCCGCCAAAGCGATCAGGGACTGGTTGTAAAGGATAGCTATCACCGTGCTTCCGGCGAACCAGGCAAGTCCGAACCCAGCGTTGAAAATCCCGAAACCAGTGGCGCGGCGGCTTCGGGGCACAGTGTCCGCAACGAAAGCACGGATAATCGATTCCTGCGCACCCATGCCAATGCCCCACAAAACCATTCCCGCGATCAAAGACCCGACGCCGGACAGGAAAATGAGCGGAGCGCTCCAAGCCGATGCCGCCACGATGACCAGCAGGACCGGTAAGCCTTTCCTGTCGTACAGGCGGCCGAGAAGGAGAGCGCTTACGGCGTCCACTCCCATGGCCCCTGCATACAGCAACGGTATCCACTTATCGTTTACCAGACCGGTGGTCTTCACGTGGAAGGCCGCCAAGGGGAAGTCGGCAAAACCGAGGGCGATACAGGCGGCGGCGGCCGAATAGAGCCAAAAGGTCGAGCTAAGCTTGCTGGTTTGTCCCGTTTGAAAAGAAGGCTCGAGGGTTTCCGGTTGAGGATAGGTAATCCGGGCGATGACAAGCACGATCAGGGCCAGCAAGGCTGGGACGGCCAATACGGCGAACCCGTATTGATAGCTGCCCTTCCAGGCTAGAACTGCGGCCACGATAAGCGGGCCGATTATGGCTCCGACCTGGTCTAGCGCTTCGTGAACGCCGAACCCCCAGCCTCTTCCCATCTGGTGCGTCGCGTGGGAGAGCATGGCATCCCGGGCCGGGGTGCGGATTGCCTTGCCTAAGCGTTCCGTCATGATGAGGATCGCCGCAGCCGGCCAATTTCCGGCCAGAGCCAGCGCGGGAACGGCCAGCAGGTTGATTGCGTATCCCGTGATTGTGATCAGCCAGTAACGCTGAGTCCTGTCGCTGAGAACTCCCGAAACGATCCGCAATCCATAGCCGATGAATTCGCCGAAGCCTGCGGTCACGCCAACCACCGTGGCGCTGGCGCCGAGAACGGCAAGATAGGGACCGCTGATACTGCGCGCCGCCTCGTAGGTCATGTCGGCAAAAAGGCTGACGACACCGAGCAATAGTACAAATCGAAGGGCGGCCTTCGAGTGTCCGGTTGGAATTCCGTTCTCTTCTTTATTCGGACACAGCGGCAGCATGCTTTGTCATCCTTCCTCGCTCAAGCCGATTTCCCGGGGCTCCGCCCCCAACTGTTTGTCCGGTTGGGGCAGGAGATGACGGGGCAAGAAAGCGAGTCCGGCGATCAGTGTCGGAATGACCGCGCTGGCGATGACCACGGCCACCAGGAAAGAATATTGCTCCTGCGTCACAATCTTGTGAGAGAACCCATAAAGCGCTGAAATTGTTCCAAACGTCAATCCGGTGGACATCAGCAACGTGTAGTACCAGCGCTCGTCATGTTTGCGGCGGAACAGTCCGATGATGGGATACAGTCCAAAAATTTTCGATAATACCTTGCCCCCCAAAAGCACGATAAAAATAATAGGCGCCGAAACCAGGGCGGGCAAGGAAACAAATGTCCCGGCGCGGAGGAAATAGAAGGGGGTGAGAAAACCGACGGTTAAGGTCCTTAGCCGCCGGATCCAGGAGGTATCGCCATTCGAGAATTCGGCCAGGACCATGCCGATAAGATAGGCCGGCAGCACTGCCTCGCTGCCTGACCAAAGCGCCAGAGCGCCCAGGCCGAAAAGGACCAGGATCACCCATTTAGTCCTGATGGCGGCCGTACGGTAGGCATAAATGCGGGTCAGCCAGCGGCTGATAAACGGCAGAATCGCCAAGACAAAAGCGGTCACGGCAACAAATATGACAGTCTTGTAGGTGAATGGCGCAAACAATAAACCAAGGGCAATGACTGTTCCAAGATCGTTGATGAAGCAAGCGCCCAGGATGACCTTGCCGTACTCTGTTTTGTTAAAACCGGTTTCCAGCATTACCGCATATACAACCGCCATCGAGGTGGTCGAAAGCGCAACGCCGCAGAGCAAACTGGCCTGGAGATTCCAGCCCAGCGCGTAATAGGCAACTGCCACGCAGCCCAGAAACGGAGCGAAGAAACCGGCCAGACAAACAACGGTCACCTCCCTCAGCTTCCTCCGAATCACATTCGGCTCAAGTTCGGCGCCCGCCAGAAAGGTAAGCAGGATCGCGCCGGATGAAGCCAGAAAACGCAGCCATTCCTGATTGGAACCCAAATCTTCAGTTCTGCCAAGGTAAGCCGCCACGGCGGCCGTAACCACACCCACGCAGATTTCAATCAGGGCGATAGATATACGCAGGTGGTAAGCGATGAGGGCGGAAATGATGGCTAAACCAAGCCAGAGGGAAGCGATAGTGAAAATCTGTTCCATGATGGAGTCCTCCTTTTAGATATCCTTTGCGGGCCGTGGCGCAGGCAATAAAAAACCCCGCCTCGCGGCAGGGTATATTCGTTTGTCGGGTCTGTTATTCGCCGACTCCTGCCGCCTGAGGCAAAAATGATCCCGCGGTAGGAGCCATCAGCCCTGGAAAGAGCGCTTGAAGGGGGACTCCATCCCCTGTTTATTGGAAGTAATTTAAGGGGATGCGTTGGAAAAGTCAAGCCGGGGGATATAGGGAGCCCTGATCTCTATATATTGCAGGTTCATAAATTATGCCCCCGGTTTTCGCCTTGACAGACTCCGGCGCGGAAGGCTAATTTGACAACTCCGCGCCAGCACGGCGAAATGACTACTCAGAGGCAGACAAAC
>MFIX01000181.1 GCA_001780825.1 Candidatus Glassbacteria bacterium RIFCSPLOWO2_12_FULL_58_11 | reverse complement strand
TTGGCCTGGTTCCAGCTATTTCCACCGTCCCGGCTGAGATAAACGCCGCCGTCAACCTTTCCCCCGGCCACTGGTTGCATACCAGCCAGAAGATAGATTATCGCTCCCCGGGCCTCGCTGCGGCCCCCATCCGCCATTATCAGACCGCCGGCGGCGGGCAGCGGCAGGTCTGTCACCGCGCCGGTTTCCTCATTTATCCTGGCCCCGGCGCTCCCGGTGAATACGATCACTTCTCCGGGCTGTCCGTACCAGCTGCTCGGGAAAAGCGCCAGGATTTCCCGGCCCGGCACTCCGGCCAGCACCCGCCAGGTCTTACCCCGGTCGCACGAAACCAGCACCCGTGCCGTGGCTCCGGTGTAGCCGGGCGCCGCGGTATTGCTCAGCCTTCTCGAAGGCTCGAGGCCGATCCAGAGGTGGCGGCTGTCCGCCGGATCTACCCGCACCTTGACTATCCGGCCGTCCGGCATGCCGTCCCGGGTCGCGTACCTCTGGTCCGCGTGGTCCCCCTCCATCCGCTCGGCGATCACATTATCGGGGTCCGGGTAAATCAACTGCCAGGTGCGGCCCTTGTCATCGCTGCGGTAAAGCCCGGTGTTCGAGGCATAGACCGTGCTTTCCTCGTTCGGATCGAACTCGAAGTCATAGACCACCGTGCGCAGGTTGAAATTGCGCCAGCTCTCCCCTCCATCCAGAGTGACATAGGAGCCGGTCATGTCGCAGCGGACGAAAACGTTCAGCGGGTCGTGCGGGTTGACCGTCGAGCCGTAGACCGCCCCGCCGCCTCCGGGACCCAGGTTGCGCCAGGCCGGAGCTTGCTCCGGAGCAGCCGAATCGGCGTCCTGGATCGGCGCCGGCTTCGAGGAACAGGCGGCAAGGGATAAGCAGAGATATAAAGTACGAAGACCTGCGACTTTCAGCATGACCGCTCCTTTAAGGCTTGACCCGCTCCTCATACTTTTCCACCAGCTTGCGGATGTCGTAGGTAAAATCCATCCAGGCTTTCTCCCAGGCGTGGGCGCTCTCTTTGTCATATTCGTAAAAGCCCTTGAGGTTGGTTATCCCCTGGGCGCCGCCCTCCGCGGTAACTTTCATTATTTTCGGCACAGTCCTGGCATTGGAGAGCTCCGGAAACAAGCCCTCCATGACTGTCGCATAGGCGGGAATCCCGGTCAGGTCCATCCAGCGGAACGGCCCTGCGAGAGTGGCCCACCAGCCGATATCATTGCGGAAAGAGCGGTCCACGGTTTCGATATCGGCCACGCCCGCCTCCACCAGGTGGCAGGCCTCGCGCATCATGGCGTACATCAGGCGGTTGGAGATAAAGCCCCGGATGTCGAAGTTCAGCACCGACGGCTCCTTGCCGCAGCGCTCGGCCAGCCGGACAGTCAGTTTGACCGCGCGGGCGGAGGTCTGGCGGCCCTTGATTATCTCCTGGTAGCGGGTGATCTCCGCCGGCTCGGCCCAGTGCATGCCGATAAAGCGCCCGGGATGTTTCCGGCCCTCCTGCAGGATCGAGATCGGAAGGCTGGAGGTATTGCTGGCGATCACTGTTCCGGCGGGCAGGAATGCCTCGAGCTTCCGGTAGATTTCCAGTTTCAGCTTCAAGTCCTCCTTGACCGTTTCGATAATGAACGGACAGCCTTTCAGCGCCTCGAGTGAGCGCACGAAAACGAAGCGCTCCGGCCAGCCCGCGGCAGCGGAACGCTCGATGAATTTTCTTTCAACCAGTTGCTCAAGGGCCTCCGCGATCCGCTGACGGCTCTGGATTTCCCGCTCCGGCGAGCGGCTGAAAGCTACAACTTTAAAGCCATTGGCGATCAGGCTGCTGGCAATCCCCTGGCCCATCAGGCCGAGGCCGATCAGACCAACGGGATCGGGAGTTTTTTTGCTCACTTTTGGCATGTTATCTCCGGCGGCTAATCCTGAAGAAGTTTAAAGCTGACTTTCTTGACCCCTGAAATCCGCGTATCGGCCGAGGCCTTGTAGAACTCAGCCGTGTCGCCCTCGATCCGGGCGAAAATGTTGGCCCGGACGGGTCCCTCCCACATCCGGGGCTGGCTGTCCCGGTCGTAGAACCAGGCGATCTCGGCGACATCCTCCTCCAGGCCGTAATGGTCATCCCGGTTGAGCCACATGTAGGCCACATCCCCGGGGAGCACCGCGCAGGTCGCTCTCTCACGCCCGATGTGGATCTTGTTGGAGATCAGTACCGCCACCTCGCTGCCCGAATAGCGCGCATGTGTCGCCGTGCCCTCGAGCGGCAGGTGCCTGAGCAGCCCGGCGCAGGTGCGCGGCATCTGCTTCTCCAGCAGCCGGGCTTTCACCGCGATATTTTGCTCGATAAAACGGATTTCTAGATACTTTGCCATGATCCAAACTCTCCCTTAAAGATTATTCCAGGCAGCCCCGGCCCTCGATCGGCCAGACATCCTCGATTATGCCGTTGCGGACCATCCACATCCGGCTGTACAGATTATTGGTGGTGCAGCCGTGTGGCGGCACGATACGCAGGCGCTCCCCCACCGCGGCGGAGATCCCCTCGAGCGGCAGATGCTCCTCGGCCACATAGAGCGTTTTCGCTTCGGGATGGTCGAGCACCAGCGGGTCGCCGTACTCGCAGCCCATCCCTTTCAGCCCGACATCACAGACCGCCCTGCCCGCGGAGGCCGAGATAACCGTGGCCAGGATATAGCGGGCATTGGCGAACTCCGCGCGCACTTTCTTGTAATGGGAATCCATCAGCGCATAGCTGCCGGCCTGCAACTCATCCACTCCCGCGAAATTTCCGGTGATATCATAGGTTCCGCTGCCCCCCGAGGAAACAATAGCGACAGGCAGGCCGGATTTCTCCAGCTCGGCCCGGGTTTCCAGCAGCGGCCCAAGAGCAGCGGATACTTTTTCCCGGCGCTCCTGCGCATCAACAATTGTGACCAGGTGGCCCTCGTAGCCCTGGAAGCCATCGAAACGCAGGCCCCGGGTGCGGGCCGCCAGACGGGCCAGCTCCATTGACGGTGCGCCGGGCTTTACCCCGCAACGGTTCATGCCGACATCCACCTCCACCAACACACCCACAGTCACTTCCAGCTCTGAGGCCGCCTTGCCCAACTGACGCACGCCCTCAGCCGAATCGACCGCCACGCGCACCGTGGCCCGGCGATTGAGCGCCGCGGCCCGCCGCACCTTGTCCCGGCCGATAAGCTGGTTGGCCACGAGGACGTCTTTCACTCCACCCTCGACCAGCTTTTCCGCCTCGGAGACTTTGGCGCAGGTGATCCCCACGGTGTTGGCGCAGGCCAGCTGGCGGCGAGCCAGGGTGACACACTTGTGGGACTTGAAGTGCGGCCGCAGCTTGCAGGCTTTCCCGCTGAAGTAGCCGGACAGGAGGGTCAGATTGGCCTCCAGCGCCTCGAGGTCCGCCACCAGGGCGGGAGTGGGGAGCTCCTCGACCGGCCTGCCGATCATTTTCTTTTCGAGGGTGCGCTCGCTCATTTGACGTTCCAGCCCACCGGCGCCTGAGTATCGTAACCCAGGACGGCGCTTTTCCGCTTGCAATAGGCCAGCAGGCCCTCGGTGCCCAGCTCCACCCCGGTGCCGCTCATCTTGTGCGGCGCCAAGGGTATCTGCGGGTAGCCGGTAAACATGCAGTTGACCCAGATCAGCCCGGTATCGAGGGCTTTTACCATGCGCAGAGCGCGCTCGGAGTCCCGGGTCCAGACCGAGCCGCTCAGCCCATACTCGACCGCATTGGACAGGGCGGCGGCCTCGCTCTCGCCCTCGAACCGGATGATACTCAGGACCGGCCCGAAAATTTCCTCATCGGCCACTTTCATGCCCGGCCGGACCCCGCTGAGCAGCGAGGGCTCGATCCAGAACCCGCGGTCCAGGGGAGCGGGAAGCGCGAGCTTTCCGCCTCCGGAAAGTACCTTGCAGCCCTCCCCGGGAGCTCCGGCCAGATATTTCAGGGCCAGCTCGTACTGGGAGCGGGTAATCATCGGGCCGATCAGGGTATCCGAATCCTCGGGGTTTCCCACTTTCACTCGGGAGAGCTTGTCTTTCAGGATCGCCTCGAACTCCCCGGCGACCGGCCCCTCGACCAGCAGACGGGAACAGGAGACACACAACTGGCCGGCATTGACAAAGGCGCTGAAAATGACCGCCTCGGCGGCGCGCTCCAGGTCTGCATCCGCGAACACGATGATCGCGTTCTTGCCTCCCAGCTCCAGGTTGACCGCTTTCATCCTGTCTGCGGCGAGCTTCTGGATCGCCTGTCCAGCGGCAGTGGAGCCGGTGAACGAGATTTTTTTTACATCCGGATGGGCCACCAGCGCGGTCCCGGCGCTCGAGCCGGACCAGAGGACCAGGTTGACAATCCCGGGCGGGAAACCGGCCTCCTGACACAGCCGGACAAAGGCCGCGGCCGAGAGCGGGGTCTCCACCGAGGGTTTAACCACTATCGCATTGCCCGCGGCCAGGGCCGGGGCGACTTTCAGCGCCACGTTGACCAGGGGATAGTTCCAGGGGAGGATTCCGGCCACCACGCCGTACGGCTCGTGCATTGTCAGATGGAAACCGCCGCCGGAGGTGGACTTGACCCGGCCCTCGATCTTGTCCGCGGCCCCGGCATAAAAGCGGATAATCGCCAGGGTGAGCGGAATCTCGCCGGTCCGCAACTGGGTGACCGGTTTCCCGGTGTCCAGCCGCTCGAGGCGGACCAGCTCCTCGGCCCGCGACTCTACCAGATCGGCGAGCTTAAGCAGGAGATTGCCTCGGTCGGCCGGAGAGAGGCTGCTCCAGGCCGGGGATTCGAAAGCCGCTTTGGCGGAATTGACCGCGCGGTCCACCAACTTTTCATCGCAGCAGCTTTCGAGGGCGATCACTCTGCCATCAGCCGGGTTGACCACCTCGAAGGTTTTCCCTCCGCCCCCGGACATTTCCTCCCCATCGATCAGCGGCCAGACTTTTATTTTATCCACGGCTGCTCCTTCCGGCTGCCCGGTTCCGGAACTTCAGATCTGTATTACTGGGTTACGGGACTTTAAGATATGTAACTCCAAAAGCGTATTGAAATTTTTCCTATGCGGCTGATTATTATCCGGCACCGTAGGGGCGGGTTTCAAACCCGCCCCTACAAATACTTGCGTGTTATTGTGTTACAACGTCAATTAAAATATCACTTGTCTCAATCATTAATAAACAATGATATTTCAGTATGCTGCTAGAATATGCCAATCTAAGGTGTTTTTCGATAAATTCCCCTCACACTCCGAATAGGGGAAAAATTTTCTTCCCCCTTTGGAATACCAGGGGGATACAGGGGGATTTAAAATAATATATTAAACTACTACCGGCTGAAGCCGGAAGATTTAGGGCGGCTTACTCGCTCGACCGGATGGAATCCGGCTCTCGCAGCCGCCTGCAAAGACAAAAAACCGGCCCCTTCGGGGCATACTAAAGTCTTCGCCTCAAGGCGAGGGATTTTCTTCCATTCCCCGAATGGGACATTAATATTTAACAAGTTAGGAGATTTATCCGAAATCCCTCAGCCGGCTTTTTCGCGCTCCGGATACAGGGTAATGAGCAGCGTGCTGCCCAGTACTATCGCACCGCCTGCCAGGGCCAGGGCGCTCAACCGCTCGCCCAGCCAGAGCGCCGCGATCGGCAAGCCGAAAAAAGCAATCAGGTAGTTGGACAGGGCGGCCTGGGTTGCATCCAGCCGGTTCAGGGCTTTCAGGAACAGAACCATACTGAGCCAGTTGTGGAAGACGGTCAGCAGGACCAGTCCGGTCCAGGTTGACAGCGTAAATTCAGGTACCCTGGCGAACACATCCCTCTCCTTAGCCAGGACCAGGGGTGTAAGGAGCAAAAACATAACCAGGTACAGATAAAATAGCAGCTCCATGGGCGTGTAGCGCTCCAGCACTTTCTTGCTGTAGGAGTTCAGGAAAGCGCTGCCGTTCAGGCCCAGGAAAATAAGCAGGTTGCCGGAAAGGTAGCCCGCGCCGAAATTAAGACTCCGGTAATCGATCCCTGAGCAAAGCAGCACTCCGGCAAGCGCCAGGCCGAAACTGAGCCAGCGCACCGCTGTCATCCGCTCGCCCAGAAAGATATAAGCCATTAGCGCGGTGCAGACCGGCAGGGCCAGGTTCAGCAGGGCCGCATTGCTGGCCAGGGACAGCCGTGTGCCCCAGGTGATCAGGATTTGTCCGGGGAATATGCCGAGCGCGGCCAGCATGAAAAAAAGCAGTATATCCCGGCGGCTTCTCCTGCCGGAGCGGGCGCCGGCCTTCTTTTCGGCTTTGATAAACGGGTAGAGCAGCAGCGTCGCCAGGGTCATCGGACCCCAGACCGTAAAGAGCGCGCCCACCTGGTCCTGCACCAGCTTGATACAGGTAAACTGCAGGGCCCACATCAGGTTGCAGCCGAAAAGAAAGAACCAGGACAGGAGACGCTGGTCGCTCACGCTGCGATTGTCCTTTCATCACTGAAAATATCAAGCCGGACCATTATCCGGCTCATCAACCCGGCCGAATGCGCCTCACTTTTTCCTGAAGATTACCAGACACAAGCCGAAACCGAACAAAACGGCGGCCAGGGCCAGGTCAGTCAGACGTTCCTGCAGGGTCCCCGGAATAAATACGAACAGGCCGACCAGGCAGCCCATCAGCATGGCGACCTTGCCGATAAAACCGGCGATAGAGGTCCGGTCGATCTCGGCGGCCTTGATTTCCGTGCTTTCATCCACCGGGGTATCCAGGTTTTTATAAAAAATCCTTATTCGCTCCCTATCCTTTTCATTTGACTTGAACAGATAGGGCGAGATCATGAAACAGACCACTCCGACTGCCACTATCGTGAAGGAGCTGACCGTAAAGTCTACCCAGGGGCCCAGGGAATCGAGATAATTGCCCAGCGGGAGATAGAAGGCAAATATCAAGGCGGTCAGGGCGCTGCAGATGAAAGAGAACAGGCAGGCCCAGCTTGGAGCCTTGCGGTAGATAAAGCCCAGCAGCATCGGGGTGGCCAAAGGAGCGATAGTCAGGCTGGAGATTTTCATCATCACGCTGAACGCCCCCGCGCCATACTTGACCATCAGCAGGCTCAGCCCGATGACCAGCAGGCCGATAGCCAGGGTGCTTATCTGCCCGACCCGCAGCAGACCCTTGTCGCTCAGGCCGCGATGGAAGATGCGCTGGTAGATATCTTTCGAAACAATGCCGGCCAGCAGGTTATAGATCGAGTCCAGCGAGGAGAGCGAGGCGGCGAACATGGCCGCCACCAGCAGGCCGATCAGCCCGTGCGGCAGGATGTGCAGGGCGATCACCACGTAAGAGCCCTCATCCGGATTGGGCAGGGCTAGCATGGCTCCCAGATCGGGGTAGAGGACCCGGGCCGCCATCGGCGGCACCGCCCAGAAGAAAATCCCGACCAGAAACAGGCCGGAACAGAGCAGGGAAACCTTTCTCGACTCGGCCTCGTTGCGCACGCTGAAATAGCGCTGGGCGATCGGGTTGGTATTCTGGCCGTGGATCAGGATCAGCAGGTAGGCCAGCATGTAATGCCAGGGCAGGCCGTGCGAGGGCACCTCGAAATACTGCGGGGGCGCATTATTAATCAAGCTGCCCAGGCCGCCCGCGGCGACCAGCGACAGCGGCACCATCAGCAGGCAGACCGGCAGCAGGACCATGAACTGGATCGTATCATTGACACTGACCGCCCAAAGCCCGCCGAGCAGAGTGTAGATCAGAATGACTATACCACAGACCCAGATAATCAGGGTAATGTCCATCTTCAAAGCGGTGGAGACAAATATCGCCAGGCTGTAGAGCGCCGCGCCGCTGTAAAGGATATAGACCGGCACGTATGACCAGCTCGCGATCTGATGTGTGGGCAGGTTGAAACGCTCTTCGAGGTACTCCATGATCGTAGTCACCCGGGAGCGCCGCCAGAGACGGGCAAAGAGCAGATAGCCGGTAAAAATCGCCACGCCGGGCAGGCCGAGAGTGACCATCCCGGATAGCCCGTTGCGGTAAACGATACCCGCTCCGCCGGTGAACATCCAGGCGCTGAACGCGGCCATGAATGAGGAAAAGCCTGCCACCCACCAGGTAAGCTTGTTGGCCGCCTTGAAATAATCCCCGGCCCCTTTCATATACCTGGCGAAATAGATCCCGATACCGATCAGGATAGTCATATAGACGACCAGCACGGCATAGTCATAACCATTGAGAACTTTCATATCTTTTTCCTTTTCCGGCGCGGGTCGAACCGGGTAAACCTGAATGAGCGGCTGACTTCAGACAAAGCGGACAGGCAGAATATCTTTCTCGGCTTCCAGCATGGCCCCGGTGATCTCGCGGGCCTGACGGGTCGATTTAATGAGCGGGCAGCT
>MFIX01000180.1:21074-21850 GCA_001780825.1 Candidatus Glassbacteria bacterium RIFCSPLOWO2_12_FULL_58_11 | reverse complement strand
TGCAGATTGAAACTGCTCGGGTCATCAATCGGGAGGAAACCGTAAAATATCCCCAGCGCCCGCTTAGGCACTTCGAGGTGCATCCGGCTGTCACCGAAAAGATATATGTCCCGGTTCTTAAATAAAGAAATCAGTGACAGGAGTATTATCGGAATAAGGCGCGCTGTCAGTCCGGCGATAAATAAGCGAAAGAGCAGAGGGTCGGCCCGGCGCCTGGAAATCCGGTACAGTGTGATAGTCAACAGTGTCAGGCCCAGGATCCCGATACAGGCGCCTGGATACAGCGCGCCGAACATGCCGGCCGCCAAGCCTGTCGACAACAAAATGGTCTTTCGTTTCTCAACGGCAGATCGGAGGAAAAGGTCCATGGAATAAGAACTCGTGCTCCTGGATAATCGATAGCGTAGATATGAAGGGCTTTGCTTGAATTTGCGTTGTCGCATTATGACCGCGCGACGAATGAATATTAATTTAACAGCGATGTTTCATCACGCTAAATTTAATTTATTCAATTGGTTTATCTCCCGGTGGCATAATTAGGCTGGCAGGATTATTGCTTCGCCTGATGGGAGGTTCTCGCTCATTATCGGGATTACAAATTTATTCGGCTTTTCTGTGGAACTTATTAACTCTTTATATACTAAACTTTATGCAAAAAAATAATAGACTGGAGCATTTAGCTTGCCTTAAATACTGTCTGTGAATATTATACTCCAATTCCGGCAGCGGTCCAAGATTAACCGGCAGACACGGGCTGATTCAAGCCGAGGATATAT
>MFIX01000180.1:4719-21003 GCA_001780825.1 Candidatus Glassbacteria bacterium RIFCSPLOWO2_12_FULL_58_11 | reverse complement strand
TATCAGCGATAGCCTGGCTGGGTCCCCGATCGATGCCGGACACCCAGGGATATTTTGAAACGGGGAGACAGTTAGTCAGTGGAGATTACTCGGATTATACCGGGAAAAGGACTCCGGTCTACCCTCTTTTGATAGCCGCCGCAGGTTACAATCAATATGTGGTCGCCGGATTGCAATCCGCGATGGGTGTGGGGATCGCGATTCTCTTATATCTGATTTTTGCCCGATTAAGCGGACACGATTCCTATGGATTGATATTGGGACTTACTTATACCTTGAACCCTTCCCAAATACTGATCGAATCAACATTGGTTTCTGAGACAACTTGTACTTTTATCCTTCTTTTTTCCGTATTCTATTTATTCAAAATACTTGCTAAAGCTGCGCCCCCAGGCGAGAAAGATATTGCCTGGCTGGGATTTTTATGTGGACTGTGTATCCTTACCAGGCCACAATATCAGCCTTTGCCTTTGTTAATCATATTTTTTCTAGCCTATTGTTTCCATTCTCTATCCCTGTCAAAAATATGGAAATACATTTTTCTTCTCATTCCGGTTCTGCTTATGTTAATTCCCTGGGCCTTTTTTCAATATAAAAGGATCGGCCAGTTTGTCCTAAGCCCTGACTTGGGATATGACATGACTAATCATACTGTTAAATTCATCGAGGCGGCACCGGAGCGCTATGCCGACCTGAAGGAAATTTTGATAGAAAACAGGACTGTAAAGCTGCGCACAAGACATGATACTTACAATTGCGTTGCCACCTCCATTCCGGAGATGCTCAAACTAAGAGGCTACAAATACAGCGACCTGTGTAAGGAATTAGGGGAGATGAACTTCGCTGTAATACGGCTGGAACCGCTGCTTTATTTGAATAGCGTTTTAAGGAGTTTTGTAACTTTTTTCAAGCCTACCTGGTACGGGCGCCTTTTCGGGATTCGGTCCGCGGTCACTTCAGGCGGATTCATTTTAAAAACGATTGCCTTGGTTTATGCTTCCTTTCATCTTTGTTGTATGCTGGTCTTTTTAACGGTTCCAGTGTTCAAGCTTCTGAAGACCCGATGGACCGCTTTTTTCACATGGACTTCCGAGTTATCTTTCATTTATTTATTGGTTTTGACAACCGGAATCAGCCAGGCTTTTGTTGAGTGCGGAGAAAATGCGCGCTATAAAACCTCGGTCGAACCCCTGGTAATCTGTGTCGCCTGTTGGATATTGATCAAGTTTGCCACGGTATTTTTCTCCAGGAACAAAAAACCTGCCTTCATCGGCCAATAAGCTCTTCTTGCACCAAATACTCGTGCCCTCTCCTCCCGTACTGATCTGATCGGGAAATCCTTCCAGGTGCGATGGAAGTTCTAAATTCCAACCTATCTTCGATCGTTCTTCTTCGCCGCGTCAATGCCGGGAAATGACAATTTGAACCGGATGACCGCGAGTGAGTAGCTGAACAGAAGTCGAAAGAAAGAGCTTTTGCTCTTTCCGGCTTTCCGGCTGTGATAGTGAGCCGGAATTTCGATGATCGACAGCCCTTTTTTCTCGGCACAGTGCAGCAACCGGAAAAAATAGTCCCCGTAACCGTGGAATATGGCATCGAAGGGGAGATTATCCAGATCTTGTCTTTTGATGGTAAAATATCCGCCAAGATTATCCTGTATCTGGGTCCGCAGAATCAATCTCAGAATCAGGTTGTAAGACATGCTGGCCAGGTAATGACGGGTGCTGCTCATCGAGCCGCCTGCGCAAAACCTCGATCCGCTGACAATATCGAAATACTCCGCGAGATGGAGCATTTTGGGTATTTCGACCGGGTCGTGAGTGAAATCCGTATCCATAACGAGCAGTTGATCGCCGGTGGCCATTTCCAGGCCGGCCCGGATCGAATTGGCCAGGCCCCGGTCCGCGGTGCGCTTTTTGGCGATAACCGCGGGCTGGTCTTTGAATGTCCGGGTCACCAGCTCGTACGTGCCGTCCGGGCTGTCGTCATCCACGACCACAATCTCGCGGTCCCACTTGTCGGGGACCGCCCGGAGGATCGCTTCGATCAACTGGACTATGTTGCCGCTTTCATTATAGGTGGGGAGAATGACCGATAATTTCATTGTTTGGCTTTTTCCAGGCTCATGAAGATAAGACCGCCTCGCTGAGCGCCGAGCTCTTCAAAAAGATACAGTCGTTTAAGCACGGGATAAAGCGGATAGAGCATCCTGCGCCGCAGGGAGGGCCAGAGCACCCATTTATTGAATATTTTTTTGATCAGAAATGAGGGGAGACTGAAAGGCACAAGAAAGTCATTCAGCAGGCAGTTGCGCCTGGGGTTGAAATTGAAAGCTTCCGAGAGCACGAACCCGCAGCGGCAGGCGATCCCGGTCCATTGATCAAGCGGGTAATAGTGATAATGCTTCCAGAATGAATTGAAAAATTTCTTATAGCGGCCTGCCGGCCCGCGCAATCTGAAAGCCTTCAATATCTGGTTGACAATGGTATAGTCGTCGAAGTAATTGCTGGGGACCGTACAGTAAAACCGGCCTCCGGGAGCGAGAACGCGGTAAACCTCCCTGAATACCGGCTCCAGGGATGGAATATGTTCGAGTACGCTGTTGGAGATCACGGTATTGAATGAGGTGTCCGGTTTGGGTATCGAATCGGCCCGGCACTGAATCAGCTCTTTATAGACTCCGAGGCGGCGGGCACGCTCCAGCTCTCCGGGGTCCGGATCCAATCCTGCATCGATTTTTTCGGCGAACAGATTTTTCACCAGTATGCCATCCCCGCAACCCAGGTCCAATATCGGCCGTCTGAAGGTCCTCTCCCGGTAAATCTGGCATTCGGTTAGCCTTTCCAGGGCCAGCGGCAAGGGAACCGCGGAAAGATAGGAAAGAAAAAAATCATCGTTGAAAGTCACTGCCGCTATCTCCGGATTTCCAGTAAGGCCTTGGATACATATTCGATATGCTCATCGGTCAGGCCCGGGTAGGTGGGAAGACAGAGCACCTGACGGCTGATCTGTTCGCAAATGGGCAGCGGCGGACAGCCGTACAGCGGCATCAGGCTGGGAGCGACAAATCCCCGGCGGGTCTCGATATTACGCTCCCGGAGTTGGCCGATTACCTGGTCCCGGCCCTGGGGAAAAGCTTCAGGGTCGAGCCTGAGCGCGCAGGTCCAGAGCACCCGCTCGACAGCCTTGTCGAAGCGCTGGAGAGCGATACCAGGCGCCTCGGCCAGCAGTGAGTCGTAAAGCTCGCCGATATGACGGCGCTGATGGATTATTTCCTCGAGATTCTCCAACTGCGCGCAGCCAACCGCAGCCTGCAGGTTTGTCAGCCGGAAATTATGGCCCGCCACCTCATGAAAATATGTTCCGCTGACCATGCCGTGATTACGATAGAGCCCCATTCCTTTAAACAGCTCCTCATTATCCGTGACCACCATACCACCCTCGCCGGTGGTAATGGTTTTAGTGGCCTGGAAGCTGAAACTGCCCGCCCATCCCATGGAACCCGCCGGACAGTCCTTGTAGCGGGAGGCGAAAGCCTCAGCTGCATCCTCGAGGACAATGAGATCGTGCTCCCGGGCCAGGCTCAAGATAGGCTCCATGTCGCAGATATTGCCATAGGTGTGCACCGGGACGACCAGTTTGGTCCGCGTAGTGATTTTCTCCTCGATCGCCCGGGCGGATAAGCACCACGTGTCCGGCTCGACCTCGGCGAATACAGGTTTGGCGCCCAGATGCATGGCCATGTGCGCCGCGGCCAGGAAACAATAGCCGGGCAGAATTATCTCATCACCCGCCCCCAGCTTTAGGGCCAGGAAAGCCGCCAATAATGAGGTGGTTCCATTGGAAGTTGACAGCGCGAATTTTTTCCGGTGATATTCAGCGAAAGCTTTCTCGAAGCCGTTCACGAATTCGCCGCCCGAAACCCAGGTGGAGTCCAGGGCCCGGGCCAGGTATTCCCGCTCTTTTGCCTGTATGTAGGGCTGCGCCCAGGGGATAAAGTCCATTTTCACTGCCTGTCCATTCAAAGTTGAAAGACCTCGGTTAGGAGAAGTTCTTTACAAATCCTCGTACCCCGCTAACCGCACCTCAGGGATCGGGAGAATAAACTTGCCCCCGCGCTTGAGAAATTCCGTCTCGCGCTTTACAAAACCCTCGAGAAAATGCCAGGGGAGGACCAGAAAGTAATCCGGCTTTTCGGCCCGCGCCTGCTCCTCCGAAACGATCGGGATATCCGTGCCGAGCGTTCTTCGGCCCCACTTGTCCGGATTCCTGTCGGCGGCTTTGGCCAGCAATGTATGATCGATTCCGCAAAACTGGAGGATGGTATTACCCTTGGTTGAAGCGCCGTAGGCGTACACCGACTTTCCAGCTTTTTTCAGATCCAGCAACAGGCTGTGCAGGTCCTGCTGGATTCTCGCGGCTGAGGCGCGGAATTGAGCATAAGGGGCCTCGGTATCGAGAGCGAGCGCCTCTTCCTCTTTCAGCGCTTTTTCCAGCCTGGCCCGGTTGGCCTCCGGCAGTGGCGCGGAGCCGTCTTTTTGAATGAACAACCGCACGCTCCCGCCGTTTATCTCGTTGAATTCGAGGTCATAAATGCGCAGGTGATTTTTTCCGAGGATCCATTCGATATTGTTCAGCGAATAGTATTCGAGGTGTTCGTGGCAGATCGTGTCGAATGAATTATTTTGAAGGGTAGCTGGCAGATAGGCCACCTCGATGACCCAGATACCACGCTCATCCAGTACCGCGGCGACACCCCGGACAAAGTTGACCGGGTCCTCGAGGTCATAAAACATGGCGCAGCTGGTCACCGCCCTGGCTTTTCCTCCCGGCCGGCAAGCCTGGAAGGCGCGGGCGGAGAAAAAGTCCTGGACCACATCCAAACCCCGGCTGCGGGCAATCGCGGCGGCATTGTCCGCCGGGTCGAAACCGACCCGGTCAAGGCCCGGAGTACGGTACGACAAGAGCAGGGTCCCGTCATTGCAGCCGATATCTAGCACGATATCGGACCGGCGCAGCGCGATAATGTTCTCGACCCTGCCCGTGATTTCTTCCAGGTTAGCCCGCATTATTTCATTGATTCCGGAAAGATATCCGTAATCATAGTACAGGGCGGAAGGGGCCACTGTGTGTCTGGTCTGGACAAGACCGCAACTGCCGGCGCCGGAGCAGCGGACAAGTTCCAGCGGGTAGGGTTTATTCAGAAATCCCGGCAAGCTGTCTTTGACAAAGTGGCCGGCAATAAATTGTTTTCCGAGATCGATTACCGGCAGCAGATTCGCCGAGCCGCAGACGCGGCAAGTGGTTCTTTCCGTACAGATTTTTTTATCAGTCACCGGCGCACCTTGATTTGTAGAATCTTTGACAGGGGAGTTTCAACATGCCGCGGCACGAACACATTAACGGTATATCCTGGGGTCGTTTATTGCATCCCAGGGAAAGAGCTTGCCTTGTTTCCAGTCGTTCCAGCGTTCCAGGTCCTTTGTAACCATTATTTCAGCCAGGGCTCTGAAAGTGGTCCGGGCTTGCCATCCCAATATTTTTTCAGCTTTTGAGGTGTTGCCGCGTAAAAAATTAACATCCAGCGGCCGTTTGAATTTATCATCGATAACCACAATTTCCTGCCAGCTCAGACCCACCAGGCTGCAGGAAGCTTCCAGAAACTCCCGCACGGAGTGGCTCTCGCCGGTGGCGATTACATAATCATCCGGGTGGTCCTGCTGCAACATGAGCCACATCGCTTCCACATACTCCTTGGAGTAACCCCAGTCTCTTTTGGCATCGAGATTGCCCAGTACCAAATTTTCCTGAAGGCCCAGCTTTATTCTCGCCAAAGCATTAGTGATTTTCCGGGTGACAAATTCCAGGCCCCTCAGCGGGGATTCATGGTTGAAACATATCCCGTTCAGTGCGAACATGCCATAGGCTTCCCGGTATATCCGCACCTGGTGGAAAGCGTACAACTTGGAGGCTGCATAGGGCGAGGCCGGCCAGAATACGTTATGTTCATCCAGATTGACCACGGACTCAGCCGGGATGCCTTTCGTGTTGCCGTAAAGCTCCGAGGTCGAGGCGTGATAAAATTTTATCCTCGGATTGATCTGCTTGATCGCTTCAAGCAGGATGACCACTCCCAGGCCATCCACACTGGCAGTCAGCAGGGGCTGCTCGAATGAGGTGCCGACAAAACTCTGTGCGGCCAGGTTATAAATCTCATCCGGCTCGGACTGGATTATGGCGTTGTTGATCGAAGCCGCATCCGTCAGATCGCCGGGGATCAGATGAATCTTATCCAGTACTCCCAGGCTCAGGAGCCTCCAGACGTTCGGGCTGGAGGTACGGCGGTAAAGCCCGTGCACCTCATAGCCCTTATTCAGCAGAAATTCTGCCAAATAGGCTCCATCCTGGCCGGTTATTCCGGTGATTAAAGCTTTCACGAATTTATTCCCTCCGGCTGGTTTGAACAAACAGTGTGGTAATTTTTCTATTCTATTAAGATAAGTTTAAATTGATATCCCAATGGCGATAGCTGAGAGCGAAAGCCCAGAACGCTTTCGCCGGTTCCCGGGTATTTACCTGGGCCGGAACGCCATAATTCCCGCCAGCGCCAGAATTCCGAGACAGCAGGCGACAGTCGCCTTAAGACAATACTTAAGCCAAAGGGGCTCGATAAATTTCATCTCTACCTTGTGGTCTCCGGCTGGAACTAGTAACCCTCTGAATATGTAGTCAACCGGGAACACGGCCACCTCGCGGCCATCGACATATCCATGCCAATAGCGGTGGTAGCTGTCGGATACCTTGAATATCCCCGGAACGCCGGTCTCCACCCTGCAGTGGATATAATCGTCGAGGTAATCTATTTCCCGAATTTTCGCCGAGTCTCTCTCTGTACCCTCGAGTTCCGCAGCCAGCAGCGGATCTTCGACAATGCACTCCGTCGCCGGGTCGAAATCCTCGCTGGTGATTCGCGTGAAGGTCTCCTCCACGGTCGAGCAGGCCTTCGCCTCGGTGTAAAATGAAAATTTTGGCAAGGCATTTAAATTTTCGTAAATCTCGAATATTTTCCCTTTTCCCTGGTAGGCCAGATTATCGTTCACATTCAGTTTGTCAGAGCTGAAAATATATTTAATGTTCAGCATGTCCAGCATTTTTCTGCGATTTCCGGAAAGCGCATTATCGAGCCGGAACCACGATTTTTTCTGGGTGAGAGGCCGGATAAAATCCAAACCCTGCTCGGTGACTCCGAGAAAGGTATAGGTTCTTTTCGAATAAACATTAATCAGGCCATCGGCAATTCTGGCCCCGTAATACACTGGCACGTTGGCCTGAAGATAATTCAAGGCAAAGGGAACGGGCGAGTCATCCCGATGCTGATAACCGGGTTCCTGGTCCACGAAGAGGCGGTCCCGGGCGTCCAGGTGCCTCATGTATCTTTCTTCTTTTTGTTCCTCAAAAGTTCTGAAGAAGGAATTTATATCCCAGGTGGGTTTTACCATCCACCAGCCTTGCATCAATATGGCCCCGGCAATCAAAGGCGGGTACACCGACTGATGCCGGAGCTTATTCCATCCCGTAATTCTTCGCCACCCACTTAATACCAGGATCGTTATTGCCAACCAAACGGCCAGCAACAACTTTCCATAATCATCCGAACAGTACAGGGCATACTGTCTGTCAAGGGAAGTAGATAACCCGGCCGGCAACAACGAATAGAGAAACGTGCCCGGATTTCTCCAGCCGGCTAATTTTGCCAGCAAAGCGGCCCAGAAATATACATAAAGCAGGCCAATGACCAAAAAACTCAAGCCGATAATTTTTCTTTCCCAAGGTTTAATCCCGCCTGACTCTATCCGGTCGAAACCCATCGCGCACATAATTGAAGCGGCAAAGCCGAAACCCAGGGGCGCCACATAAAAAAATGAAGAGCCTAACGCGTTAAGCGCCTTCATTTTTATCAACGGGTTGGCACTGGTAAAAAATACCAGGCTGATAAACATCATTATGGAAAATAAAATAAGCGTAGTGGTTTTTGGATTTTCTCCCTGGTATAAGGAACTGTCTCTGCGAAATACGATGGCCAGAAAAGACAGGAAGGACAAGCCGCCCAGCAGAGGCAAAAGGCTTGGGGCGTGGAAATTAGGGAAAACTGGAGTGATGAAGGAACGAAGGGCTTTCAGGTATCCTCCAGCGCTTAAAAAAGCGAAAAAGTTGCCCTCGAGAGAGCGCGGAGAATCGGCTGTTTCTTTGAGAAGGTATGAGAAATAGGGGCCCAGAAAAATCAGAACAATTACTGCGGTCAGTATTAACTGCTTTAGGAATACTTTATTATCGATCTTTTTTAACCAGATTCCTGACATCAGATAACTTAGGGCTAGACATGCAAAAAGAACCGAATATACTACCATGAAAGTGGCCCAGGTCAGCACGATCAGAAGCGAAACCGCGGCGCAGAAAACGATCAATTTCCAGAAAGCTTTTTCGATCCAGGCCTCCAGCAGCAACAGCACCAGGACCGGGAAAAACGCAAAGGCGAGACTGATAATAATTCCGCTGTTTGCAGTATGGAAGCATAAGGTCGAGGGCAGGCAATAATATATGCAGCTCCCCAGGATCGCGGCCCAGAACCTCAGCTTGACTACCCGGCGGAGAAAAATATACATGAGTATCCCGGCCAGGGACATGTAAAGGAAGATCAATATCGAATGGGCGATCAAAATGGGGAAAAACCGCGGCAGAAGCTGTATCGGATTAAAAAAAACTCCCATTGAAAAATTGGCCGCGGGCACTCCGCACAACAGAAAAGGGTACCAGCCTGAGGAACCGGCCATACCCTGATATATATTGGCTATTTCGGGGAGTATATATCCGGATACGTCGATGCCTCCATAATATGGCAAATGATTGCCTAGGAGCATTTCATAGTTGACTGCCGCAGTCACCAGTATGAAAAAAAGACAGGCCTGAAATGTTTCGCTTTGCGCCCATTTTTTAAAAGTCACGCGCCGACTCCTTTTTTGTTCGGGATTTGGCCGGAATTATGGTCTAAAATCAATCTTTTCCAGTCACAAGAGCAACAGATGAACCATCCGGAATCTGGGGTACAGCCGGATGACTTGTCCTGGTCTTCAAACTTATCACCGGTTCTGGCTTGCTTATAATTAGAGTTCGCAAATATTGTACCAGATACCGAATTAAAATCATTAAAAATAGAGTAACGGGAGAGGCGGACGGTGTTTGGCACTATCAGGCTGAAGCTTGGCTTAATGTTGAATACCTGAGGGAAAACGACCCTGCCAGGCGTGAAGATATAAAAAAGCATTCCTCTTGATAGAAACCCTTTGGTTTACTTGAACAACTATCGGTAAGAGGCTCGGTTTTTTCCGGTTCAAAAGCCCCTGCGCCCCGGGCGCCGCTTGGAAAGCATCCATGAAAACCGGCCGCCCATACAACTCGAACTCGTCCGGCAAGGATAGCTGAATACCATAATAAGCGGCAAAGTCATGTATACGACCATTTTAAGAAGCTTATGGAACTATATCAATCACAGTCCCTGCCCCAGCTCCGGGTTGGGCAGTTAAACCTTCTTGTAAATACCAACCGCATAAGGATTTTCCCACCTAATAATTTCAAATCCATGCGATTTCAGGCATTCTTTGAATTCCTCGAATGTGAAAAGCCTGGATGTCACCTGGTATTCAGTGGCGCATAGGTATTTGCGCACCCGCCTAGCGAACAGGCTTTCGTAACGGGTATCTCCTGAGAGCACCTCTTCGAGGATAATGACTTTTTTTGCTGCGATTCTTTTGCAATCATCGAGCAAACTATTCAGCGAGGAATCCCGGAATTCATAGAGTGAGATCAGCATTATAACATTATCATAGGAGTTTTCGGCAAGGGGGAGACCCTGATGAAGATCGGCATAAAAACAATCCAACCCCTTTTTTCTGAGCGCTTGGATAAATCCGCGGCTAGCATCCACCGCCAAATATTTACAGTTTTCCATTAGATAGCGGCGCATTGTTCCATCACCAGCACAGACATCAAGAATGCTCCCTCCCTGGTCAATATAATCCCTTATAATTCTAAACCGCTTCCTGTGGGCCGGACCTTTTTTAAGAAAAGTAAGCAGATTATAAATAATCGGACTCCGGTAAACTATTCCAAAGAGACTAAATTTGTTCCGCGTCATGGCCTCTTCCTCTTGAAATGCTGTCCATTTCATTACAACCGGATAAGCCAACCAGATGTAGCCTGGCTATTTCGCATACATCTTCATAAGCGCTTATTTTCCCACTAATAATGGAGTTTTGCATAAAACTGGTTATCTCCCGGACACTTCGATATTCGGAAATATTATTTAGATTCGGTATGTATTCCGGAGAATATCACATCACCTGCATGGTAGTTTAATCGTTTCGCGATTGACTATCAAGGGCCTGATGAGCGAGGCTTGAATAATCAGGCCATTGATGGCATTTTAGGAGAAAAGGAACGCGGATGTCGCTCGCGGCAGTGCTTCAGCCCGACTATTACCGCTTGCAGCAAAAGACCAGCTTTCAGGCCTTAAATTGGAGCATTTTTGCCCGCTATTGGCCGCTTTCCCCCAGTTCCTTTACTTTAGCAATTCAGGAAACATAGTACTTGCATGGGTAAAGAGCTTAACATCCTCCTGCTTAACTCCGCCCAGGGCAAATACCCCAGAGGCTGCGATCCCTGGGTCAGGGCGACAGAGGCCGCGCTGAAAGAGCTGGCCGGCCGGCCGGAGATCAGGCTGGTTACCAGTACCGGCCTGGCCTCCTGGGAGCTGAGTGCTTATCTGGGGGGCGCTCTTGGAATGAAAATGCTGCTGATTGTTCCGGGTGCTGAGACGGGTACAGCAGGCCGGGAGCTTGAAAGGCGTCTCGATGGTTTTAAGCTGGACCGCGGCAGGACCAGGCTGGCATTTACCGGGCCGGGTCCGCCCAGGGAGCTGATGGCCAGGCGGGATCGGCTGGCTTTCGAAATGGCGGATATTATCTGCCCGGTCTCGCTCAGGCCGGGTGGAAAGCTGGAGAAACTGTTAGAGGAATTTGTCCCGGCAAAGAAAATCGTAGAAAAATTCCGGACCGCCTGGTCTGCCAAACGATTCAATCCGGGCTACTCCGTCTCGGGTAAAGAACTTGACCCCAGAACCAGCGATCTCGGCCTGAAATGGCTGTTTCACTGGACCCGCAGCAACCCGGGCCGCTGGCCGGATGAGCCTCCCTGGCGCTTTTACCATGATCTTTTGGCCTCGCCTTCAGCTTATGTCCGGGATGCCCGGGCCACATTGAAGCGGATGGTCCTGGAGGGCCGTCTGAGCGGCACGATCTGGCGGATGCCCTCCGGCGAGAAAGCGGTCAGTTTCAGCGCCGCTCCGCCCTCGGAGATGCTCTCGCTGATGCGCTGGCGAAAGCGTTACGCGCATTACAGTTTCGAACCCTATGGCCTGGCGGTCGCTAAATCGGCCCTGGAAAGCCTGGGTGCGCGGCTGGTAACTTATTACCCGACCGGCTGTCCACCAAAAGGTGATATCGACCGGCTGTTTTTTCAGAGCGCGGGCAGGCAGGGGGACTGGCGGGTCGAACGGGAATGGCGTCTGCGGGGAGACCTCGAACTGAAAGGTCTGGATTTGAGAGAGGTGGCGCTTATTGTTCCGGACCCCCTCGAGAAGGAACACTTTGCGGCGGCATTGAATGCGGATTACCGGAAATTCAATCTGTTCAAATGATTCCGGGAAGACGCTGCGGTCAATGTTTGGAATATTTGCCCAGCAGCTCGCACTCGTCCAGGATATGTCCCTCCAGCGCTTTGACCACCTGGGCTTTGGTGGCTCCTTCTTTCAGGGACAGAGTGGTATCGAGAGCGTAGAGGCGGAAAAAGTAGCGGTGAGTTCCGCTCGGCGGGCAGGGCCCGCCGTAGCCGATCCTGCCCCAACTGTTCGCGCCCTGGACTCCGCCGCCTTTGATAGGATTTGCCGCGGCCACCTTCTCGGGCAGCTCGCCGCGCTCCGGGGGCAGATTGTAAATCACCCAGTGGACCCAGGTCCCCATTGGCGCATCTGGATCATCGAAAATCAGGGCCAGGCTCCGGGCGTCTGAGGGTACTCCGGTCCACCTGAGCTGTGGTGAAATATCCTCGCCTTTACACGTGTAACGATCCGGAATCATCTCTCCGTGCGCGAAAACCGGACAGGTTATCTGCAGAGTCATAGTTCCACCCTCTTTCGGAGATTCGGCGCCGCTTGCGGCGTGAGGAGCTGCCGATAACAGCAATATCGCGCAGGCCGCCGCACCCGGCCCGATCCGCTTAAGCAGTTTTGCTGGACACAATCCCCGGAGAAGCAAGCTGCTCCTGCCCTTTTGCCGGTCGAGAAGGAGGGAGAGTTATAAAATCGGAAAAGTCCGCTATATTATTCTACAAATCGAGTCCCGGTTTTACAATAGTCAATCCGGTTTTCTGCCGGATTTTCCAAGCCCGAAGGTTGATGGCCGGGAAAAGTTATGGCGGATCGGCGGGCAAAAGATTAATTTAAGCCTTCACCCCGGCTATATATTGTGATTGCCAAAAGTACTTACGCTTTGGATTCGACATAAAAAGACCAAGCTATCCGTAAGAACCATCCCGGCGGTATTTTGCAGCCGGGGTTATAGTAATAGCCGTCACGGTTCATCGTATCTTGCAATGGAAATCAGATGCTCCCCGGGTTTGCATCAAAGTAATAATGTTCTATAGCAGTTGCCGGGAACCGGAAGCCCAATAGTGCTCCTTATCCCATGTAGATTATTGGGAAACTGAATATACTTTTGGCAATTGCTATAGGCAACCGGTAAACAGCGGGAAGGATAAAAGTTATGGCCGTCAAGAAAACGGACCTGAAGAATATCGAGGATCTCGAGCGGGTAGCCGCGGACGATGGGGTCCGGTTTTTCAGCGCCACCCACGAGGAAATCCGCAAAGGCCATGTTACCGATATTTATTTTCTGAAAACCCTCCATATTCTGCGGGCCGAGGGCTTGGACCGGACAGTCGCCGTGGCCGATATACACACCTCGGCGGATGGTGTACTGGCGGGCGTGGAGGAAGTCCGGCGTCTGCTGCGGGGGTTGTCGGTCAGGCTGAGCTCCCTGGCCGAAGGCGAAAGGATGAGCCGGGGCGAGACGGTTATGCGGCTGGAGGGCCCCTACGGAGAATATTGCCTTCATGAGACCGCGCTCCTGGGTATCCTGTCCAGCAGCTCCGGCTGGGCTACGGCAGCCGCCGCCTGTGTCGCCGCCGCGGGCCGGATGCCGGTCGCCTGTTTCGCCTCCCGCCACCTCCACCCCGCGGTCTCCCCGGTCATGGAGCGCGCGGCGCTGCTCGCCGGGTGCCGCAGCGCGAGCAACATCCTCGGGGCCAGGCTGGCCGGTACTTCACCCCAGGGCACGCTGCCGCACTCGCTGGTCCTGACGGTCGGCGACACGCTCAAAACGGGCGAGCTCTATCTGAAGCATCTTTCCGGCAGCGGGCCGCTGGTCTGCCTGGTGGATACGTTCATGGACGAGGCCTGGGAATCCCTGCGGCTGGCCGAGGCGCTCGGCACTCATCTTTACGGGGTCCGTCTCGATACTCCCGGCGAGCGCGGCGGGGTCACCCCGGCGCTGGTGCGCGAGGTCCGCGCCCGGCTGGATCAGGCCGGCCACTCCCGGGTCAAAATCTTCCTTTCCGGCGGGATAACCCCAGAGCGCATCCCCGAGCTCGCCGCGGCCGGAGCTGATGCGGTCGGGGTGGGTTCCTATATCTCGGACGCCTCGCCGATTGACATGACCCTGGACCTGAAAGTGATCGGCGGCAAGGCGATTGCCAAACGCGGCAGGATTCCCGGGCCGGCCAGGAATCCGCGTCTCAAGTAGGGGTGGCTGCCGGGAGAGAAATGTACACCAGGCCGATTAGCCCTGAAGGGGAGCGTAGGGGCGACGCATGCGTCGCCCCTGCTATGGAATAGGCATCTTGCCTGTGCTTTAAGATGTAGATTGCCAGAGCGTGAGTGAGAGACCTGATAAATTATTCAGATTCAGTCCAAATATATGCCGAATCAATAAATTAAGGGAGGAATTCACCAGATGGGCCGTAAGATTTTCTATTTGCTGGCAACTATGGCTGCCGTGCTGGCCTTGACCCGGATCGGTCTGGCCGATAAGGAGCCGGTAAAGCTGAGTTTCACTTTCGACCAGGACCGTCAGGTTTACGAGGAGAGCGATTATGGAGAGCCGCCGCAGGTGGCGATCTGGATCGAGGACCTCTCCAATGGCAGCATCCGCACGGCTTATGTCACCTACCGGACCGCCACCGGAGATTTCTACGGCAAAGTCGAGTGCGAGGTTTCTTTGCCTTTCTGGATTGCGGCCTATCGCCGGGAATTCGGAATGGAGGGTTTCCCCACGCCGCGCGAAACGGCTCCGGACGCGATTACCGCGGCCACCAGCCGGGAAATGACAGTCAGCGCGGAGATCGAGGTGACGCGGGGAAAGAGCTATGTTTACTTTATCGAAATGAACGTGGCCGGGGATTTCAACGCGGCCTTTCCGCTGGAGAGCGCGGATGGCAGGCTGGACTACCACGGCAATGGACAGCCCTCGCTGATCTATTCCGGACATATCCTGGCCGAGCCCGGAGACAGTGCGAGTCCCGAGCCCTATGGCCGCACGGACCAGTACCAGTACACCGGAGAGATAATCCGCGATCTCCGGGGTATGGATAACGCATTCGAGTGTCTGAAGAATATCCTGGTGATTTGCACTGAAAAATGAGCGGTAAAAACTCGGGAGCCGACATGAGCAAGAATGGTATTAGCCGCAGGGAATTTTTCGAATCCTCGGCCGCGGCCGGGCTGGCCCTGGCCGCAACCGGCGCCACCTCGAAGCTGGCGGCGCAGGAGAAGGACAAGCCGGTGCGTGTGGGCTTTATCGGGGTAGGCTCGCGGGGCACGGTGCTTCTGCGCCTGGCCCTGCTGGTCGAGGGGGTGGAAATACCGGCAATCTGCGATATCGATGAAAGCCATCTCAGCCGCGCCCAGCGCCTGGTCGAGCGTCGAGGGCAGCCCACGCCCGAGGGCTATTCCCGCGGGCCTGAGGACTACCGTCGCATGGTCGAACGCGACGACCTGGACTGCGTGATCTGCGCCACCCCCTGGGCCTGGCACACGCCGATGATGGTGGCAACGCTGGAGGCGGGCAAGTACGGCGGAGTGGAGGTGCCGGCGGCCGGCAGTGTCGAGGAGTGCTGGCAACTCGTGGAGGCCAGCGAGCGCACCGGCGTACCCTGCATGATGCTCGAGAACTACTGCTACTTCCGCAACGTTATGCTGGCCCTGAATCTGCTGGACCTCGGGCTGTTCGGCGACCCGGTCCATAGCCAGGTAGGCTACCAGAAGGATGAGCGTATGCTGGGAATCGGTCCGGACGGCGAGATGGACTTCTACAGCAAGGTGCGCTCGCAGGCGAACGGCAACCTCTATCCGACTCACGCGCTGGGGCCGGCGGCCTGGCTGATGAATGTCAACCGCGCCGACCGTTTCAGCTACATGGTCTCGATGAGCAGCCGGAGCAAACAACTGGGCGATTATGCAGTTGAGAAGTTCGGCAAGGACCATCCGGCGGCGAAAATTAAATTTTCCCAGGGGGATGTCAATACCACTCTGATCCGCACAGAGCAGGGCCGCACGGTGACCCTGTACTACGACACCCAGTCGCCCCGGCCCTGGGACCCGATCCTCCGCTTCCAGACCTCGAAGGGCATTTTCATGGGCAGCTTTGAAAAAATTTATGTCGAAGGTTTGAGTGAAAAGCCGCTGACCTGGGAGGACAGCGCCGGCTATTACGAGAAATATGAGCATCCGTTGTGGAAAAAGTTCGGCGCAATGGAAGTGAGCGGCCTGGGAAGAGGAGTCAGCGATTTCTTGGCGGTCCACCAGTTTATCGAGGCCGTGCGCCGGAAAAGCCTCACCCCCCTGGATGTTTACGATGCGGTAAGCTGGAGCGTGATAACGCCTTTAAGCAAGCAGTCGGTGGCGAACAAAAGCGCGGCGGTGGATTTCCCGGATTTCACCCGGGGCAAGTGGAAAGAGGAGCGAAAAAGAATTTATTATGATGTGTGACCGGCGGCGCGGCTCGATTTGATCCTGGAGAGATAAGAGGAGATTCCCATGCAAGTCGGTTTCGTGGGACTGGGCCTGATGGGGGGCCCGATGGCCCTGCACCTGATCCGCGCCGGACTGGCCGTGTC
>MFIX01000180.1:1672-4568 GCA_001780825.1 Candidatus Glassbacteria bacterium RIFCSPLOWO2_12_FULL_58_11 | reverse complement strand
TGAGAAGGCCCGGCCGGTTCTGTCACATTATACCGCGAAACTGATTCATGTCGGGCCGGCCGGGCAGGGGCAGTTGATGAAATGCTGCAACCAGCTCGTGGCCGGCCTTCACGTACTGGCCCTGGCCGAGGGCTTCCGGTTCGCCGAGGAGCTGGGGCTCAAGCCGGCGCTGGCCCACGAGGTGATCGGCTCCGGCGCTGCCGGCAGCTTTATCTGGAACCACTGGGGCGCTTTGCTGACAGAGGGGGATCTGAGCCCGGGGTTCAGGATCCGCCTGCACAGGAAGGACCTCGAGCTGGTGGCCGCGGAATGCCGAAGCCGCGGGCTGACCCTGCCGGGACTGAACCTGCTGCTGGAACTCTATGGCAAAGCCGTGGAAAAAGGCCTGGGCGAGCTGGGGGACCAGGCGCTGGGGAAGGTGCTCTGACCGAAAAGAATTGTTGATGATTTTGCTGGTGCATTTGTGGAATGATTGCTAATGGGGGCACGGTGCACCGTGCCCCCATTTTTTTTTCACTCAAACTCCAGCGCAATGGATTATTTAGGATATACTCCCTGACCATGTTTAAATTTTCTGTTTTGCGGATTATGGCGGGCAATGATGCGGAGGCAGGTTTTGAAAAGGATACCGGCGTAGGGGCGACGCATGCGTCGCCCCTACAGTCCGCCCGAATAAATTCCGGCCTGCGAAATCATTTCGGGCCTCCGCTGTATTATTCCATTTTCGCAAATGGACATGTATCCGGGTCAACCCTCACAATTCATTTTTCTCCCGCAGGCACTACCCGCCACTCCTCGATCAAACCCCTGGACTGCAGCGCCCGCGCCTGATTGACCGCGGCCGAGTCCGAATTGAATTCGCCGAGCTGCACCCGGAACATTTTCCTGCCCTCGCCGGCTGAGGGCGCCAGCCGGCCGTGCAATCCCTTGCGCTCCAGGCCGCGTGCCAGCTCGGCTGCGCGGCCGCTGTCACTGAAAGCGCCCACCTGAATGGCGAACCGGCCCGCGGAGGCCGACGCCTCGGAAGGCTCGCCGGGCCGGATTTCCGGCACGGTTTCCCCGGCGCTCCGCTTGCCGAATGCCCGGGCGGTCCGCTCGAGGAAAGGCCTGGAGGTCCAGCCGAGAACGCCCAGCAAGGCCACCAGCACGAGGGGCCGCAGCCACCCCCCCCTTCGCCCGACAGTCGGCCCGCTACGGGCGAAAAGAAGCTGGGCCAGGTTATGCAGGCGGCTGTCGAGGCTCATTTTCGGGAAATCGGCCGGCTCCTCCAGGGGCTGGCGCTCGAGGCTGTCCTCGCCGTAATCCAGCCCCTCCAGGCGCAGTGTCCCTTCCGAATCATCTTCATCCAGCGCTTCGAATACAATCCCCTCCCCGGCAGCCCGGCCGCCGGGCGCCGGAGCGCCCCGCTCCGCCGGCGGCGTGTCCTCGGTCAGTCGGTAGTCGTGGAGCACGCGGGCCAGGCGGAAAGCCAGATCGTCATTCCGTGATTTATCCCGGTAACTGCGGTCGAGCTGGCGGAGCAGCGGTCCTACCTCGGCACCCAGGCCGGCCTCGGCCGCGGCCAGGTAAAAGAGCGCCGCGTTGTCATCCGTGCGCTTGTAGGAGAGCAGGCGCGGGATGACAAACCGCAGGACCTTGGCCTGGTGCCTGGGGTGAATTTTAAGGCAGCGCTGAAGGACCCGCTCGCTTTCGAAATTGAGCTTCTTGCGCAGGGTGTACTCGCGGGAGAGGACTCCCACCAGCCGGTCATCCGGGCGCTCGTGATAGCGCCGGCGCAGGAAATCGAAGCTCCGCTCGGAGAGCTTGCCCTGGCGGCTGTAAGCCCGGATCAGGAAATCATAAAACCGGTGGTTCTCCGGATCGCGCTCCAGGATTTCCTCATAGATCGAGAGCGCCCGGTCATCCTCGATCCGCATCCCGAGCAGCATCTCACCGAAACGGCCGGCGATAGAGCGGGAGAGGCGCTCGCGGCTGATGGGGAAGAAGTAGCAGCTCTCCAGGTAGCGCATCAGCCGGCGATAAGCCAGTACAAGCAGCTCCGGGTGGTATTCCCGGTGAAGGCGGTCCAGCTCGCGCTCGAGCAGGAACCGTACCCGCCAGCGGCCCCAGAGGCTCATGGCGACGGAGGTGATCAGTACTACAGCAGAGTAGCTCCAGAGGATAATCCGGCCGTCTTCCACTACCTGTCCGGCATACAGCACCTCGTGCACCCAGATCAGGATGCCGAACACGATGAAAATCGCCGCGAAAGTGCCGAAAAAAAGCCGCGCGGAAAGATATTTGAGAAACTGGCTCATGGTTTTTTGATTGGCACCACGCAGATGAATTCGAGTTTTTCGCTCTCCGAAACATTGACAAACTGGTGGAGCACCTCGCCGGGCACGAACACGGCCGTGCCGGGCAGCAGGGGATGGTTCGAGCCCTCGAGGCGCAGCTCTCCTTTCCCGCGCCAGACAAACACCTCGTGTTCGGACTTGTGGCTGTGGCACGGCGAGTACCCGCCCGGGTCGATCTCGATCATGCGCATGGCGAAATTTTCGGCGCCATCCTTATCGCCGATCAGCCAGCGGATCCCGGCCCCCCTGGCGTCCGCTCCCTCAAAAGGCTCGAATTTGACGGATTTATAATCGACATGCTTCATATCAGTTCTCCTCTGATAATTGTGTAATCATTCCGGTCGCCGCTTGCCTCACCTCAGAACTTGAGCGGGTCGAATGCCGGCGCCGCCTCGCTGCCGGTAGGATTGCCGCTTTTCTGGCGCAGGGCTTCGGCCTGTTCCGGCAGCAGGGGCACACGGTAGGCCTCGCTGACCGGGGCCAGGGGCGAGGCGGGCAGCCCGGTCCAGGCATCCACGGTAGCGAACTCGATACCGGGCGGGATCGGAAATTCCTGGCTC
>MFIX01000180.1:0-1634 GCA_001780825.1 Candidatus Glassbacteria bacterium RIFCSPLOWO2_12_FULL_58_11 | reverse complement strand
CATCGGCGCTCCGCCGCGCGACCCGGTGACTCCCAGATTAACGCCATTCTGGGTGAACCGCATCTCGCGGTTGTCATCGAATCCGACCCAGCAGGCCGCGCTCAAGCCCGGCGTGAAGCCGACGAACCAGGAGTCCCGATAGTCGCTGGTAGTACCGGTCTTGCCGGCCGCGTGCAGGTTGAAGCCCATGCTGCGGACCACCACTCCGGTGCCATGATCCACTACGTTTTCCATCATATCGACAAGCTGGTAAACCACCTGCGGATTGGCCACCTCGCGGCCGCGGGGGATCAGATCGAAGAGTACGTTCCCCCGGGCATCCTCGATCCGCTTGATTGCATAAGGCTCGTAATAGATTCCGCCGTTGGCCAGCACGGCAAAGGCCGCCGCCATCTCGATCGGCGAGACGCCGCTGGTCCCCAGGGCCAGCGAGGGCGTGGGCATGATCGGACCTTTGAGCCCGAACCGGCGGGCGGTCTGCTCCACCCGCTCCGGGCCGGCCATTTCGATAAGCTGAGCGGCGATGACATTGCGGCTTTTTTCGAGGGCCTTTTTCAGGGTCATCCGGCCCAGGAAATCATTTTCAAAATTGCTGGGGCTCCAGTTCTGGCCGGTGGGAAGCTGGTAAGTGACCGCGGTATCCACCAGGGTGGAGGCCGGCGTGAGTCCCGCCTCCTGGAGCGCCGTATAATAAACGAAAGGCTTGAATGCGCTGCCAGGCAGGCGGTTGTTGCTTTCCGCCCGGTTGAACTGGCTCGTCCGGTAGTCCCTGCCGCCGACCAGAGCCAGGATCGAGCCGGTGCCGGCCTCGACGGCCACAAGAGCGCCCTGCGGGTAGTTGGCCCGAAGGTCGGGGTCGCTTTGAAGGTCGTAATCCGGGAGGCTGAATGCGCTGTCCAGCCTTTTCAGGCTGCCGCTCACCGCGGCCACCGCCGCGGCCTGCAGCCGCTGGTCCAGGGTAGTGTAAACCTTGAGCCCGCCATAATACAGGAATTGCTCGCCGAACTGCTCGCTGATCCGCTCCTTGACATAATCGAGGAAATAATTGGACCGTGTCTCCGCGTCGCCATAGCGTTTCAGACGCAGTTCCTCGTTCTCGGCGGCCAGCCGCTCCGGACCGCCGATCACTCCCATTTCTTCCATCCGGCGCAGGATCCAGAGCTGGCGGCCGCGGGCTTTTCCGGGGTGCGCATAGGGGTTGTAGAGTCCCGGGCCGTTGAGCAGGGTCACCAGCAGCGTGCTCTCGGCCAGGCTGAGCTGGTCCGAGTGCTTGCCCAGAAAGACGCGGCTCGCGGCCTCCACACCATAGGCGCCGCTCCCGAAATACATATTGTTGCAGTAAGCCTCGAGGATTTCCTCCTTGCTGAAAGAGTACTCGAGCTGGATAGCGAGGAGGATTTCCTTGATCTTGCGGGTGGGGGTCTGTTCGAGGCTGAAAAAGTAGTTGCGCGACAATTGCTGAGTGATCGTGCTGGCGCCCCCTTCGATCTTCCCGGCGCGCCAGTTTTGCCAGAGGGCCCTGAGAATTCCGGTCTTGCTGATGCCGGCGTGTTCATTGAAATCGGCGTCCTCGGCGCAGAGCAGAGCCTGCTGGAACAGTGGGCTGATCCGGCCAAGGGGGACGCGGTTCTTTT
>MFIX01000179.1 GCA_001780825.1 Candidatus Glassbacteria bacterium RIFCSPLOWO2_12_FULL_58_11 | reverse complement strand
CAGGTCGCGGCTGAGATCGAACTGGAGGGTGATGCTGCTGGAGCCCTGCGAGCTGCTCGAGGTCATCGAGGACAGCCCGGCAATTGTCGAGAACTGTTTTTCCAGCGGCGTGGCTACCGCCGAGGCCATGGTCTCGGGACCCGCGCCTGGAAGGAACGCGGAGACCTGGATGGTTGGGAAATCGACATTTGGCAGGTCGGAGACCGGCAATTGCCGGTAGCCGGCGATCCCGAAAATGAGCAGCGCCAGCATGATCAGAGTCGTGGCGACCGGACGGCGGATGAATAACTCGGAAAAACTCATGAACTGCCTGCCTTCCCTGTCCCGACGCCCTCGGTCAATTCGATTTTCGCCCCCGGATAGAGCCGGAGCTGTCCATCGGTCACCACCGTTTCCCCGCCATCCAGCCCTTTTTCAACGACTGTCTGCTCCTTGAAGCTGTAGGAGACTGTCACCGGGCGGGACTCGACGGTATTGTCCGGCCCGACGATATAGACGAAATCTCCGTTCTGGCCGGACTGGACCGCCCGGGAGGGCAGGACCACCGCGCCCTGGATCGTTTTCAGGACCAGCGAGACATTGACAAACTCCCCCGGCCAGAGCAAGCGGTTTGCGTTGGGGAACAGCGCTTTCAGGGTTATCGTCCCTGTCGACTGATCGACCGAGTTATCGACAAAACTCAGCTCGCCGGTATTTATCTCCTGGCCGTCCTCGGTGGACGCGGCCCGGACTTCGAGCTTGCCCCCGCGGCTGTATTCGAGCAACTGGTTCAAATACTGATCCGGTACGGTAAACCGGACATAGACCGGCTGGATCTGGTGTATGACCAGCAGGGGGATGTCATTGGCTTTGATAATATTGCCCTGATGGACCAGCAGCCTTCCCGTTCTGCCGGCCAACGGAGCACGGATGAAGCAGTAATCGAAGTTCAGCCGGGCGTTATCCACCGCGGCCCGGTCGGAGCGAACCGTGGCCTTAAGCGCCTCGGACTCGGCGAGCATGTCATCGTACTGTTGCTGGGTGATATATTCCTTGCCGATCAGCTCGGCGTAGCGCTTGACAGTCTCGCCGGCGTTCCAGGCCCGGACCGAATCGCGCTCCAGGTTCGCCCGCGCCCCTTCAAGCGCGGCGCGATACGGGGCCGGGTCGATCTGAAACAGCGGCTCGCCCTCTTTGACATCCTGGCCTTCCTCGAAGTACACTTTAATCAGCTCTCCGCCGATCCTCGAATTGACCGAGACTGTGTTATAAGCCTCCACAGTGCCGATATCTTGGATCTCGAGCGGCACATTCTTTATTTCCACCCTGGCTACTGACACCGGGACCGCCGGTGGAGCGCTCTGGCCGCCCGGCTTGTTACAGGAAACCAGTATTGCCGGCAGGAGAGCCAGGAGGACCGGCAATCTCAATTTGAGACCGGCTCTTCGCTTTTGAGAGAAGCCTATTAATTTGACAGATCCAGTCATTTTTGCTCTTCCTTTTCCGGTTGTCCGGTCTTGAAGCCCCCGGCGGTTTCTTCATAAGTCCATAGCGTTCCAGTATCATGAGCGAGCTGGGCGATAGAGAGCAGCCAGTCGGTGCGTGCCATGACCTCCAGGGCGCGGGCATTCTCCAGGGTGGATTGCGCCGCAAGCAGCTCCAGCATGCTGCCTACTCCGGCCTTGTAGCGCTCTAGGGCGACCTGGTGCGATTCCGTGGCGCTGGCCAGCAGGTCTTTGCTGGTCTCCATGCGCTGGGAGGCGGTTTTCATGGTGTAATAGCTGGTCCAGACATCCAGCACGACCCTGTTTTTCAGTGATTTAAACCTTCCCCGCGCGGCCTCGGCCTCGGCCTGCGCCTCGAGGACATCGTTCTCCATCGAGAAGCCGCTGAACAGCGGGAAGCTGAGCGCCACGCCGGCCCGCTTGTTGTTGCTGTAGCGGTCCCGGCTGTTGAAATAGTCCCTGCCGATCAGCCCGCTGAGCGCTATCGAAGGGAGGCGCTCAGCGTTTTTCGACAGGACGTTTGCCTCAGCCTCGCGGACCGAAGCGCCAGCCGCGGCCAGGTCGGGTCTCAAACTCTCGGCCTGGGCGATCAGGTTATCGACGGTTTCGGAAACCAGATTCACCGGCAGCTCGTTCGGCAGGAAGCCGACATCGTACTCGACATTGGCGTCCAGGCCGATGGCCGTGGCCAGGGCTCCGCGGATGGTCTTGATCCGGCCCTCCACATCCTGAAGGCCGAGCTGGGCCTGGGAGACAGTGGTCTTGGCCTGCAGGACATCGGCGATTGTAGCCAGCCCGGCCTTGTGTCGCTGCTCGGCGGCCTCCAGGTTTTCCCGGGCCTCCTTGAATGAGGTCTCCTCGGCCTGAAAGAGGGCTTTCGCGTTCAGATATTTGAAATAAGCCGTCTCCACCAGCAGGACCACATTCTGCAGCGTGGAGTTGTGGGTGAAATTCCTCGAGTACATGGCCTGGCGGGCGGCGTCGATATCCGCCCCACGCTTGCCGAAATCGAAAAGTATGTAGTTCAGGCTGACCGAGGGGCCGTAGGTAAACTGGTTGAATGAAAAGCGGCCGGCGGCCACCGAGCCTTGCGATTTATTGGCGTTGGCCTGCACATCGAAGCTGGGCAACCAGGCCCCTTTTTCGCTGTTCAATTTAGCCGCCGCGGCAACCGCCGAGGCCCAGCTTGTCCGGGTATCCGGGTTGTTCCGCAGGGCGATATCGACGATCTGTTCCAGAGTCAGGCTCTGCAGGTTCGCCAGCACCTCCGGCGGCACTTTTGCGGCTTTGGAAACCGTATCCACGGGCAGCGGCATCTTCTGGGGCGGCTGCCACTGGACACTCGGCCGGGCCGCGGTCTGAGATACGGCGCTGCCTTTCAGGACAGCCGAGCAGCCAGCCGGTCCCAGCAGCGGCAGGGAGAGTATCGCTCCGGCGCAGATAAGTTTAGGCACGCTAAGGCGAGTTAAAAAAAGCTGGATCATGGATGCTCCGCATTTTGTCGCGGCCGGCTGGCTAACCCGTAGAGGAAAAAATCCCGCAGCTCCTCAGCTTCTTTCTCCAACGGCTCGGGCCGGGCGACCAGCAGCCGCTGGCTGATCACCGCGATATTGGACTCGATAATGACCATCGCCGCTTTAAGCGGCGGCACCGGGCGAAAAACTCCGGAGCGGGTGCCCTCCGCGATGACTCCGGCTGTTTTCTCGACAAAAGAGCGGTACACGCTGTTGCCAGAGCGTGCACGGCTGGACTGGCACAGGTTCCGCTCGTAGAGCAGTACCCGGAAAAAGTCCCGGTGCTCATCGAAAAAACTCAAGTGACGGGAGATCATCTTTCCCAATCGTTCCTCGGCCGGGAGCCGGCTCTCCAGGATCGCCTGCAGTTCCTCTACCATCTGGGCCAGGCAGGTGTCCACAGTATCGCGGAGCAGCTCGTTTTTGGTGCTGAAATAACGATAGAGCGTGCCCTTGGCCACTCCGGCCTCCACCGCGATCTTGTCCATGGTCAGGTCCTGGACTCCCACGCTGGTGATAATCTGCGCCACGGCTTCCTTGATTTGCCGTCGGGTAAACTGCTCGAGCAGGCGCTTGCGTTTTTCTTTTATTTTTGGCATTTCTTAGGCTGACTCTCCGGTCATTTATTGGAATAAGGGGTTCATTTTATAAATTGAGCGGCGATTTGTCAAGTGGGGCCATGGGCGTTTTGTCCCAAATCGCCATTTATGATATGGCTTGCCAGACGTTTCGAGAGGCAATAATATTGAGCATTCGAGCTTATAATTTTACCTGCCAAAAATGATTGGAGAATACGAATATGAATAGCGGAAGGTTAGTAAAATTTTTATTACCGATTCTGCTCGTTTCCTGCCTGGCCAATGACCCGGGGTACGCGGCGAATCCACCCTCAGTGGCTGGGCTATATGTCCGCTTGCTGGTCAAGCCGGTGGAATCCCTGCTGGAAAACCAGGATCCGCGGGGAGTTTTCGCTCCGCCTTTCGCCGCAAGAAGGGCCGGATCGGCAATTCTCGCTGAAAACGACCAGATGGTGATTTACCCCCTGGCCTGGCTCTATTCGACAAAATATCCCGGCAACCCGTATTTCGGCGACAAGCGGGTGCTGGAGGCGGTCAAACGCTGTGGGAATTACCTGGCCGCTTTCGAGCCGGCCTCCTTCTGGCCCATGAGCCACTGGGCGGTCTATGCCTGGATGGCCGCTTACCAGCAGGTGGAGCAGGAGCTCACCGCCGAACAGCAGCGGAGCTGGAAGGCCGGATTCACGCGCTGGTGCACGATTTACGCCGGCTACCTGGAGAAAACCGAGGGCAAGCCGCATCTGACCGCGGTAGAGATAGGCAGCAGCCCCAACCACTACGGCTATTATTCCGCGGCGGTTTATCTGGCGGGAAAAATCCTGGACAAGCCGGAATGGTGCGGCCTGGCCCTGCGGGCTTTCCACGCGCTGGTGCGGACACAGAACCCGGATGGCTACTGGGCCGAGCACGCTGGGCCGGTGGTGCGCTACAGCTGGCTGACCATGGATGGGGTGGGACTGTATTATGCCTGGACCGGCGACCGGGAAGCCCTGGAGGCCCTGCGGCGGACAAAGGATTTCCTGCTGGCTTTTACCTACCCGGATGGCTCGCCGGTGGCGGTTATCGATGAGCGCAACCGTTACGACAGCGGTTTTACCCCGGTCCGGGGGCTGATGGCCCTGAGCCATTTCCCGGATGGGCGGCGATTCTGCCGGGTGATGACCGAGGCCTACCTGGCGCGGATCGAGTCCGGGGAGCTCAAGCGCCTCGACCCGGTGGCCCTCTCGCGCTATGTGGATGCGATAAAATACAGCGAGCCGGGGGAGGAAACGGCCATCCCGCAGGAAATGAAAAGCTTCGACTTCCGCCTCGCCAGCGGCGCTTATCTCATGCGGCGCGGACCCTGGACAATTACCCTGTCCGGAATTATCAGCCGGCCCTGGGAGGGCAACCGCTTTTTCCTGGACCGTTACACCTACCTCGAAATTTGGCATTCCGGGACCGGGCTGGTGATCGGCGGCGGCAACACCAAGCGCCAGCCGCAGATTTCCACCCTGCTGATGGAACCCAGCAACAGCGGCGTGGATTACCAGCCCCTGAGCAGCCGGATTACCGCCGCGGGCGACAGCGCCACTCTCGAACTGGGCTTCGAGACTTTCCGCGGGGCGCTGAAGGTGAGGATTCTGGATGAGCGCAAGGCTGCCTTTTCCGCTTCTTACACCGAGCTGGCCGAGCCGCAGCTCTGGCCCAACCGTTATGAATGCAACCTCCAGCTCCAGCTCAAGACCGGCTGGAAAATTGCCGCGGGACGGGAGGCTGCTTCATACACTCTTTCCGAACAGCGCATGCAGGTCGCGGAAAACGCCCTCGGCGGCAGCCTTGAAACGGATAAATGGCGCCTGAGCGTTCCCGAGGGCAAGACCAGCCTTAGATTTCCATTCCTGCCATTTTTCAATTACGATGTGGATGGCCACGGTGGGCTTTCCGGCGCGGTGGGGATCCTCTCCAGCGCGGAGCGGATCGACCAGGGACCGCTGGAATACCTGCTGGAGATTAAATAAGAGTCATATCGGGGTGGACATTGGTTCGCAAAAATCGGGTGGCCGGAGAGCAGGGGAATGGGCCGGCCCGGGAAAATCTGCGGAATTAATTAGCAAGCCATAATGTAATAGCAGTATGGATTTTAATATTAATATTGCCCGAATGCTCCGGTTTGTGTTAAAGTTCAAAAAATGATTTTCAGTCCGGCGAGTGAAATATTAAAGTGTCGGTCCGGCAGTCCGATTCTCCTGACAGAACCCGGTTGCGGAAAGCAAGCTAATTACCCGCTTCCCGGAATCTTTGAAAATTCAACACGACTATCATCCAGCGTAATGGTTGAGAAAAGCAAAAGTCACCGCTTTGAATCCGGACAGGTGATCCTGCGCGAGAACACCCCGGGTGACAGCGCGTATATCATCCTGGCCGGCGAAGTGGAAATTACCAAGATTATCGAGGGCCAGCGGGTCGTGCTGGATACTCTCGGTCCGGGCAGCATATTCGGCGAGATGTCCCTGCTGGACGGCAGCCCGCGCTCGGCGACGGTGACGGCCAAGTCGCCGACCCTGCTCAGCATTGTTGACCGCGGCCGCTTCCAGGCCATCCTCAATGCCATTCCCAAGGAAGTCCGGCCGCTGTTCAGCGCCCTGAGCGACAGGCTAAGGCACACCAGCCGGATGGTCAGCGTGCTCAGCCAGCGCGAGCGCCTGCTCTACAGTATCTGTGTGCTTATACATACCCTGGCCGCTCTCAAGGGTATCGCGCGCGGCAGGGGAAAGGCCCTGTCCCATCAGGAAACGGTGCTGGATGCCTGCCGCGTCCTGGCGATCGTGCATGAAAAGATCGTGGAAATCATCAATCTGCTGACCACCAGCGGCCTGATCGAGTTCGCGGAAAGCGACCGGAAAGATGATAAGCTGATAGTAATTCCGGACCCCCAACTGTTTGGGGCATTTATCGATTTTCTCTCCGAGAAACTGAGCTACATCCCGGGATTCCCCGTGCCCAGCCGCAAGTACTCGCTTCTGGCTGACAAGGCGCAGGAAATCCTTTTCTTCCTGAAAAATTCCGCCGGCGCCCTGCCCACGGATGAAGAAGGTTACAGCCATTATGATTTTGACCGCTACGTCAAAGACTGTATCAGCACGCTGGGGTACGGCGTAAAAGATGCGATCCTGCAGCTCCAGAACCTTTCCGTATCGGGCCATGTCCGGCTGGAGAAATTCAGCAAGGTGGCCCAGAACAAGGCAATTGTCTACAACTCGGGCGATATCGCCCAGGCCCAGATGATCCTGCTCCAGGCCGATGAGTTCGAAAAACTATACGAAAACCTGAAAAAAGCCCGCTAAAAATTTTCCGCGTTATTTTACCAGATATCCCACGGTGACCAGTGAAAAATCAGGACATTGGAATTGATTTTTCCCGACAGGTTATGTAAATTTGCAAAAGAGATTGAGATTTATTAACAAACACTGTTTCGATGACCTTTGAATATGGAATGGATTCAGGCTGATTAATTTCTTCGAGAACTGCAGCGTGTTGAATATTCATTGTTAATTGCTGATTGAGATAAATGATTTATTTATGACAACTTAACATTAGAAAATACAAGCATTTGTAGGGACGGGTTTCAACCGTAGCCATGCCTGGCATGGCGGAGATCCGTGCGAAGCACGCCAACCCGCCCCTACGCTGCCTGGAAAATATCGGCCGCGTTGGAAATACTCCAACACACTTCTAAAGGAGTTGATAAAGTGCCGCAAATACTGACTTCGAACAAAATCGCGCTCGATAACAGTCCGGAAAAATTCGGAGCTTTGAGAGAGTCCACTGAGCTGGCTGCAGATGCCGCGGCTCTGCGACGGAGGATGGCCGAGGATGGTTATTTGTTCATTCGCGGTGGACTGGACCGGGATGTGGTTCTGGCGGCGCGCCGGGAAATTCTGGAAAAGCTGGACGCGGTGGGTGAGCTGGATAAAACCAAGCCCCTGCTCGAGGCAATTTCCTCGGGGACCTCGAACCGCGCGGCTGTCGATCAGGAGGCTTTTCTCAAGTCCCTGCGCACCGGCGAGGCGGTCCGCGAGCTCTGCCACCGTGGGAACCTAAAGAGATTTTATGAAAACTACCTCGGCTGCGAGGTCCGGCCGCTGGATTATATCTGGGTGCGCACCGTACCGGTCGGAGGGTACACGGGCATCCATTACGATTGGGTGTACATGGGCCGTGGGACTAAAAACCTGCATACTACCTGGATCCCGGTGGGGGATGTCCCGCGCAATAACGGCGCCCTGCTGATCCTGGAAAACTCCCACCTTCAGGAGGGGCTCCAGCAGTCTTACGGTAAGCTGGATGTGGACCGGGACCGGGATAAGAATCCTTACGGCGGGGCGGTGGGCGGATGGTACAGCGAGGACCCGGTCGCGGTGCAGAAAGAGCTTGGCGGCCGCTGGCTTACCGCTGATTTCAGGGCTGGGGACATGCTCGTGTTCACCATGTTCACTCTGCACTGTTCGCTGGACAACAGCTCGCCCGAGAACCGTCTCCGGATCACTATCGACACGCGCTACCAGCCGGCCAGCGAGCCGGTCGATGAGCGCTGGGTAGGAGACAATCCGCTGGCTCATGGGAAAAAGTAAGTCGCCGGCAACAAGGTTTCATCAGCCCGGGAAAAGTATTCTGGAGTCAGGAGTCAGAATTCAGAATAAGTTCAAAAAAAGTTTCTAAAGTTTTCGTAAGTATCAGGTCGATTTATCCGGGGCTTAATAATCTTTTCCTGGCTTTATCTTCTGGCTTCTGACTTCCGGCTTCTGACTCCTGACTCCTGTTTCCTGCCATACTCAGGCTCTTCCTCTTTTCCCAGGTAATACAGCAGGCCACCGAAAGCGACCAGGATCGAGCCGAGCGAGAGGTTTATCATCCGGTCGGGGAGCGGCGCAGGAATAAAAGTGAACGGCAGGATCAGCGCTCCGAGGATAATCGACATCCAGCCAACGAAGCCAGCCAGGGGGGCATGATCGATCGGGCTGTCGTCAATTTCCCGGGAGGTGTCCACCGGCGTATCAAGCCTGGTGAAAAAGGTCTTGATCCGGGCGGCCTCCCTTTGGCTGGACTTGAAAATGAAAGGCGAGATCAGAAAAGCGATCAGGCCGGTGAAGAAAATAGCTAGAGTGGTAACCGTAAATTCCATCGCCGGTCCCAGGCTTGCCAGATAATCGACCAGGGGCGGGAAAAAGGCCACCAGCAGGGTGACAATAGCGCTGAGCGTGAAAGAAAACATGAACGACCAGCTCGGGGCTTTGCGGTAGATAAAGCCCAGCAGCAAAGGGGTGGCGATCAGCGTGCCGGTGAGACTGCTCAGTTTCATCATCGTCTTGAACGATCCCTGGCCCGAACCAGCCATTGCCAGGCTCAGTAAGAGCGTGATAATACCCACCGCCAGGGTTGCCGCCATGCCGAGCAACAACTGGCTGCGGGCGGTGAAGTCCCGTCCGGCCAGCTTGGCGACTATGTCTTTGGTGATAATTCCCGAGATTGAATTATACTGCGAGGCGATCGACGACATGGTTGCGGCGAAAATTGCCGAAATCATCAGGCCGATCAGCCCGTGGGGCAGCACCATCATGGCTATTACCACGTACGAGCCTTCATGGGGGTTCGGCAGGGAAATATAAGGGCTCAGATCGTTATAGAGGTAACGCATCACCATCGGCGGTACGGTCCAGGTCATGATTCCCGCGATAAACAGCAGCATACACAGTAAGGCCACTTTTTTTGCCTCGGCCTCATCCCGGACGCTGAAATAGCGCTGGGCATTCGGGTTTGTGTTCTGTCCGTGGACCAGGAGCAGCATCAGGACAAGCAGCCAGTACCAGGGGTACTGCTGGGAGGGAATCGAGAAATAGCCCGGCGGCATGGAATGAAAAAAGGAGTGGAAATTATCCACTTTCAGCAGCGCGAGAGGGACCAGAACAAGAGATACCGGAAGCAGGACCAGGAACTGGACCACATCGGTTATTGCGACTGCCCACAGCCCGCCCAGCAGGGTATAGACCATGATCACCAGGCCGCAGATCCAGATCACATAGGAAATGTCCATCCCGATGGCGGCGGTGATAAATATTGCCAGCGAGTACTGGGCGGTGGCGCAATAGAGGATATTGAACGGAATATAAGTCCAGCTTGCCACCTGGTGCGAGCTGAGGTTGAAGCGCTCATCGAGAAATTCGAGTATGGTAGTGACACGGCTGCGCCGCCAGAGCTTGGCGAACAGCAGATATCCAGCCAATATGCCGAGCGCCGTGGAGCCCAGAATGAACGATCCAGTCAGACCTTCCTGATAAATTATGCCTGCGCCGCCGGTGTACATATAGGCGCTGAACGAGCTCATGAACGCGGAAAGACCGGCGATCCACCAGTTCAGCTTATTGCCGGCCCTGAAATAATCGCTTCCCCCACGGTTGTATCTCATGAAATAAATCCCGATCCAGACCATCATTACCATATAGGCTGCAACCACGGCGTAATCGTATACATTCATACTTTTCACGGTCGGCCTCGCATTCCGGAGCGCTGGGTACGGCTGTTTTGGCGGTAAGCAGAGAAAATGGTAAAGTGTACCCGCGCAGTCAACCCAAATCTGCGGCGAAACTGGCGGTCTTTGTAGATCTCTATTCGCAGCGCAACCCGGCCTTTTTGCGGGGTCTTATTGACAGCCGGGCCGGGAATGGCTATCCTGATTTAATTATTATTGAGAGAATCATGTCATTGCTCATGGACCGCTTATCATGTCTCAGAATATGACCCGGGACCAGCTCGAGTTTCTCTGCCGGGAAATCGCACCCCTGGTTGAATCGGCCAGGGTCGAGAAAATCTACCATCCGGATGCAGACTGCCTTCAGCTCGCCCTTTTCTCCGAACACAGGAAGTACTATCTGACTCTCAGGCTTTCCGCCGGCCTGACCGGCTTTTACCTGGCTGGGGAGCGCACGGGCGGGAGCGCCGGGGAGGCGAGCGATTTCTGTATGAAACTCCGCTCTCGGCTTCAGGGCGCCGCGCTCACCCGGCTGGAGAAAGTGGAGAACGATCGGGTGCTGTATCTGCATTTTTCCGGAAAGGGCGGGGAGCAGTGCCGCCTGGTCGCCGAGCTTTTCCCGGCCGGCGGCAACTGCTACCTGCTCGATGAGCAGGCCGGGATCCTGGCGGAGATGAAAAAGTCCGCGGGCCGCAGCCGGGGGAACCATCCCGGCGCGCAGTATGCGCCGGCGGAGCCGCCGGCAGGCTTGCCTGGAACGGGGCAAGGGCCGGACCGGATCGCCGAGTTGCGGGCCGCGGAGGCCTTGGAGAGCTACAATGAGGCGGCGGCGCTCCTCTACGAAAGGCTGGCGGCGGCGCACAAGATAGAGGAGCGGAAGAAACGCATCGCCAAAGAGTTTTCCCGCGAGCGCAAGCGTCTCGAGCGCTTGAAGGCCGCCCATGAGGAAACGGTGGCCAGCGAGAGCTCAGCCGAGAATTTTCGCCGCTCGGCCGATATCCTGGCCGCCAACTTCCGCAGCCTGAAACGCGGCCAGTCCATGGTCCACCTGCCGGACATTTATGCCTCCGAATCCGGCCGCAACCGTAATATCCCGCTCGAGCCGGCGCTCTCGCCGCAGGAGAATATCGAGCGCTACTATAAGAAGTATAAGAAGCTGAAAAGCGGTGTGAAATATGCCCGGGCGCACCTGGAGGAGATCTGCCGCCAGCTGGAGCGCCTCGTCGAGCTCATTTCCAGCCTGGAACAATGCGCGACAGTGGAGGAGATCGAGAATTTCGCCGCGGGCGCGGGCTTGAATATCGCGGCGGAAAAGGAATCATCGGAGCGCAGCCCGGCAGTAAAGACCAGGCTGCCTTATCATCGTTTCCGGGCCGCGGACGGTAGTCTGATCCTGGTGGGCCGGGGACCGCAGGACAACGATGAGCTGACCTTCCGGGTAGCCCGCGGCCGGGACCTCTGGCTGCACGTTTCGGGAAGCACCGGCGCGCACGTGGTGCTGAGCTGTCTCCGGGAAGGCGCTTACACCGAGGAAGCCTTGCTGGATGCCGCCCATCTGGCGCATTTTTACAGCAGCCTCAAGGATGAGCCGGTCGCGGATGTCGATTATACCTTTCGCAAGAATGTCAGCCGCGCTCCCGGGCTGGCCCCCGGCAGAGTAGTGCTTTCCTCCCGCCGCACCTTTCACCTCAGGAAAGACCACCGGCGGCTGGAGCGGCTCCTGGGCGGGAAAAAATTATTCTCAGGCAATCAATGAACAGGCCCGCGGGGATCAGAACTTAGCCGCCGGGCCGGGGTACTATTTGCGATACTTCTACTATCCTGTGAAACCATAATCCAAAAATCACGTTTTCCGGGACCCTTAAATGGCACCCAAGTTGGGGCTGCTCCGCATTTTTTTCCTCTTCCTGTTTTTTATCGCTACCCGTTCCGACGCTGCCGCGCCGGACTGGAAACTCAAAGTTGATTCCCGGATGCGCCTGGCCTGGCAGCTCAAGACCGGGAATGCCGGCCCGCAACTAAGCGCCTCGGCCGCTGTTCCAGCGCTCAGCCGCGCCGTGGTCCGGCTGGTGGATGAATCCGCGACAGTTCAGTCCCCCTATGTCAGGCTGGTCGCCCGGCAGGGGAGCGTGGCCACGGCGCTGGTGGATATCGAGCACCTGCCGGAGGCCGCCGAAGACCCGGCAATCGAGTTTATCAGCACCCCCGGCCGCGCGAAACTCTATGATGATCCGGGGATGGTTTCGGTCCGCACGGCCTGGGCTCCAACCAAGTTCGGGATTACCGGCGAGGGAGTGCTGGTCGGGATTATCGATACCGGCATCGACTGGCGCCACCCGGATTTCCGGCGCAAGGACGGCACTTCGCGCATCGCCGCCATACTTGACCTGAGTGATAACATTAATTCACTTAAAGGCGGCGATTTCGGCGTGGCCAGCCCTTACGGCGGAATCTTGGTGACCCAAGACAAAATCAACCGGGCGCTTAACGGCGAGGGCAACATCCGCGAGGCCGATTACATGGGCCACGGGACCCTGGTCGCCGGATGCGCGGCCGGCGGTCCGGGCGGGGAGGGCGATACGCTCAACCATTACGGCGGGGCCGCGCCGGGAGCGGAGATTATCGCCGTAAAAATCAATGCTGCCCCGATGGATACTCTGCTTGACTCCTACAACATCTATAACGGCCTGGCTTTTGTGGATTCACTGGCCCGGGCCCTGGGCCGCCCCTGCGCAATCAACCTCAGCCTGGGCAGCTCGCTGGGTTCGCACGACGGGACCAGCGACTATGACAAATACGTTGCCGGCTTCGCCAAGCCTTCCCGCACAGGCCGGGCGCTGACAGTTTCCGCCGGCAATGAACGCACCGACCGTCAGCACGCCTCCGGTAAATTCACCGAATCCGCCGCGGACAGTACGATCAACCTGGGTTTCATGGTGGAAGGTGTGGGCGATAACGGCGATGATATGCATCTCGAGGTCTGGCTCTCACACGGCCAGCCGGGGGTCAAGCTGTCCGTGTATTCCCCGGACTCCTCAGTTTGGGGTTTTTATTCTGACGGCGCTGTCGATTCTTTCCCCCTGATCACCTCGGTCGGTATAGTGCAGGTCTTTAATTCATTTGGCGGCCCGCAGACTCAGAACGGCGACCGGCTGATCTGGATCGATCTCTATGATGGCGGCTACTCTCAATTTGACCTTCACGGTCCATCCCGGGACATCCAGATCGCCAAGGGGCTCTGGACCCTGAGTATGTCCGGGCGCACAGGCTCCTTCGATGCCTACATGTACTCTTCCGGGGCGCTGGAGGCCAAATTTACGACCCATATCGATGAACAGGGCACGGTGGGCGAGCCGGCCACCGCGCCGGAAGTGATCAGTGTCGGGGCGTATGTCTCCCGCACGGACTGGCCCTCCCTGGAGGCTGGCATCGCCCGGGGCGCCCAGGTGATCGGCGCCCTGGTCCCCGGCGAACTGGCGGCGTTCAGCAGCCTGGGGCCGAACCGCAAGGGTGTGCTCAAACCGGAGATCACCGCGCCCGGCGAGTGGGTGCTTTCCGCGCTCAGCCGCTCGGCTTGGCCTGAGGATGTCGGCCCGGTTTCGATCTTCTGGACCTCGCGAGGCTACCAGCGGCTGTTTTTCGCTCCGGACAGCATCCATACAGTAAGCCGGGGCACCAGCTTTTCCGCGCCGATTGTCTGCGGTATCTGCGCCCTCCTGCTTCAGGCGGACCCCACGCTCAACACGCAGCGGATCAAGGACCTGCTCACCGGCACGGCTACCCGGGACAGCCTGACCTCCGCTACGCCGGATAATTTATGGGGCTACGGCCGGGCGAATGCCACCGCCGCCCTGGCGAATCTTATCACAGTGGAGAAGGATTCGCTGGCCCTTAAAGGAAATTTTGAGCCGCCGGATACGCTCTGGACCGACAGCCTCAAATACAGCATTAATGCGGATTTTACCCGCTCGGCCACAGCCCTGCGCTCATTCGAGCTGGAGTTGAGCTGGCGCGCGGATATTCTTGCTCCCAACCTCCCGCTCCAGACCGGTTTTCACCCCTGGGACTTCTATCTGGAATTCGATACCACCCTGGTGTCTCAAGGCAAGCTGGGAGTAAAAGGGAGCACGCCTTACGGTCTGGCCGGAGAGGGTGAAATCCTGGGGCTGGTCTTTAATCCGCGATCCAGCGCGAAAAAAGACAGCGTGGAAGTGAGTTTTTCCCTGAACAAACTTACCGGCGACCTAGGCGGAGTGGACTTTGCGGAGGGAGCCGGAGTGTTTCAGGCCGGGGCGGTGGCTTTGCGCCCGGGCCGGGCCTGCCTGATGCGGGGGGATGTGAGCGGGGACGGCAAAGTCGATATTTTCGATCTGCTCGCCCTGCTGCGGATTCTTTCCGGCGTGGCTGAAACCAATGGTTGCGCGGACCTCAACGGCGATGACAGCACCAACATTTTCGATCTGCTCGAGCTGCTCAGGCTGCTTTGAGCCGGCTCTGCCGCCACAAAAGATATTTATCCTGCATTTAAAAAAATGCTGCAATCCCGGCAGAGAGAATACTTATGCCCGTATCTGGTCGGGGTGCGGCCCAGGAGCTTTCTACCGGAAAATATCTTCATAAAAATAAATCCCCGAGCAGAATTTTTACCCCGATCCCGATCAGGATCAGCCCGCCGGCTTTTCCCAGGTAGCCTGAAAGAGAGTTCCCCAGACGGTTGCCATAGTACATTCCCGACAGAGTAAAAAGTCCGGCCACTATACCGAATATCAGGCTCGGAAAAAAGATTGAAACGTTGTATAAGGAAAGGCTCAGGCCCACCGCCAGGGCGTCGATGCTGGTGGCCAGGGAAAGAAGCACCAGCCACTTCCCCCGGGTCGGATCGGATATCCCCGCGGTCCGGTTGTCCTCGTGCTGCTCCCGGATCAGCTTGATCCCGATAAAAGAAAGCAGCAGAAACGCGGCCCAGTGATCGTAACCCCTGATCCGGGAGGCCAGCTCGTTCCCGGCGCTCCAGCCGATGATCGGCATCAGGAACTGGAACAGTCCGAAATGAAAAGAGAGTCTGAAAAACTGGCGGAATGAGTCCCACCTGAACCTGAGGCTCAGGCCGATAGCGACTGAGAATGAATCCAGGGCCAGGCCCACGGCCAGGATTATTATATAGATAAGGCTCACGGTCGGATTTCCGATTTATACTGAAAAGCCCTCCGGGAATGCTCCCGGAGGGCTTTTGAATGGCTTGTTCTATTCCTCGATTTTCATTTTTATCACCCGGCTGAAGCCCCGAGTTAGAATGGCATAGTAGGCCAAGCCGCCAATCATCCAATAGGTCACGTATATTCTAACCGCCGGATTGAGGCTTAGGAAAATCATGACGATAACCACCATACCGAATAACGGCATAATCAGGTAACGCCAGAGGTTGAGCAGGCCCATGCGCTCCGGCCGCTGACGGATCATATATTCGAAAATGACGCTCAGGTTCACGAAGAAAAAGCCGAGAAATCCACCATAGTTCAGGATCTCGGCGGCGGTTTTGAAATTGAGGATAAAGGCCAGCACCAGCGACACTAGCGCGATCAGCAGCAGGTTGTAGCTCGGGATCTGATGCTTCTTGCTTACATAAGAGAAGAATTTGCCCGCCGGCAGCACCCTGTCGCGTCCCATCCCGTACATCAGGCGGGCGGCCGAGGTCTGTCCGGCCAGGGCGCAGGATACTCCGGCGACAATCATGATAAAGAAAATAAAGTACCTGAACCAGAGGCCGCCAATGCGCTCGGAGATAAGCAGCACCGCGCCGACATCGTTCGGAAGCTGATTGTACTCAGGCCAGACCATCTGGGCCAGGTAAGCCACGATCACGAAAATGACAGCGCAGAAAACAGCCACGAGCACGGTTGCCCGGCCGATATTGATCCGCGGGTTTTCCACCTCCTCGGCCAGGGTGGAAACTCCATCGAACCCGATATAGGAGAACACCGCGACCGAGGTCCCGGCCATGATCAGGGAGCTGTCAAATGTGGCCGGATTAATGAACGGCTTGGTCGAGAGCAGCACTCCCTCGCCGACACCGTGGCTCAGAGCCAGGACCGCAAAGAAACAGAACAGGATGGCGGCGATGATCATCAATACGGTCATGATCGTATTTGCGGTTGCGGTAACTTTGA
>MFIX01000178.1:10558-10979 GCA_001780825.1 Candidatus Glassbacteria bacterium RIFCSPLOWO2_12_FULL_58_11 | reverse complement strand
CCACACCGCGACACATCTGATGCACCGGGCGCTGCTATCCGAGCTGGGCGAAAACGCCACCCAGGCCGGATCGCTGGTGGCGCCGGAATACCTGCGCTTCGACTTCCACCACTATGAAAAGCTGGCCGAGGAGCAGGTCCTGGCTCTCGAGCGCAAGGTGAACGAAGAGATCCGGGCCAACCGCAAAGTAAAGTTCTACGAAACCGGCTATGACCAGGCGGTTGCCGCGGGGGCGATGGCCTTGTTCAATGAAAAATACGGCAAAACAGTCCGGGTGGTCGAGGTGGAGGGCTTCAGCCGGGAGCTCTGCGGCGGAACGCACGTGGATTTCACCGGCCAGATCGCCGCGTTTGTCATTGCCACTGAGGGCAGCGTGGCCTCTGGAATCCGCCGGATCGAGGCTTATACCGGCGAGCGCGCC
>MFIX01000178.1:8008-10468 GCA_001780825.1 Candidatus Glassbacteria bacterium RIFCSPLOWO2_12_FULL_58_11 | reverse complement strand
ATCCTGCTCGAAGAACAGAAAACTTTGAGCCGCGAGCTAGCCCAGACCCGGCTGGTCAGTTCCAAAGCGCAGCTCGAAACCTGGCTTGACCAAGCTGAGGTCCTCTCAGGCGGGGTGAAAGTCCTCAGCCGGCGGGTCGAGGAGGCGGACAGCGAGGCCCTGAAGGGCCTGGGGGACTCGTTCCGCGAAAAGGCGGTCAGCGGGGCGGCGCTGTTCGCCGCGGTGAACGAGGGGAAGATAATTTTTGTCTGCGCGGTTACCGATGATCTGATCTCAAAAGGCAAATTGAAAGCCGGAGAGCTGGTCTCCCGAGTCGCCAGGATCGCCGGCGGCGGCGGTGGCGGAAAGCCGCACCTGGCGACCGCCGGCGGCAAGGACCCTGAAAAGCTGGGCCAGGCGCTGGAAGCCTTTCCAGCCATGGTCCGCGAAAGCCTCGGACAATGAACCCTGGCGCCGGCGAAATTTTCCGGCAAAAACGCCGGGAATTCGACAAAATACTTACCGGACTGCTCGAGGGATTGGACCGGGAGCATTATCCGGCCCCGCTGCGGGAGGCGCTTTTTGCGGCGCTGATGGTGGATGAAGCTCCGCGGGGCCTGCCTCTGCTGCTTGGCGTAATTTCCGAACCTTCCGGGGCGCAGCCTTCGGCAAGGGCCCTGGCGGCTTTCGAGTGCTGCCTGCGGGCTTATCTGTTGCTGGCGGAAATCGGCCATACCGGTCAGGGGAGCGCTACCGGAGGAGTTGGAAAAAAGCTCGGCGAGAAATTCACTCCGGCGCAGGTGCTGCTTACCGCGGACACTCTTTTTACCTGGCCCCTGGAGCTGGCCGCCGCGGAATGCACCCTGGACGGCAAGCCGCTGTCCGGTGAGATCGCCGCTGCGCTCGGCGCAGGCGGCGTCCTAGCCGCGCTCGACCGGGCCGGGGGAAGTTTTGACAGCCTTCTCGGACTAGAGCCGGTGGAGTTTCTGTGCCGCGCCTGGGCCGGACAAGGGGCTCGGGTTTTCCGGGACGCGGCCCATTGGGTGTATCTCAGAGAACTTTCCGGCTGGTTCGGCGCTCCGCCGGGCATCGATAGAGCGCTGGGGAAGCTCGAAGAAAAAATATTCTTTTCGCGGGATGCTGCTGATCCGCGGCAGGTAAAAGTCGCCGAATTGATTACTTTCTTGAAGGCCCCGCCTTCTTAAATATAGATGAGCCGGAGCGCTCGGCTGATAAATTTGAGCCCGGGTTCCGGCCAGCGGAGACAGGAATGATGGAGAATCTGACAGGGCAGCCAATGGTGGCGGTGGCAATGAGCGGCGGAGTCGACAGCTCGGTGGCCGCCTGCCTGCTCGCTGAGCAGGGGTATTCGGTAGTGGGTCTGACCATGAAGCTCTTTTGTTACGGCGAGGAGAGCCATAGCGACCGGAGCTGCTGCAACCTGCAAGCTGTCGCGGATGCGCGGGCGGTCTGCGATACGCTGGGTGCGCCGCACTACGTGATCGACAGCCAGGAGGTTTTCAAGCGCGAGGTGATTGACTGTTTTGTCAGCAGCTACCTTCAGGGCCGCACGCCCAACCCCTGTGTCGAGTGCAACAGCCGGCTCAAGTTTTCCTTCCTCTGGAACATGGCTCGCAAGCTCGGTGCGGATTTTCTGGCGACCGGCCACTACGCCCGTCTTCTGCGGCTCTCTGCTCCGGGAACCGCCGTAGCGCCTCAGGCGCTTGATTCACCTGCGGTTCCGAGGCTGGCCCGCGGCACCGATCCGGACAAAGACCAGACCTATTTCCTCTGGGGCATCCCGCGCCCAACCCTGGCGCGTTTCATGTTCCCCCTGGGCGAGTTTCGCAAAGCGGAAGTGCGCGCGCTTGCCAAAAAGCACGGGCTGGCGGTATCGGAGAAAGTGGAAAGCCAGGAAGTCTGTTTTATGGATTCCGCCAGCGTTGAGGACTTTATCCGGGGCTATAAGAATTTGCCTGAAGAAAGCGATCCGGGGCATTCTAACACGCAGCCCGGGCCGCTGGTCGACCGGGAGGGTAACATACTGGGCAATCACCGGGGCGCGGCATTTTACACGGTCGGCCAGCGCAAGGGTTTGGGGGTGGCGCTAGGCCGTCCGGCCTATGTCACCGGGATAGACCCGCAGACCAACACGGTTGTAATAGGGGACAAGGCTGACCTGCTCTCGGACAGCCTGAGCGCCGCGAAAGTGAATTACCTGGTCGAGCCGCCTGTGGAGCCTTTTCAGGCCCAGGTGAAAATCCGCTACCGTCACAAGGCGGTCCCGGCCCGGGTTTATCCCGAGACCCGGGAGCGGGTCAGAGTTGTCCTGGAGCAGCCGCAGCACGCGATAACGCCGGGACAGTCGGTAGTCTTTTATGACAATGACGTTGTGCTGGGTGGGGGAGTAATCGAGTAGGCCGGGAACAGCCCGGCAGAGGCACGCTGACCATTGGCTTGATAATAATAGCCCCGGGTGGA